>NZ_JANRKZ010000073.1:0-13786 GCF_033763155.1 Microcella sp.
GACGCCCTTTCGGTGTCAGATCGGCATTAGCGTGAACCACGAAGACCTCCGGTCTCGATGCGAGTTGTCAGATACCCACATCGTTCCGGAGGTCTTCGCTACTTCACACGTTCACAACGTCCCGGGTCGTTACAGCTAGGCGTCAACCGCGGCACGCGTGAACGCTCGGTGAACTCCCCGGGGCGCGGAATAGCCGCGCCCTATGCTGGGTTACTGCTTCTGTCGACCGCACTTCGCCATCGACGACCTCGTGAGGAATTCCATGCGTCACGTCATCATCATCGGCTCGGGCCCGGCGGGCTACACCGCCGCCATTTACGCTGCGCGCGCCAACCTTTCTCCGCTTGTGATCGCGAGCTCGGTGGAATTTGGTGGTGAGCTCATGAAGACCAC
This sequence comes from Microcella sp., assembly GCF_033763155.1. Lineage (GTDB taxonomy): Bacteria > Actinomycetota > Actinomycetes > Actinomycetales > Microbacteriaceae > Microcella. The sequence continues at coordinate 394 of NZ_JANRKZ010000073.1, forward strand.
CGAGGTCGAGAACTTCCCCGGCTTCCCCGACGGCATCATGGGCCCCGACCTCATGATGCGCATGCAGCAACAGGCCGAAAAGTTTGGTGCTGAGATCGTCTATGACGACGTCGTGTCGCTCGAGCTCGACGGGCCGGTCAAGGCCGTCACGCTCGGCAACGGTGAGCGGCACGAAGCGCACGCCGTGATATATGCCACCGGCTCGGCCTACCGCAAGCTCGGCCTGCCCGACGAAGACCGCTTGAGCGGCTACGGCGTCTCGTGGTGTGCCACGTGTGACGGAGCATTCTTCCGGCAGAAAACCGTCGCCGTGATCGGCGGCGGTGACTCGGCGATGGAAGAAGCCACCTTTCTCACGCGCTTCGTCGACAAGGTCTACCTGATTCACCGCAGCGAGAACTTCCGAGCATCCGCCGCCATGATCGATCGTGCGAAGGCCGACGAGAAGATCGAGTTCATCATGAATGCGCGCGTCGAGCAGATCCTCGGGGCTGACCTCGTGAGTGGCATCGGCATCGTCGACACCGTCACGGGCGAGCAGCGTGTGCTCGACGTGCAGGGCGTGTTCGTGGCGATCGGCGCCGACCCGCGCACCCACCTCGTGCACGGCGTGCTCGAGCTCACCGAGCAGGGCACGATTGCCGTGGATGGCCGCTCATCACGCACGAGCCTCCCCGGCGTCTTCGCCGCGGGTGATGTGGTCGACCCGACCTACAAGCAGGCCATTACTGCGGCCGGCAGCGGCACGGTGGCGGCCCTCGACGCCCAGCACTACCTCGAGACCATTCACGACGCCAGCCGCGCTGCGGCCACCGCGTCGGCCTAATCTGACCACCTGACACAAGGAGAACCCATGAGCACGCGCGATGTGACCGACGCCACCTTTGAGGCCGAGGTTCTGAAGAACGAGAAGACGATCATGGTCGACTTCTGGGCCGAGTGGTGTGGTCCGTGCCGCGCCGTCTCCCCGATCCTCGACGCGATCGCTGCCGAGCACCCCGACAAGCTGGAAATCGTCAAGCTCGACGTCGACGCCAACCCCGAGACGGCCATGAAGTACCAGATCACGTCGATTCCCGCGATGAAGGTCTTCCGCGGCGGCGAGGTCGTGAAGACCGTGATCGGCGCCAAGCCCAAGCCTGCGCTCGAGGCCGACCTGGCCGAGTTCTTGGCCTAAGAGATTCACCGCCGAGAAGACCGTCCCCACACCGGGGGGCGGGCTTCTCGGCATTCGGCCCGTATTCTTGAACCCACGTGCTCTGGGGGAGCGGCCGGGACGGCGCTCTGCACTGGTGGCACGCCGACCATCCAGAACGGGCACAGCATGACGATCTCCCGCGAGGGCACCAACCTCGACCCGTGGTACGGGCACTATGCCGCGCGCACGTCCGGCCTGAGCGCCTCCGAAGTGCGCGCGTTGTTCGCCGTGGCCTCACGCCCCGAAGTCGTCTCGCTCGCGGGTGGCATGCCCTACGTCTCGGCCCTGCCGCTCGCCACCGTGACCGAATCGATGGAGCGCGTCATGCGCGACCGCGGCCCCGCGGCACTTCAATACGGCTCGGGCCAGGGCACGCCCGAATTGCGTGAGCACATCCTCGAGATCATGGCGCTCGAGGGCATTCGCGCGGGCGTTGACGACCTCGTCGTCACGACGGGCTCGCAGCAGGCCCTCGACCTCGTCGCCAAGCTCTTCCTCGACCCGGGCGATGTCGTGCTCGCCGAGTCGCCGTCGTACGTCGGCGCCATGGGGATCTTCCGCTCGTACCAGGCCGAAGTCGCGCACATTGCGATGGATGCCGACGGCATGATCCCCGCGGCCCTCACCGAGCGCATCCAGTCACTGCGCGCGGCGGGCAAGCGACTCAAGCTGCTCTACCTGATTCCCAACTTCCACAATCCCGCGGGCGTGACGCTCTCGAGCGAGCGCCGCCTCGAGATCATCGACATCGCGCGGTCGGCGGGCATCCTCATTCTCGAAGACAACCCCTACGGTCTGTTGTGGTTCGACCGCCCGGCACCCGCGGCCATGCGCAGTGTCGAGACCGACGGCATCGTCTACCTGGGCTCGTTCTCGAAGACGCTGGCTCCGGGCTTCCGAGTCGGGTGGGCTCTTGCTCCCCACGCTATTCGAGAAAAACTCGTGCTTGCGGCCGAGGCGGCCATCCTCAGCCCCAGCTCGCTCAACCAGATGGTCATCAGCGACTACCTCGACAAGGCAGACTGGCGCGGCCAGATCGACGTGTTCCGCACCCTCTACCGCGAGCGCCGTGACGCCATGATCGAGGCGCTCGAGCAATACCTGCCCGACCTGACGTGGACGGTTCCCAACGGCGGCTTCTACGTCTGGGTCACCCTCACCGAAGGCCTCGACTCGAAGGCCATGTTGCCGCGCGCCGTGAAAGAGCTCGTGGCCTACACGCCGGGCACCGCCTTCTTCGCCGATGGCTCGGGCCGCGGGCACTTGCGACTCGCATTCTGCTACCCGCCACCCGCTGAAGTGCGCGAGGGCATCCGTCGCCTTGCCACCGTCGTGCGGGGCGAGCAAGAACTGCTCGAGACGTTCGCGACCACGGGGCCCATCGCTGTGCCCGCCTATGACCCGCATGTGGCGAGCCCGCCGCCCAACCTTTCTTGATCCCTTCCTTTCTTGACGACGGATGCCGCGCTCATGATTGACCACACCGCTCCCTCTCCCGCTCAGCGCGTCGCCGTGCTTGCCGGCGGCATCTCGCACGAACGCGACATCTCGCTCAAGTCGGGGCGTCGCGTCGCCGATGGGCTCGCCGCCCACGGGCTCGACGTGACCCTGCTCGACCCGGATGCGGCTCTGTTGCCTGCACTGCTGGCCGATCGTCCTGACGTCGTGTGGCCGACGCTGCACGGCGCGAGCGGTGAAGACGGCGCGCTGCGCAGCCTGCTCGAGTTTCTCGGACTGCCGTATGTCGGCTCGTCGGCCAGCTCGACGCGCCTCGCATGGGACAAGCCGCGCGCCAAGACGATCGTTGAGCGTGCCGGGGTACCGACACCGCACTCGATCGCCCTGACGCGCGATGCGTTTCGTGAGCTCGGTGCCGAAAGTGTGTTGTCGGTGGTCCGGGGAGAGCTGCCTCCGCCCGTCGCCGTCAAGCCGGCTCAAGGCGGCTCAGCCCAAGGCGTCAGCCTCGTCGACACCGACGACGAACTGCGTCGCGCCATGGTGCTCGCCTTCACCTACTGCGATGTCGCTCTGATCGAACAGCGCATCACGGGTGTCGAGGTCGCCATTGGCATCATCGATACGGGTGATGGACCCGTCGCCCTGCCGGCAGTTGAGATCGAGCCTCTATCGGGCGTGTACGGCTTTGAGGCCCGCTACAACGCCGGAGAGACGCGCTTCTATGCTCCCGCCCGAATCGACGACGCCACGGCCGCTCGCGCCACCGAGGTGGCTCTCGCGGCGCACCGAGCGCTCGGCCTGCGCCACATCAGCCGCATCGACCTGATCATCGACGGTGCCGGCACTCCGTGGTTTCTCGAAGCGAGCGTCATGCCCGGCCTCACCGAGACCTCAACGTTCGCGCTCGCGCTCGAAGCCGCGGGGCACGACGTCGGATGGGTCTACGCCGAGCTCGCTCAAGCCGCAGTGCGTGACACTCGCGCCTAGACGCGCCCCCACTCAGCGAAAGCCGTCATCACCCAACTCCGCCACAATGCGGTTGAGGTCGCCAATGGTGGCGAAGTCGATGACGATCGTGCCCTTCTTCTGACCCAGCGTGATCGTGACGCGAGTGTCAAGGCGGTCACCCAGTCGCTCGGCGATCTCGTTGAGTTGACCCTGGCGAGACCCTGCCGTGGGCTTCCTCGCAACAGGTACTCGTGGGCCCGACCCGCTCAACAGCGCTGCCGCGGCCTCAGCCTGGCGCACCGACAACTCTTCGTTGACGATCTTGTCGGAGAGCTTGAGCATCGCCGGCGTGCTGCCTGCGGCGAGAATCGCACGCGCGTGGCCCGGTGTGAGCACCCCCGCGGCGACCCGCGCTTGCACCTGAGGCGGAAGCTTGAGCAAGCGCAGGGTGTTCGTGATCTGCGGGCGCGACCGCCCGAGGCGCTCGGCAAGCTGCTCTTGCGTGATGCCGAAGTCTTCGAGCAACTGCTGGTACGCGCTCGCCTCTTCGAGAGCGTTGAGCTGGGCACGGTGCAGGTTCTCGAGCAGGGCATCCCGCAGCATGTTGTCGTCACTCGTATTGCGCACGATCGCGGGAATGGCCTCGAGGCCGGCGATCGTGGATGCCCGCAAGCGCCGCTCGCCCATGATCAACTCATAGGCGGGCTCACCGGCCCGGGCGCCCGCACGCTCGCGCACCACGATGGGTTGCAGCACCCCGAACTCGCGAACCGAGTGCACGAGTTCGGCCAGTTCTTCTTCGCGGAACTCGGTGCGCGGCTGCTGCGGGTTCGGCACGATGTCACTCGGGGCGATCGCTGCGAGCCGAGCACCGGGCACGACCGCGAGCTCTTCGCCCTCGGTCGTCGCCGGGGCAGGAAAGAACACGTCGACGGGGCGCTCGCCCTCGCCGGTAGGAATGAGGGCGCCGATGCCGCGACCCAGGCCGGTGCGCTTCTGAGCCATTACGCGGTCACCCCGCGGTGTGCGATCTCGGCGGCAGCCTCGAGGTACGAGAGCGAGCCGGGTGATCCCTCGTCGTAGCTGATGACGCTCTGGCCATAGCTGGGCGCCTCACTGATGCGCACCGATCGAGGGATGACCGTGGTCAAGACCTGCTGGGGGAAGTGCTCGCGCACGTCATCGACCACCTGATTGGCCAGGTTCGTGCGCGAGTCGTACATCGTCAGCAAGATCGTGGAAACCCGCAGTTGCGGGTTCAAGTGCCGCTCAATGAGCTGGATGCTGTTGAGCAACTGGCTGAGTCCCTCCAGCGCGTAGTACTCGCACTGGATCGGAATGAGCACTTCGCGCGCGGCAACGAAGGCGTTGATCGTCAAGAGACCGAGCGACGGCGGGCAGTCAATGAACACGTAGTGGAACGGTTCGTCACTCGCCGAGAGAAATGCGTCGAGGGCCGTGCGCAAGCGCTGCTCGCGAGCCACGAGCGACACCAACTCGATCTCGGCACCGGCGAGGTGGATCGTGGCGGGAACGCAATACAGCTGAGCGAACTCGGGACTCTTCTGCACGACATCGGCCAGCGCGACATCACCCACGACCACGTCGTACACACTGGGGGTCTCCGCCCGGTGCTCAACACCCAGAGCGGTGGATGCGTTGCCTTGCGGGTCAAGGTCGATGACGAGCACGCGCGCGCCAGAGCGGGCCAATGCCGCAGCAAGGTTCACGGTCGTCGTCGTCTTACCCACGCCGCCCTTTTGATTCGACACGGTGAAGACGCGGGTCGACGACGGCAACGGCAGCGTCGTGGCATCGAGGGCAATGCGGCGACGAGTGATCTCGGCGACCTCACGCGCCAACGGCGTGGTCTCGTCGTACGGTCCCTGGGTCGTCACTAGTGAGCCTCCTGCTCGAATGTTTCACGTGAAACGGGCGTCTCGAGGCGACGCCGTGCGAGCATCCGCACCGCCGTCAACGACCGCAGAGCGTCAGGATGCCCCGCCTACTGTAGCCCGAAACAGCCGAGTCACTTCCGGCACGATGCCCTCACCGAGCTCAAGCACCTCACCGCCACTCACGCGGTAGCGGCGGAGCACTGTTGTCGCGGCCGCCATCTCGTCGGTGATGCGGGATCCCTTCAAGAAGATCAGCTCACCACCGGGACGAACAAGGGGAGCGGTGAGCGGAACAAGTTTGGCGAGCGCACTCACGGCGCGTGCGGTCACCTGGTCAAAGGGACCGGAGGCCACAGCGTCTTCCGCACGCGCGCGAACCACCGTGACGTTCGCGAGGCCCAGCCGCTCGCTCTCGTCTCGCAACCAATCGGTGCGACGTTCCATCGGCTCAATCAGCGTGAGCTGAACATCCGGGCGGGCAATGGCCAGCACGAGACCCGGAAGCCCGGCTCCGCTGCCCACGTCGGCGACCCGACCCCCGGAGGTCAGATAAGGCGCAACGACCCCGCAGTTGATGATGTGGCGAGACCAGAGACGCGCTGCTTCGAGGGGACCAATGAGCCCGAGGGTTTCGCCGTGCTGGGCAAGATCGGCCGTGAACTGACGTGCGCGGTCAAGATGCTCGCCAAAGACGAGCGCCGCGCCGGCTGGCTCCGGCTCAATCACCGCAGCAGGCTCCCGAGGCCCGAATGTTTCACGTGAAACAGTGGGGGAGTCGTCAGCCACGACGGATGACAGTGTGGCGCTCGGCGCCCTCGCCCTCCGACTCCGAGGTGAACCCTCGCTCGCCGACGAGATCATGAACAAGCTTGCGCTCGTAGCTCGACATGGGCGGGAGGGCTGCTGACGCGGCTCCTGCCTCGATGCGCTCTACCGCGCGGTCAACCAAGCGCTGGAGCTCATCAGCCCGAGCGTCGCGCGAGCCCGCGATGTCAAGGATGAGCCGCGAGAACTCGCCCGTGCGAGCGTGCACAGCGAGCCGCGTGAGCTCTTGCAGCGCCGCGACCGTGTCTGGCTTCGAGAGCGTGCGGAGAGCATCCGGTTCTTCTGCCTCAATCGCGAGATAGATGCGACCCGCCCGCGCCGTGATTTCGATGTCACCATCGAGGTCGGCGAGGTCAAGGAGCTCTTCGAGGTAGTCGGCGGCAATGTCGCCTTCGTCAACCACACTCGTGTCGTCGCCGGCGACAACGTCGACGGTTTCGCTGACCTCTGGCTCGAGCAGGTTATCTACGGTCTCGGTCATGGTCAGCGACCACCCTTCTTCTTCGCGCGGTTCTTGCTGACCGGCTGCTGGCGCTGCGCCTTCTTCGGCTCCTCGATCACGGTGCCCTCTGGCTCCTCATCAACGATGCCCTTGCGCTGGCGCTTCTTGGCGAGTCGTGCTTCGCGCGCCAATGCCGCTTCGCTACCCGGAGTCGGCATGTTCCGAATGACGATGAACTGCTGCACCATCGTCCAGATGTTCGAGACGAACCAGTAGAACATCACGCCGAGGGGGAAGGCGACGCCCGAGAACAAGAAGACCACGGGAAGGATGTAGAGCAAGATGCGCTGCTGCCGGTACATCGGCGAGGCCTTCATCTCGGGGCTCTGGTTCTTCGACATGATCTGCAACTGCGTGATGAACTGCGACGCGGTCATGAGCACGATGAGCACGGCGGCGATCACGATGACCCACACGTTTCCGCCGTTGTTGACCATGGTTGATCCGAGGGGGGCAATGCCAAAGAGCGTCGCGCGACCAAACTCTGCCGACAGTTCTTCGTTCAGAAGGCCCACACCAGAGAGCCCGTTGAACGAGCTGTTGAGCACCGAGAAGAGCCCGAAGAAGATCGGCATCTGCAACAGGATCGGCAAGCACGACGAGAGCGGGTTCGTGCCGTGCTTCTTGTAGAGGGCCATCGTCTCGCGCGACATGGCTTCGCGCGAGAACTGATCGCGCTTGCCGCGGTACTTGTCTTGGATCTTCTTGAGGTCAGGAGAGATCTCGAGCATCTTGCGCTGGTTCTGAATCTGGCGCACAAAGATTGGGATGAGCGCCGCACGCACGACGACGACAAGACCCGCAATCGACAGCACCCAGGTCAGACCGGCGGCGCTCTCTAGACCGATCGCCGTGAACAGCGTGAGGAAGCCCACGAGGATCGCCTCGATCGCCCATTTGATGGGCCAGAGGATGATGGCGAAGATATCCATGGTGGCGGGTTATGCCTTTCTCTCGAGCACGATCAGGCCCCAGCGGGTTCGCCGATAGGGGGAGTTCTCTTTCACGGGCCAATCATCGATTCCGCCCTCTGCCCACGGGTGGCATCGAGCAAGTCGACGTGTCGCCAGCCACCCGCCCTTGACGACACCGTGTTCTTGAACTGAACCGAGTGCGTAGGCAGAGCAACTGGGGTAGTAGCGACAGACGTCCCCGTAGAGCGGGGAGATCACGGCTCGGTATGCACGCAACACCATGACGACCGCGTTGCGGGGAATGAGCGCAACCGTGCGGGCACCCCGAACGATTGTGTCGTTCATGAAGCCGTCACCGCCCGTCGCAATCCATCGCTGATCTCCGTCCGCAGGGTATCCCACGAGGCCTCATGTGCACCCGGAAGAGCACGAATGACGATGAGGTCCGAGGTGGGAACCTCGGTGAGGGCACTGGCACAGATCGACAGAATGCGCCGGCGAATACGGTTTCGAACCACCGCGCCGCCGACCTGCTTCGACACGATCACACCGAAGCGTGGCCCATCGTCTTCGCCGACGAGTCGATACAGAACGGCATGGGGTGAGCTGATTCGCCGACCACGGCGCACAGCCCGCCGGAAATCGTCACCCTGGACGACCCGGTGAGCTCGCGGGAGCACCGGCGTGCTTAAGCGGAAAGTTCGCTGCGGCCCTTGCGACGGCGCGCGGCCAGGATGGCGCGGCCAGCGCGAGTGCGCATGCGCAGACGGAAGCCGTGAACCTTCGCGCGGCGGCGGTTGTTCGGCTGGAAGGTGCGCTTGGTCATGGTTCTCTCCTCGGCCCTGTGGGCCAGCGACGACGAAACTCGGATGTCCGATCGCTGCGATTCAGGTCCGGACAGAAGTCAACCGGTTAACAATAGGTCCCGACCATGCCGCGGTCAAACCGCCATAACCCGCCGGCGCATTATCCACATGATGTGCAGAGAGCGTTGGTAACGACGCGCCGCGTCGGATTACAGTAGGCACCAGTCTTCTCGAGGCCCGACTCCGGGCGCATCGACCAGTTATCCACAGCGGCGTCCACTGCCTGGCGGCGCCCGTGATTCATCAAAGGAGCCACGCAATGCCCGACGAAACCGATTCCCCGCACGATCTGTGGGAGTCGGTGAAGGCAGTGCTCACCGCTGACGATCGAATCACGCCACAACTTCACGGGTTCATCAACCTCGTCGAGCCGCGTGGCGTCATGGCCGGCACCTTCTACCTCGAGGGGCCCAACGAGCTGACGCGCGGCATGCTCGAGCAGCGCATCCGTTTACCTCTGCTCAGTGCGCTGACGACGGTGGCCGGAGAAACGGTGTCGAGCTTTGCGATCGTCGTGAATCCCGAGATCAGCAATGAAGAACTCGACAGCACCAACGAACCGATGGACCAGAGTCCGTCGTATATCGAGCAGAGTGTCGCGCCGGCGACCACCGACGCGTCGGGACGACGAGGCGACAGTCGGCTCAACGACAAGTACAGCTTCGACAACTTCGTCATCGGTGGATCCAACCGATTCGCTCACGCGGCGGCCGTTGCCGTGGCCGAAGCTCCCGCCAAGGCCTATAACCCGCTCTTCATCTATGGCGAGTCAGGGCTCGGCAAAACTCACTTGCTGCACGCCATCGGTCACTACGCCGAAAGCCTCTACCCGGGCATCCGCGTTCGCTACGTCAGTTCAGAAGAATTCACGAACGACTTCATCAACTCCATCGCCAACAACCGAGCGAGCCTCTTTCAATCGCGGTATCGCGAGATCGACATCTTGCTGATTGACGACATCCAGTTCTTGCAAGGCAAAGACTCGACGCAAGAGGCCTTCTTCCACACCTTCAATACGCTGCACGACCACAACAAACAGGTCGTCATCACGAGCGACCTGCCGCCCAAACACCTCACGGGTTTCGAAGATCGCATGCGCAGCCGGTTCGAGTGGGGTCTCATTACCGACGTGCAAGCGCCCGACCTCGAGACGCGCATCGCGATCCTGCGCAAGAAAGCGCAAAACGACAAGCTTCAGGTTCGGGATGACGTACTCGAGTACATCGCTTCGAAGGTCTCGAGCAACATCCGCGAGCTCGAAGGAACACTCATTCGCGTTACCGCGTTCGCCAATCTGAACCGCACGCCGGTCGACATGCAGCTCGTTCAGACAGTGCTCAAAGATCTCATCACTCTTGACGAAGACAACGTCATTGCACCGGTCGACATCATCAATCACACCGCGGCGTACTTCAAGCTGACGGTCGATGACTTGTATGGGTCATCGCGATCACAAGCCGTCGCCACCGCTCGACAGATCGCCATGTACCTCTGCCGCGAGCTGACGAATCTGTCACTACCCAAAATCGGGCAGCTGTTCGGAAACCGCGATCACACGACGGTGATGTACGCGAACAAGAAGATCAGTGACCTGATGAAAGAGCGTCGCTCGATCTACAACCAGGTCACGGAGCTCACGAGCCGCATCAAACAAAACCACCGCTACGGGTAAATCGATCTCGCATTCCGTGCCCTCGACACAGCAGACGTTCAGTTTCATTGCACGTTTCGCACACTGGGGACAGCCTGTGGATAACTCCGTATCGGTATGGGGATGAAATGTTGACGAGTCGGCTCAGTGTGTGAAAGCCGACGATGCCGGCACACGGTTCTCCCCGACACACCGACGGGCTCTCCACACACTCTGCACATCTTGCACCCGTGTAGTTCCCCACGATTTCAGGACGTTCGTGCAGTTACTCACACTGTGAACAGCGGTTAATGATGGTGTTCTCTTCTTCTCTTTCATGACTGATGAGAGATAACTTTTCGAGAGATGGAGCTCGTCAACCGCCCGCACACGTGCTGTGCCAGTATGGAAGGCCCCGGGTGCCGGGGCAGGTCGACCAAAGGGGAGCCGCGTGAAGTTCCAGGTCAATCGCGACGTGTTCAGCGAGGCAGTGTCGTTCGCCGTCAAACTTCTGCCGCAACGCACAACGTTGCCCATCTTGAGTGGGGTCTTGCTGCGGGCCGAGGGGTCGACCGTCACGTTGTCGTCGTTCGACTATGAAGTCTCGGCACAGACGTCCATTACGGCTGACGTCTCTGACGATGGCACCGTTCTCGTCTCTGGTCGGTTGCTCGCCGATATCGCATCGCGTCTTCCGAACGCTCCCGTCGAGTTCGCCACAGATGAGGGAAAAATCGCGGTCCGCTGCGGTTCAGCACGGTTCACTCTGTCGAGCATGCCTGTTGAGGAGTATCCGAGCTTGCCCGTCGTCGACGGACCCAGCGGCGTACTGCCCGGCGAAGCATTCTCCGATGCTGTCGCACAGGTTGCCGTGGCCGCGTCGCGCGACGATGTCACGCCGGTCATCACGGGTGTGCAGCTCGAGATCGCCGACAACCGCTTGTCGCTTGTGGCAACCGACCGATACCGCGTCGCGGTTCGTGAGATTGATTGGGAATCGTCGGCGGTCGCTGAGGGAGTCACGGCACTCGTTCCCTCGCGCACCCTTTCTGAAATCGGCAAGATCTTTGCCCACGCCGCGACGGTCACGGTGACGATCGTGAGCGGTGGCGATCGCGAACTCATCGCATTCTCGGCCGATCAGAAGACGGTGACGTCACTGCTGATCAAGGGCAACTTCCCGCCCGTTAAGCGACTCTTCCCCGAGTCCGTCGAGAACTATGCCGTCATGAACACCGCTGACCTCATCGAATCGACTCGTCGTGTTCAGCTGGTACTCGAACGGGATGCGGCCCTTCGCTATAGCTTCTCCGACGACGGACTGACGCTCGAAGCCATCGGCTCAGAGAACGCTCAAGCGTCCGAGACCATTGATGCTCATGTCACGGGCGGCGAGACGACTGTCTCGCTCAAGCCACAATTCTTGATCGATGGGCTCTCTGCCGTGCATAGTGAGTTCGTGCGCATGTCGTTCACCAAGACCGACAACCCGAACAAGCCCGGACCGGTTCTCATTACGAGTCAGTCATCGAAAGATCAACCGGGCACGGACAACTACCGCTACTTGCTGCAGCCGAACCTGCTGCTGCGCTAACGCGCGTGCACGTCACGCACCTCTCGCTCGCCGACTTCCGCAACTACGCCCGCGCCGATGTTGCGCTTGCACCGGGGGCGGTGTTGTTTGTTGGTCGCAACGGGCAAGGAAAGACCAATCTCGTTGAGGCAATCGCCTATGCCGGATCTGCCGCCTCGCACCGTGTATCGAATGACCACGCGCTGATCAGATTTGGTGCTGATTCAGCGGTCGTGCGCTTGCGCGTGCAGCATGATGATCGCGCCGTGGTCATCGAGGTGGAACTCAATCGAGGGTCGCCTAATCGAGCTCAGGTCAATCGATCTGCTGTTCGCTTACGCGAACTTCCTCGCTACTTTGCGAGTGTCATTTTTGCGCCCGAAGACTTATCACTTGTGAGGGGTGACCCGGGCGGGCGACGAGCTTTTCTCGACACTCTCGTTGTGCAGCGATCGCCGCGGTTTGCGAGCGTATTGAGTGATTACGAACGAGTGGTGCGACAACGTAACTCTCTCTTGAAATCCGCCCGAGCATCCCGATTGCCGGCCGACAGTCTGACCACTCTCGATGTGTGGGATGACCGCCTCGTCAGTCTCGGCACAGAACTGATCGTTGCGCGTGCAGAGCTCATTGACGCCATGCGGCCCCACGTGGCGCGCGCGTACAGCGCCGTCGCGGGCGACGACCATCACACACGACTGAGTCTGCGATTGAGCGTCGATGACGATGACGATGACGACCGATCATTTCCATCGCCGCCCGAAACCATCGACGATGCAGACACCATTGCCGATCGTTTTCGGCGCCGACTTGCCCAGCGACGTCGAGCTGAACTTGATCGCGCGGTGACGCTTGTTGGTCCACATCGCGACGATCTCGTGCTCGAGCTCAACGGTTTGCCGGCGCGCGGCTACGCCAGTCATGGCGAAAGTTGGTCGTATGCACTTGCTCTCAAGCTGGCTTCGGCCGAGGTGCTGCGCGCCGAAGCAGTCGCCGGTGACCCCGTGCTGATTCTTGATGACGTATTCGCCGAGCTTGATGAGGGTCGTCGTGAACGGCTGGCCGACGCCGTCGGCGGTTTCGAGCAAGTGCTCATCACCGCTGCTGTTGGCGCGGATGTTCCCGCCCGGCTTGCGGCGACCCGCATTGGCATTGCCGCCGGTGAGATCGTGGATGTCTCGTAATGGCTACGACCACTCCCCCTTCTGACGCCACGTCGCCGGATCGTGATCCGACCGAGTCAGAAGCGAGCGCTGTTTATCGCCGCCTGCGCCGGGTGTTCGGTGACCCCACGATGCGGTCGACGGATGCTCGAAAACGTGCCACGCGCATCCCCGGAGATTCGACGCCCTTTGGTGTGGGCCGCGACCCTTCTGGGCTCGGCGACGTGCTCGACGCGGTAACCCACACCCTCGGGTGGACGTCGCCGCTCGCCCGTGGCGAGTTGCTCACCGCGTGGCCCGAATTGGTGGGAGTCGATATCGCTGCTCACTCTGAACCGGTCGGCATCGACGATGGCGTGCTCACGATTCAGTGTGATTCGACGGCGTGGGCGACACAATTGCGCATCATGCGCGCCGA
>NZ_JANRKZ010000074.1:0-6363 GCF_033763155.1 Microcella sp.
CTTCGCTTTCGGTGGGCCAGTCGAGTTGGAGTGGGTGCGTCATCAACTCTCGGTGGCGCTCCCGAATTGTGTGCGTCGCTGGGGTGCCGAGCTCGAGATCTCTGACTTCAACGCCGCCATGAACGCGTCGATCTACCCGACTCCGACCGGCAATTCTCTCCTTCCGGTTCAGAGCGTGTGGCTCGCCGCGACGCTCCGTAACGCCGACGTCGCAACGGCGCGCCAGATTCGCGCGACGTGCCCTGATCCAGGCCGGACGCTTGCCCAACTCGGACCCCCAGAGATACGCCCATGACGCGATCGGCAACCGCCTGCACAGCACTCGTGCTCGTGAGCCTTGTTCTTTCGGCATGCGCGCGTGAGCCGGCGACGATCATCACTCTCGACGAGGTCGCGAGCGAAAGGCTCGCGGCACTCGACGCGGCAGAACGAGCAGCGTTTGACGACTTTGTTGAGCAATCGCATGACCGCCTTGTGCAGTTCGGAATTCCCGAGCCGCGTTTCGGCGGGCTCGTCTCGCTCGATGAGCTCGACGCGCGCGTGACCGAGTGCATCGTGGCTCTCAACCCTCGATTGCAGGTCGCTCGTCGTGACGCGGGTTTCACGGTGACCTACTTCGGCACGGTGGGTGACACGTATGACCGCATCAGGTGGACGATCGAGAGTTGCAACGCCCAGTACGGCGTGGCCGATCTGACTGCCACCACGGTCATCGGATCCGTCGAATCGGCCTGGCGCTACCAAGACGCCACGCATCGCGTCGTTCCCTGCCTGCGGGGATTGGGTGTTTCGGTACCCACGGCGCCGAGCGCGCTCGAGTTCGCGCGTCACGTCGGTACCGCGCGCGAGTTCAACCCCTTTACCTTTGCCATCGCTGACCCGGTCTCACTGGCGCGCGCCGTCGCCGTGTGCCCGCCGAGCGACGCCGTCATCGATTCCTACATCGCGGGTCTCTCCGGCGACCTGATCGCCAGCACATTCTCCCCGCGGGAGGTGCCATGACGGCCCCCGATGCTCGGCCGTCGCACGTGGTCGTCCGTGGCCGTGCGGGTCGATGGATGCACGGCCTCGTGATTGCGGCCGCGGTCGTCGTGTCGGGCTCGTGGGGGCTGCTCTCTGACGTCGTTGGCTCGGGCATCCCGACCATCGTGGTCAGCCTGATCGTGCTCGCGGCCTTTGGGGTACTTGCCCTCTGTGTCGCGACGGTGACGACGCGCTGGAGAACGTCGCTGCGCTTCGACGGGGTGGCGCTCGTGGTGCGTGATCCCCAGGGTGCGCGAGTGGTGCCGCTTCGCGACGGCCTGGCGTTGGGTCGTTGGCCCGATAGTCGGCAGCGGCCGGTCAACTGGATTCTCGATGGCGGCCGCCCGCTCGCATCCCTCAGTCCTGATCTCGACCCCGTGCGCCTCGAGGCCTTCGCGCACAGTGTGGGACTGCCCGTGGTCGATCTCGACGGCGCGCCGGGTTCGCCGGGTGCACTAGGTCGCGACACGCCGGGCTGATACCCTGATGACGGCGCGTTTCCTCGCGCTATTCAAGTGAATACCGCACGGAGCAGGCCGGCTCGAAGCTGGTCACCGGTGGTGATCTCCCGAATCGACGCGACGTCGTCGTCGATGCGGTGGATGTCTACTGTTGGCCAGAGCAGACCCGGCGGCATATCGCCGACGTCCCTTCCTGCCCGCTCCTGCTTCGCGCGCTGCGCTGCGCATCCATTCGGGATGCCCAGCGCTGAGATGTGTGAACACAGACGTGTAAGGAGACAGACCTCGTGGAAGGTCCTGAAATCAAGTTTGCCGAGACGGTTCTCGACAACGGCAAGTACGGCAAGCGCACTATCCGATTCGAGACCGGTCGTCTCGCTCAGCAGGCGCAGGGCGCCGTTGCTGCCTACCTCGACGAAGAGACGATGCTGCTGAGCGCCACGAGCGCCAGCAAGCAGCCGCGTGACGGCTTCGACTTCTTCCCGCTGACGGTCGACGTTGAAGAACGTTCCTACGCCGCCGGCAAGATCCCCGGCTCGTTCTTCCGTCGCGAGGGTCGCCCCTCGACCGAGGCCATCTTGGTCTGCCGCCTCATTGACCGTCCGCTGCGCCCGACCTTCATTGAGGGCCTGCGCAACGAGGTTCAGATCGTCATCACGGTGCTCAGCATCGCGCCGGA
Organism: Microcella sp.; assembly: GCF_033763155.1. Lineage (GTDB taxonomy): Bacteria > Actinomycetota > Actinomycetes > Actinomycetales > Microbacteriaceae > Microcella. Next base: position 2,164 of record NZ_JANRKZ010000074.1, read on the forward strand.
TGAGTTCTACGACGCTCTCGCCATCAACGCGGCAAGCGCGTCGACCCAGATCTCGGGCCTTCCGTTCAGTGGCCCGATCGCTTCGGTGCGACTCGCCCTCATGCCCGACAACAACGGCGGTGGCCAGTGGGTCGCCTTCCCGAAGCACAGCCAGCTTGCTGACGCCGTCTTCGACATCATCGTTGCGGGTCGCGTGATCACCAACGCCGACGGCAGTGAAGATGTGGCCATCACGATGGTTGAAGCCGAGGCCACCGAAGGCAGCTGGACCTTGATTCAGGGCGGCGCCGTGAAGCCGAGCGAAGAGATCGTGGCGCAGGGTCTCGAGGCCTCGAAGCCCTTCATCATGCAGCTCGCCAAGGCCCAGCTCGAGCTCGCCGCGCAGTCCGCCAAAGAAATCCAGGACTACCCGGTCTTCGTCAACTACAGCAGCGAGCTCTACGCCGCGGTCGACGCCGTCGCTCACGACGAACTCGCTCGCGTCTACCAAATCGCCGACAAGGTCGAGCGCCAGACGGCAGACGACGCACTCAAGGCAACGACGAAAGAGGCCATCGCCGCCAAGGTTGCGGCGGGCGAGCTGCCCGACGAGGCCCTCGCGCAATTCGGTGCGGCCTACAAGTCGGTGTCGAAGACGATCATGCGCCAGCGCGTGCTGAAAGAGGGCATTCGCATCGACGGCCGTGGCCTTGCCGACATCCGGGCGCTCGACGCTGAAGTGCAGGTCATTCCGCGCGTGCACGGTTCGGCCATCTTCCAGCGCGGCGAGACGCAGATTCTCGGCGTCACGACGCTCAACATGCTCAAGATGGAACAGCAGATCGACTCGCTCAACCCCGTCACGAGCAAGCGGTACCTGCACCACTACAACTTCCCGCCCTACTCGACGGGTGAGACCGGCCGTGTCGGCAGCCCCAAGCGTCGCGAGATCGGGCACGGCTTCCTCGCCGAGCGCGCTCTCGTGCCGGTGCTGCCGAGCCGCGAAGAGTTCCCCTACGCCATCCGCCAGGTCTCCGAGGCACTGAGCTCGAACGGCTCGACCTCGATGGGTTCGGTCTGTGCCTCGACTCTGTCGTTGCTCAACGCCGGCGTGCCGCTGCGTGCCCCTGTTGCGGGCATCGCGATGGGTCTCATCAGTGACGTGGTGGATGGTGAGACCCGCTACGCGGCTCTCACGGACATCCTCGGCGCCGAAGACGCACTCGGCGACATGGACTTCAAGGTCGCCGGCACGAGTGAGTTCGTCACGGCCATCCAGCTCGACACCAAGCTTGACGGTATTCCGTCGTCGGTGCTGCAGCAGGCTCTCGGCCAGGCGAAAGACGCGCGCATGGCGATTCTCGCGGTCATGAACCAGGCGATCGACGCGCCCGACGAGATGGCCCCCACGGCCCCGCGCGTCATCAGTGTGCAGATTCCTGTCGACAAGATCGGTGAGCTGATCGGCCCGAAGGGCAAGACGATCAACGCCATTCAAGACGAGACCGGCGCGCAGATCTCGATCGAAGAAGACGGCACGGTCTACATCGGCGCCGTCGACGGTGCGTCGGCCGAGGCGGCTCGCCTGCAGGTCAACGCGATCGCCAACCCGATCAACCCCGAGGTGGGAGAGCAGTACCTGGGCACGGTTGTGAAGCTTGCGGCCTTTGGCGCCTTCGTCTCGCTCATGCCGGGCAGAGACGGACTGCTGCACATCAGCGAGGTGCGCAAGCTCGCGGGTGGCAAGCGTGTCGACAACGTCGAAGACGTGCTCTCGGTGGGTCAGAAGATCCTCGTCGAGATCACGAAGACCGACGACCGCGGCAAGCTCTCGCTGTCGCCGGTGCTCGCCGAGGGCGAGGGCGGCGACGCCTCTGCTGAGGGTGAAGACGCCTAACGATCGGTTAGTGACGCACGACCAACGGATGCCCGTCCTCCTCACGGAGGGCGGGCATCTGTCGTTGTCGGCGTCATTGCGAGGTTCGAGGGCTCGTGGGCGATGATGGAATCTCGGCTTACCAGCGAATCTCCAGACGAAACCCAGCTAATTTTTGCGCACTATGCGGCTGACACCGGGGGAGGGGCGTACAGTCGGGCTCAATTCGAGTGAGCCGGGTCCCGATCCCCTCCCCGCAAGAAGAGCATCTATGCACTTCACACACCCCCCGTTGTCACAGCACGTTTGTGCTGACCTGACACGATTCGAAGGAGAATTGTGGACTTCCAAATCGTCCAAGCGTTTTTCATGCTCGGCTTCGTCGCTATGGCGGCAGGCACCTTGTGGTTCTATCTCGAGCGCAATGACCTGAAGCCCGAGCTGCGCTCGGTGGCGACGTACGCCGCGGTCATTACGTTCGTTGCCGCGATCATGTACTACGTCATGAAAGACATCGTGCAGTTCCCCGGCGGCGCCATCGGCACCGCCGAGGTCGAGGCCACGCTGCCCATTCGCTACATCGACTGGCTCATCACGACGCCGCTGTTGCTCGTTGAGTTTGCGCTCATCGTCGCCATTGCCGGCGCCATGAAGAAGGGTCTGCTGACGAAGCTCATCGTTGCCGACATCGCGATGATCGTCTTCGGATACCTCGGCGAGATCGGCACCCCCGGTTCGGTCACGAACTACCTGTTCTTCATCTTGTCGTCGCTCGCGTGGCTCTACATCGTCTACGTGGTCTACACGGTGAACGTTTCTGACGGTCCCGCCCACGTGCAGCGTGCGGTCAAGACCATGAAGTGGTTCGTCATCGCGGGCTGGGCGATCTACCCCATCGGAACGGCAACGCAAGAGCTCATCGAGCTCAACGCGGGTGACGCTGCTCTCGCTATCGGCATCGCGGCGATCATTTACGTCATCGCCGACGTGCTCAACAAGGTGGGCTTCGGCATCATCGCTGTTCGCGCTGCCAAGCAGAGCTAACGACTGCTCGCACCGCACCGGCGCGGTCGTACCCCTCGGGGTGCGGCCGCGCCGTTGCGTTTTGCCCCACTGCTCGCGCGACACGGCCCGATAACAATGGCGTGCCGAAACCCGCTCGCGCGCTCGTCGAGCAGTACTGTCAGCCCAACGATTCGGCCCCGTGCCGATTGATGCGAGAGAGACTCCGGCCCGTGAACGACACCGCGCAGCGAAGCGATACGGCGACGATCACGGCGCCTGTCACGCTCCCTCGTCGTATCGGCCCGAGCGAGCTCCGCGTATTCCCGATCGCTCTGAGCGGCACCGTCTTTGGGTGGACGGCCGACGGGCCGACGACCACGAGCATCCTTGATCGCTTCATCGACCTCGGCGGTACGTTCATCGACACGGCCGACTCGTACGCAGGCGGTCGAAGCGAGATCATGATCGGCAATTGGATGCACGAGCGCCGCAACCGCGACTCTCTCACGATTGCCACCAAAGTCGGCAAGAGTGCCGACAACCCTGGTCTCTCCGCCCCTGCCATTCGCGCCGCGGTTGAAGCGTCTCTGCGGCGCTTGCGCGTGGAGTGCATTGACCTGCTCTTCTTGCACATTGATGACCCGAGCGTTCCGTTTGAGGAAACTCTGCTTGCGGTGGACGAGCTCATTCGTGCTGGACTCGTGCGGTATTTCGGCGGCAGCGACCATACGGGTGAGCGGCTGTTCGAAGCACGCATCGCATCGGGGCAACTGGGCGTGGCCCACATGGTCGCGCTACAAAAGCACTACAACCTGGTGCACCGTGAAGAATACGAGGGTGATCTCGCTCGCGTATCGGGGCAACTCGATCTCGCCGTTTTGCCGCGATTCGCGCTTGCCGCCGGTTTCTTGACCGGCAAGTATCGCTCGCGCGCCGACCTCGAACGCGAGCGCCGGGGCGCCGAGGCGTCGCGCTATCTCAACCGCCGCGGTCTGCGAATTCTGGCGGCTCTCGATCGCGTAGCCGCAGAGACGGACTCGAGTGTGGCAACCGTCGCGTTGTCGTGGCTCTTGAGCAGACCGCACGTGGTGGCTCCCGTGGTGTCGGTCAGTTCCCCGGCTCAACTCGCCGTTGCCATGGCGGCTCCGCATACGCCGCTGAGCCGCCACCACCTGACCGAGCTTGATCGAGTGAGCGAGGCCTAGCTGTAACGACCCGGGACGTTGTGAACGTGTGAAGTAGCGAAGACCTCCGGAACGATGTGGGTATCTGACAACTCGCATCGAGACCGGAGGTCTTCGTGGTTCACGCTAATGCCGATCTGACACCGAAAGGGCGTC
>NZ_JANRKZ010000075.1:0-9862 GCF_033763155.1 Microcella sp.
CCTGTGAACCCTGAACTGACCGAGCGCGCGTTTGCGCCCACGGCCCCGTATCTCGTGGGTCGAGAGAAGGTGCGCGAGTTTGCGCGAGCCGTCTTCGCCACCGCGCCCCTGCACCACGACCCCGAGGCCGCCCGCGCGGCGGGCTTCGCCGACGTCGTAGCGCCCCCGACCTTTCCGATTGTGATCGCCGAGGCAACCCTGCAACAGTTGTTGGCCGAGCCCGATGCGGGCATCGACTTCAGCCGCGTGGTGCACGGTGACCAGCGCTTCACCTACTCGCGGCCCATCGTCGCGGGCGACGAACTCACGGCCACTCTGCGGGTCACGAGCATCAAGTCGCTCGGAGGCAACAGCATGGTCACGAGCGAGTCGACCATGACCGATGCCGCCGGCGAGCACGTCGCCACGAGCATCTCGACGCTCGTCATTCGAGGAGACGAATCATGAGCGTTCTCGACGGACTCGAGGTCGGTCAGGTGGTGGCCGAGCGCACGTTCTCGCTCTCGCGCGACAGCCTCGTGCGCTACGCCGGTGCGAGCGGCGACTTCAACCCCATTCACTACCGCGACGACGTCGCCGCCTCGGTGGGATTGCCGGGTGTTCTCGCGCACGGCATGCTCACGATGGGTTTCGCCGTGCAGCCCGTGATCGATTGGCTGGATGCCCGCGGCTGGGTCAGCGACTACCAGGTGCGGTTCACCCGTCCGGTCGTCGTCGACCCGCAGCTTGGCGCGGTCGTCACGGTCACCGCAACGGTCGGGGCCCTGGATGACGCCGGAGCTCGCATCGACCTCACCGCGAGCTACGACGACCAGACGGTGCTCGGCAAGGCGCAGGTTCGCGTCATCGCGTTCGCTTAGGTGACCATGCAGCTCGCTGAGCTCACGACCCTGCGCGTTGGCGGACCGGCCGACCGCTTCGTGGAGGCGACGACCGTCGATGCGCTCGTTGAGACGGTGCTCGAGGCCGATGCGGCGGGTGAGTCGTGGCTCGTGCTGGGCGGCGGTTCGAACGTTCTCATCGGCGATGACGGCGTCGATGGCGTCGTCGTGCGGGTGGCCACGCGCGGCATCGAGCGCCTTCCCGATGCCGTCGGATCTCCGCGACCGGTGCGGCTGCGCGTGCAGGCGGGCGAGCCGTGGGATGCCCTCGTGGCGCACACCGTCGAGAACGGCTGGGCGGGAATCGAAGCCCTCAGTGGCATTCCGGGCTCAACGGGAGCCGCGCCCATTCAAAACATCGGGGCGTACGGTCAAGACCTTGCCGAGAGTCTGGTGAGCGTTGAGGTGCTTGACGTCGAGAGTGGCGAGCGGCGCACGGTGCCCGCCCCGGCGCTCGAGCTGGGCTACCGCACGAGCGCTCTCAAGCAGGGCTGGCGAGCCGTCGTGCTGAGTGTTGAGCTCGCGCTTGAGCACGACTCCGTCGCGCGCAGCCGGCCCGTCGCCTATGCCCAGCTCGCTGACGCGCTGGGGGTGAGCGTCGGAGACCGAGCACCCCTGGCAGGAGTGCGCTCGGCGGTGCTCGCGCTGCGTGCCAGCAAGGGCATGGTGCTCGACGAAAACGACCCTCAGTCGGTGAGTGCGGGTTCGTTCTTCACGAATCCCATCGTCTCGGCGTCGTTTGCCTTGCGCCTGCCCGCCGACGCGCCGCGCTGGCCCCAGCAACCCGAGCCAGCGCCACTCGTGGTGCCCCTGGGGAGCGAACCGGCCACGCCGCCCGAGCCCGTCGACGGCACCGTCAAACTCAGTGCCGCCTGGCTGATCGAGCACGCCGGCATCGCTCGCGGCTTTGCGCTGCCGGGCTCGGGCGCATCCGTCTCGACCAAACACACCCTGGCTGTGACGAACGCGAGTGGGCGGGCGACGGCGGCAGAGGTCGCCGAGCTGGCGCGCTATATCCAGACGCGGGTCGCGAGTGAGTTCGGGGTCGTGCTGCACCCCGAGCCCGTGTTTGTCGGCATCACGCTCTAGCCTGCTAGATCAGCCCGCGCTCCATCGCGAGCGTGACCGCCCGCGTGCGGTCGTTGACGCCGAGCTTCTCGAACGCCCGCAGCAAGTGGGTCTTGACCGTGGATTCGCCGACGAACAGGCGTTCGCCGATTTCGCGGTTCGAGAGCCCCTCGGCCACTAATCGAACGACCTCGGTCTCGCGGGTCGTGAGCGGGGTCTGAGCGGGTTCGCGCATGCGCGACACGAGTTGGGCCGCAATCGCGGGCGAGAGCGCCACTTCGCCCGCGGCGACCGACCGCACGCCCGCAATGAGTTCGTCGGCGGGGGCGGCCTTGAGCAGGTAGCCACTCGCTCCCGCTTCGATCGCCGACAGGATGCTCGCATCACTCTCATACGTCGTGAGCACGAGCACGCGCACGGCGTCGGTGCGCTCGCGAATGCGCGCGGTTGCGGCGTCGCCCGTGAGCCGCGGCATCCGCACGTCCATGACCACGAGATTGGGCAGGAGCGCGAGCGCGAGCTCCACGGCCTGTTCGCCGTCGACGGCTTCACCGATCACGTCGATGTCGGGTTCGGCGGCCAAGAGCGCCACGATGCCGGCGCGCACCACCGCGTGGTCGTCGGCAACCAGCACGCGGATCATGGGGCTCATGCTCTCACTCCGCCCGGGTCGGTGGGCAGTTCGGCCGTCAGGGTGGTTCCGGCACCGGGCGCGCTCGTGACGCTCAGGGTTCCGTGCACGAGCGAGAGTCGCTCGGTCATGCCCGTGAGCCCAAAACCGTCGGGGGCCGCGGCGGGGTCGAAGCCAATGCCGTCGTCGATCACGCGAACCCGCAACCGATCATCATTGACGCGGCTCACGTCGATCGTGACGCGCGATGCCCGCGCGTGCTTGCGGGCGTTGCCGAGGGCCTCTTGCACACACCGCAGCGCGACGACATCGACGTCGCGCGACAGTGCGAGGCTGTCATCGACGCTGAGCTCGACCCGCACGCCCGTCTCACGCATAAAGCGGTCGGCGAGACGATGCAGTGCGCTCGCGAGGTCGAGACCGTCATCAGCCACGGCGGCACCCGCGGCGACGAGCGCACGTGTCTCGGTCAAGGCCGCGCGCGCGTTCTCTTCGAGCAGGGCGAGCGTGGCATCGGGGGCGGTGGCCTCTCGGCGCGCGCGCTGGGCCAGCATCACGAGCCCGGTGAGGTCTTGCGCGATCGTGTCGTGAAGATCGCGCGCCATGCGCTCGCGCTCGTCGGCCGCGCCCGCCGCCCGGTTGAGAGCAGCGATTTGCTCCTGGGCACCTTGTAGCTCGACCAAAAGGCGACCGCGTTCTTCGCCGAGCGCCGTCATGCGGCTAATCCAGAACCCCATTGCGAGGCTGAAGATGAGCGAGAGCGCAACGGTGAACGCCGTCTGCACGAGGTTCGCGGTTCCCGTGCCGAGCGACACGAGAAAGCCCACCCCCACCGCGAGTGCGATGGCGATGTTGGCGACGACGGCCCGGCGCATCGTGGCACTGAAGCTCCAGGCAATCGGATACGCAATGACCTGGATGATCGCCAGAGTGGGGTAGGCCGAGACGACGAGCCCCGAGGCCACCACGACGGCGACGATCAACGGCGTCACCGTCGCGGCCTCGGTGCCGCGGCGCCCGAGTGCGATCCACGCCACGACGAGCAGCGCGATGCCCGAGACGCCTACGCCGATGCGCCATGGCACGTCGGTGAGAACGAGCAGCAGCACGGCGAGGAGCGCGGCCGTGCCGAGCACGGCCGCATCCCACCATCGCATCGAGGTCATCGGGCGATCAGCTGTCTTTGCGAATCCAGCGGAAGGTCAGGCTCGTGATGACGAGCCCGGCAACGAGCCAGATGGCGAGCACGATCGCGATTCCGGGCAGATCCCACGACTCGTTTTGTTCGAGCACGACCAGTTCGTCGGGCAAGAAGACGCTGCGCATGCCCTGCGCCATCCACTTGAGGGGGAACACCGAGGCGACGTTCTGCAGCCACTCGGGGAGGTCACTAAAGCGCAAGTAGACGCCCGAGATGAACTGCAGCACGAGCGTGATGGGAATCACGACCGCGGTGGCACTCTTGCCGCTGCGCGGCACGGCGCTCAGCGCGATGCCGAGAATGGCCGAGCACAGCACGCCGAGCGTGAAGACCCACGCGAACGTCACCCAGTTCTCGGGGTTCTCGGGCAGGGGCACCTGAAAGACCGTGAAGCCCAGCAGCAAGAGCACGCCGGCCTGCAGCAGACCCGTCGTAAACGACTGACCGAGCTTGCCGATGAAGTAGCTCACCACCGGCAGGGGAGAGCCCGCGAGGCGCTTGAGAGTGCCGTCGCTCTTCTCCATCGCGATGTCGATCGCGAGGTTCTGCAGGCCGCTCAACAACACGCCCGCGGCGAGCATGGCGGGCAAGAAGAACCACGCGGCCGTGATCTCATCGCCGTCGGCCGTCTGGCCAAAGCTCGCCTCGCTAAACGAGACCGAGAAGATCGTGAGCATCACCACCGGAAACAAGAAGGTGAAGAAGACCGTGTCGCCCTGGCGAAAATACGCGCGCACTTCGTAGCCGATGCGCAGCACGCCCAGTCGGGCGGCGCGGCCGATGGCCGATTCGGTGCGGGATGCCCGGGCCGGGCTCATGGTCATGCTCGAGTCTGTCGTGCTCATCGTGCCGCCTCCGTCTCATTCAGTGCTTCAGCGCTCAGGTCGCTCGCGTGTTCGTGACCGACGAGGTCGAGGTAAACGTCTTCGAGGCTCGGGCGAATGACCTCGAGCGAGTCGGGCTCGGCGCCCAACCGGCCCACGAGCTCGGTCACGAGCGTGGCCGGTGTCGTCGTGCGCTGCTCGCGGCGCTCGCCGTTTTCGAGCCACCGCACGAGGGGCACGCGCGACTCGCGTCCGCCAATCTCGTCGATCGGGGCGAGATCAACCATGCGGCCGCCCGCGATGATGCCGGCTCGGTCGCCCAGCTGGGCGGCCTCGTCGAGGTAATGGGTCGTGAGCAAGATGCTCGTGCCCTCTTTCTGCAGCGTGCGAATCAACTGCCAGAAGCTACGACGCGCCTCGGGGTCGAAGCCCGTCGTGGGTTCGTCAAGAAACAGCAACTCGGGTGCGCCTACGATGCCCACGGCGACGTCGACGCGGCGACGCTGCCCGCCCGAGAGTTTGCGGATCAAGACGCCCGCCTTGCTCTCGAGCCCCACCGCGGCAATGACCTCGTCAACATCGCGCGGGCTCGGGTAGAGCGCGGCAAAGTGGCGCAGTTGTTCGGCGACGGTCACATTGCCGCTTTCGCCGCTCGACTGCAGCACGATGCCGAGTCGGGCCTTCCAGTCGAGTCCGCCCTTGCCGGGGTCGACACCGAGCACGCGCACGTCACCGCTCGTGCGGGCGCGGTATCCCTCGAGAATCTCGATCGTGGTCGATTTGCCGGCCCCGTTCGGCCCCAAGAGCGCGAAGGTCTCGCCGCGGTGGATGTCGAAGCTGATGCCGTCGACGGCGGTCAGGTCACCGTAGGTCTTGCGCAGGTCGCGCACCTCGATGACGTTGTCGTGAGTGGTCATGGTTCCAGCATCCCCCGCGCGGCAACACGGCGGAACACCTGCTCGGCTGATTCTCGGGTCAACCGATCGGTGGACCCGGGGGCCATAAATTCTCTTTTCCTAAACCGGCGTCAGTATTCGATAAACTGCGCGCGCGCATTATCGCGCGATGTTTATCGAGGAGAAAACAGTGAAGCGCATTACTACCGAGCTCGTCGACGACCTCGACGCCACCGTCATCGCTCCGGGCGAAGGGGGCACCGTCACGTTCTCGCTCGATGGCGCGAGCTACGAGATCGACCTCGGTCGCCACAACCAGCAGGCGTTGCGGGATGCCCTCGCTCCGTTTATCGCGGCGGCGCGGTCGACCGGCCGCCGCTCGTCGGGTTCCTCGCGCGCACGCCGCGCATCCACGGGCTCTGGCGACACGGCCGCCGTGCGGGCCTGGGCGTTGCGCAACGGCTACGAGGTGGGCGACCGGGGCCGCATTCCTGCCGAGATTCGCGCCGCCTACACGGCCGCGCAGGGCTAAGCACTTCGCGCTGCTCGCCCTCAGGAGGCGTCGCCGAGGCACCAGTCTGCGGCTGCTTCGGCGTGTAGCCGCGCGGTCGCAAAGAGCGGCACCGCGATGTCGTCGGGGCGCAGCAGTAGTTCGATTTCGGTGCACCCGGCGATAACGCCCTGGGCGCCGCGTGTCACCAGCTCGGAGATGATGGCGACGTAGGCCTCGCGCGACGACGTCGAAATGATTCCGCGCGCGAGTTCGTCATAAATGACAGAGTGCACGGTGTCTCGACCGCGCTCGTCGGGTGTGAGCACGGTGAGATCGAAACGCTCGCGCAAACGGTCGGCATAAAACGGCTTCTCCATCGTGAAGCGCGTGCCGAGCAGGGCGACGTGATCGATGCCGAGCGCACGCACGGCATCACCCGTGGGGTCGGCGATGTGCAGCAGGGGCACGTCGATGGCGGCGGCCACCTCGTCGGCGAGAAGGTGCATGGTGTTCGAGCAGATCACCACGGCCGTCGCGCCGGCTGCCACGAGCGACTGAGCGGCACCCGCGAGCAACCGACCGGCGTCGTCCCACCGCCCGGCAGACTGCAGAGCCTCAACCTCGGCAAAGTTGAACGTGCGCATGACGAGGTCGCCCGAGGCCACACCGCCGAGCCGCTCGCGCACGCGTTCGTGAATGATGCGCTCGTACTCGATCGACGACTCCCACGACATTCCGCCGAGCAAGCCCACCGTGCGCACGAGAGCGCTCGACTAGTCGGTGCCGAAGAGTGCGTGCAGGCGCTGGATGCCCTCGAGCAGGTCGGCGTCACCGAGCGCGTAGCTGAAGCGCAAGTAGCCGCTGGGGCCGAACGCCTCGCCGGGCACCGCCGCGACTTCTGCGTGCTCGAGCACGAGGTCAGCGAGCTCGAGCGAGGTCGTGGGCGTCGAGCCCTTCCACTCGCGGTTCAGCAGCGCCGTCACGTCGGGATACACATAGAACGCGCCCGTCGGCGTGGGGGTGACCATGCCGGGGATGCGGTTGAGCTCGGTGACGGCGACGCGCCGCCGCCGGTCGAAGGCCTCGCGCATGGTCGCCACGGCGTCTTGCGGGCCCGTCAGGGCGGCAATCGCCGCGCGCTGCGAAATGTTCGCGACATTGCTCGACAAGTGCGACTGCAGGTTCGAGGCCGCGGCGATGACGTCGGCCGGCCCGACCATCCATCCCACGCGCCAACCGGTCATGGCGTAGGTCTTGGCGACGCCATTGACGAGGATGCACTGCTCGGCCAGCTCGGGCACCGCTTCAACGATCGACACGGCACGAACGCCGTCGTAGGTGAGTGCCTGGTAGATCTCATCGCTGATGACCCAAATGCCATGCTTCAGCGCCCACTCGCCAATGGCCTTCGTCTGCTCGGGGCTGTAGACCGAGCCCGTGGGGTTTGAGGGGCTCACGAACAGCAGCACCTTGGTGCGCGGCGTGCGCGCGGCCTCAAGCTGGTCAACCGTGACGAGGTAGTTCTGGTCGGCGCCCGCGAAAACTTCGACGGGCACACCGCCGGCAAGGCGCACGACCTCGGGGTAGGTGGTCCAATACGGAGCCGGCAAGAGCACTTCGTCGCCCTCGTCGACGAGGGTCGCGAACGCCTGGAACACCGCTTGCTTGCCACCGTTGGTGATGATCACGCGGCTCGCGGTCGTCGACAGGCCGCTGTCGCGCGCCGTCTTCTCGGCGACGGCTTCGCGCAGCTCGGGCAGACCGGCTGCCGGCGTATAGCGGTGGTTTTTCGGGTCGCGTGCGGCGACGACGGCCGCCTCGACGATGTGCTCGGGCGTCGGAAAGTCGGGCTCTCCAGCGGCGTAGCTAATCACGGGGCGCCCCGCAGCCTTGAGGGCCTTGGCTTTGGCGTCAACCTTGAGAGTGGCAGATTCGCTAATGGCGGCGATGCGGCGGGCGATGCGGGAAGAGTCGGCGGTCACGCCCCGATTCTACGGGCGCGGGGCATCCGGTCGGTCGGATGCTCGCTCACGCTCGGCGCCTCTCGGCTTGGTGCTCTCTGCGTCGTCGCCTACACTGGGTCGAGGTAGTTGATTTCTGCCATGCTTTCGCGTGCCCTGAGATCAATTGCTGACCGCAGAGGGCGGTGGCTCAATTGGTAGAGCAGCGGTCTCCAAAACCGCAGGTTGCAGGTTCGAGTCCTGTCCGCCCTGCAGAGTCGTCGGCCCGGGGTGTTCGTGAGAACGCCCCGGGTTCGGCGGTGAGATGCGCTTCGAGCGTGTCACCCACCAGACCACACAGTCACAACGACGATGAGTCGTGAGGAGAGCATCACGTGAGCAATGTGATCGACGAGCCCGGCGAGGACATCGTTGCGAACGCGAAGAAAGAGCGCGCCGAGAAGCGTGGCCCCTTCGGTCGCATCGGACTGTTCTTGCGCCAGGTGATCAATGAGCTCAGCAAGGTGGTCACGCCCACCCGGCGTGAACTCGTCACCTACACGATCGTCGTACTCGTGTTCGTCGTGATCATGATGGCGATCGTGTCGGGCCTCGACCTCGTGTTCTTGTGGGTCGTGCGCTTCGTCTTCGGTGACGGGTCGGCCGCGGTCGGCGTCTAGCCTGCTCGCCTTCCCCGCTCGCCCGACGTACAGAGAGAAAGAGAAACCGTGACCGAGAAGCTTCCTAGCGACCTCGACTATTCGACTGCCGCCGAGCAGTCGTCTGAAGAAGACGAGGCGCAAGAGGGCAACACTCTCGAGGCCGACCTGCACGCGGCTGACGCCGTCGAGCACTCGGCAATGCACATCGTTGACGAGAGTGCTGAGCCCGACTTCGAGGGACTCCTCGATGAGCTCGAAGCGGCCGCTGACCCCGAAGCCGACGCGATCGTCGATGACGCTCTTGACATTGACTCGGCCGATGAAGCCGACGCGGCGGCCGAGGCCACCCACGACGAGTCAGAAGACGCCGCTGGCGCGAGTGACACCGCGGCGGGCGCATCGGCCGACGTCGAGGTTGACCCCTATGAAGAGTTCAAGCTCGACCTGCGCATGAAAGCCGGCAAGTGGTACGTCGTGCACTCCTACGCGGGCTTCGAGAAGCGCGTGAAGCAGAACATCGAGAACCGCAAGATCTCGATGAACATGGAAGACAGCATCTACGAGGTGCAGGTTCCCATGGAAGACGTCGTCGAGATCAAGAATGGCCAGCGCAAGCTCGTGACGCGCGTGCGCATTCCCAGCTACGTGCTCGTGCGCATGGACCTCAATGAAGACAGCTGGTCGGTCGTGCGTCACACACCCGGCGTGACCGGCTTCGTGGGCAACGCCCACAACCCGACCCCCCTGCGGTTCGACGAGGCGTTCCAGATGCTCAAGTCGACCGTGCAGATTGCAGAGGCTCCGGCCAAGGCGGGCGGCTCGAAGGGCGGCGGCCTCGCGGCTCGCGTCATTCCTGCCGAAATCGATTTCGAGGTGGGCGAGACCATCACGATCAAGGAGGGTTCGTTCGCGGGCCTCCCCGGCACGATCAACGAGATCAAGCCCGAGAGCGGCAAGCTCATCGTGCTCGTCTCACTGTTCGAGCGCGAGACCCCGGTCGAGCTGTCGTTCGACCAGGTCACCAAGCTGTAACACCACACCAACTACCGCGGCGCGCAACGGGCGCGCAGGCGGGAGCGCGGCATCCACCCGGATGTTGCTCGACAGAAAGAAGAAGAACATGGCACCGAAGAAGAAGGTCACGGGTCTGATCAAGCTGCAGATCCAGGCCGGCGCCGCCAACCCCGCCCCGCCCATCGGCCCGGCGCTCGGTCAGCACGGCGTCAACATCATGGAGTTCTGCAAGGCCTACAACGCGGCGACCGA
>NZ_JANRKZ010000076.1:0-30421 GCF_033763155.1 Microcella sp.
GACTTCGCGAGCCGCGACCGCCGCTTCGGCGGGGCGGTGGATGCTCCCTCCGCGTAGCCCGGTGGCGCGCGGCGCCGCGACTGGTGATCACTAGACTTCTCGGCATTGCGTAACTCGGCGCCGGGCATCCAGCTCGGCCAGAACAGGAGACCTCCTCGTGGCTGCACCCTCTCGGCTCGACAACGTCATCGCGCTCGCCAAGCGGCGCGGCTTCGTCTTTCAGGCTGGTGAGATCTACGGCGGTTCGCGGTCTGCTTGGGACTACGGCCCCCTCGGCGTCGAGCTGAAAGAGAACATCAAGCGCCAGTGGTGGCGCACGATGGTGCAGCGTCGCGATGACGTCGTGGGTCTCGACTCGAGCGTCATCTTGCCGCGCAAGGTGTGGGAGGCCTCGGGCCACGTCGAGGTCTTCAGCGACCCGCTCGTCGAGTGCCTCAGCTGCCACAAGCGCTACCGCGCTGACCACCTCGAAGAAGAGTACGAAGAGAAGAAGGGCCGCGCGCCCGAAAACGGACTCGCCGACATCGTGTGCACCAACTGTGGCACCCGCGGTCAGTGGACGGAGCCGAAAGAGTTCTCGGGGCTGCTCAAGACCTACCTCGGCCCCGTCGAAGAGGAGTCGGGGTTGCACTACCTCCGCCCCGAAACCGCGCAGGGCATCTTCGTCAACTTCGCCAACGTGCTCGGCGCGGCGCGCATGAAGCCGCCGTTTGGCATCGGCCAGATCGGCAAGTCGTTCCGCAACGAGATCACTCCTGGAAACTTCATTTTCCGCACGCGCGAGTTCGAGCAGATGGAGATGGAGTTCTTCGTCGAACCCGGCACCGACGAAGAGTGGCACCAATACTGGATCGACACCCGATTGCAGTGGTACATCGATCTGGGCGTCAACCCTGACAACCTCCGTTTGTACGAGCACGCGAAAGAGAAGCTTTCGCACTACTCGAAGCGCACGGTCGACATCGAATACCGCTTCGGCTTCTCGGGCTCCGAGTTCGGCGAGCTCGAGGGCATTGCCAACCGCACCGACTTCGACCTGTCGACCCACAGCCAGCACTCGGGGGTTGATCTCTCGTACTTCGACCAGAGCAAAGAAGAACGCTGGGTTCCCTACGTCATCGAGCCCGCGGCGGGTCTCACGCGCTCGCTCATGGCCTTCCTGGTCGACGCCTACTACGAAGACGAAGCGCCCAATACGAAGGGTGGCGTCGACAAGCGCACCGTCTTGCGCCTCGACCGTCGCCTCGCTCCCGTTAAGGTCGCCGTGCTGCCCCTGTCGCGCAACGAGCAGCTCTCGCCCGTTGCCCGCGAGCTCGCCGATCGCTTGCGTCAGCACTGGAATGTTGACTTCGACGACGCCGGTGCTATCGGTCGCCGCTACCGCCGCCAAGACGAGATCGGCACGCCGTTCTGCGTCACGGTCGACTTCGACACCCTTGACGACCAGGCCGTCACGGTGCGCGAGCGCGACACGATGGCGCAAGAGCGCATCCCGCTCGACAAGCTCGAGGCCTACCTGGCCGGCGAGCTGCTCGGATCGTAAGGTCCCGCGTGGGGCACCAACACTTCACTGAGACTCAGTACGGTGTTGTCGCCGCTCGTCGTCTCGCCCTCGATGGGCTCATGTGGCAGGTGCCGTCGTTGAGCCTCGCGGCCCAGGCGTTCCTGTTGACGGTGAGTCTCAACGTCGCAATCGAGCCGGTGTCTCGACTGGTGGCGGCCATCATCGGTGTCGTGGTGACGGCTGCTAGCGCGCAGCTCATGGTGAAACACCGTCGCCATGAACTGATCGACCGTTTGTTGCTGGAGAAGATGGAGGCGTCTCTCGGTCTTCCGAAGGTTCATTCCTCTCCTGCGGTGCTTGCGGCGGGGCTGGGGATGGCTCGGGCCAATTGGTTTGTCCGGATTCGCTCGTTCGCTGTTTGGCTTGCGATGCTGATCCTGCTGGGGTTCGTCTCTGCCGCGGCCGGCGCCGTCGCAATTCTCAATCTGATTCTCTAGAACACGGGGAATACGAGGAGCACAACAGCGTTGACCTCAGCATGAGCAACCCCATCGACGTGCAGATTTGGTCGGACGTGCAGTGCCCCTGGTGCTACATCGGCAAGCGCAAGTTTGAGGCTGCCGTTGAGCAGTATCCGGGTGAGGTTCGCGTGACCTATCGCAGCTTCGAACTCGCGCCCGATACGCCCGTCGACTTCGAGGGTTCGCCCGTTGACTACTTGAGCCAGCGCAAGGGCATTAGCCCCGAGCAGGCCCAGATGATGGTTGACCGCGTGAGCGGCATCGCCGAGACGGTGGGTCTTGAGTACCACTACGACCGCATCCACCAGACCAACACGGTGCTCGCGCACGAACTGTTGCACTTCGCGAAAGCGCATGGCAAGCAAGTCGAGCTGAAAGAGCGCCTCTTGCGCGCCTACTTCACCGAGGGACGCCACATCGGCCGCGCCGATGACCTCGCCGATCTCGCCGCCGAGGTGGGCCTCGATCGCGAGGCCGTAGTGGCAGCACTCGCCGAGCACACATACCTACCCGACGTGAAGGCCGACATGGCGCAAGCGCTCGCGTACGGCATCCAAGGCGTTCCGTTCTTCGTCATCGACGACCGCTACGGCATCTCTGGCGCTCAAGAGACGGCTACGTTCGTCGCTGCCTTGCGCCAGGCTGCTGCCGAGCGCGATGTCGTGCCGGTTGAGGCATCATGACGACGGATGCTGCGCCGACGCCGTTCGCCATGCTCGGCGACCCCGCCGCCGAGGCGTGCGAGGGTGACGTCTGCCTGATTCCCGCGCCCGCGATCGTCTCTGCCGCGGCGCAGCAGTAGCTCGTCCCTGTTCCGGTACGGTCGCGAGCCGACGTACACTCACGTCATGACCGGAACCACCCCGATGCGCGCGTTGCTCGGCACCGGCCTCAGCGTGACGCTGTGTGCGGTGCTCGTGTCACTCACTGCGTGCACGTCCCCCGCTACTGACAGCACCTCGATGCCCGTGCCTGACCCGAGCGCATCGGCATCCGGCGCAGTCTCTGCGGGCGATGATGAGGCGACGCCCGAAGACCCCATCGGCTGGCTGATCGAGGGGCAAACGACCTTTGTGACGGCCTCGGCTCGCATTTGCGCCGACGACGACCTCTTGTTCGAGAACTCCGAGTTCCCGTCGATCTTGCTCGAAGCCAACGGTGGTCCGCCGGATGACTGGGATGGCGTGAGCACCTACGAGATTGACGACAGCAACATCACGCTCCACTTCGGCGAGGGCCAGTGGTATGCCAACCGTTTCGACGGCGCCAACGGCAAGGGCGACTCGTGGCAGACCCCCAACGGTACGTTGACCGTAATGCGCGACAGTAATGGCGTTGTCACGGGAGGATCGGGAACTGGTCGCGGTGAGGTGATCTATGCCAACGGCGACGGCGGTCGGTTCGACGACACCGTGACCTTCACGGTGACGGTCATGGAGCAACCCGCCTGGTGCACTATCCCGGTGGACTAAGGCGGCGCTCGGGCCGCCTAGCGAGCAGCGAGTGGCTCGCTGATGTCAGCAACGGTGGCGTCGAGAGACGCCAGCACGGCGTCGGCCTCGACGAAGAGCGAATAGCCGTGTTCGCCCGCGCCCATCGAGACGCGGCGCCCGACCATTCCCGCATCGGCGAAGACGGGCCATGCTGTCGTTGAGCCGAGGGGCGTAATCGTGCCGCGCTCATAGCCGGTGGCCTCGAGCGCGAGCTCGGGCGCCGGCAATTGCAGCTTGTTGACGCCGACGACAGCGCGCAGCTTCGGCCACGAGATCTGCCGATCGCCCGGAATGAGCGCGAAGAGAAATGTGCCGTCACTGCGCTTAACGACGAGCGATTTCACGATGTCGGCCGGGGTGATGCCGAGAATCTCGGCGGCCTCCTCGAGCGAGTTCGCGCGCATCCGTTCGATGAATTCGACCTCGAGCCCGCGAGCCGCTGCGTCGGCCGCTACGCGTTCGCGTCCGCTCTGCATCATGGTCAACCCCTTCGCAATCTAGGCTGAGCCCATGAGCAACGGCGCACCCTTGAGAGCGGGAATCATTGGCTTCGGACTCGCGGGTCGAGTCTTTCACGCCCCCTTCCTCGCCACGAATCCGGCGTTCACGATCGCGGCGATCGCCACGAGTGACGCCGACCGTGCCGCGCAGGCCTCGGCCGCGCATCCCGACGCTCACATCATGACGACGGATGCCCTGCTCGCGCAGTCCGCCGACCTCGACCTTGTCGTGCTCGCGTCACCGCCGCACGTTCATCGCGAGCACGCCATTGCGGCACTCGAGGCCGGAGCCGCCGTCGTGGTCGACAAGCCCTTCGTGCCGACCGTCGCCGATGCCGAGGCGATCATCGCGGCTGCCGAGAAGGCCGGTCGCCCGCTCACGGTGTTTCAGAACCGTCGGTGGGATGGCGACTTTCGCACGGTCACGCGCCTCGTTCAGAGTGGCGCGCTCGGCACCGTGCACCGTTTCGAGTCGACCTTCGAGCGCTTCGGCGCCCCCAAGCGCGATCAGTGGCAGGGGCAAATCAGCCCCGCGCAGGGCGGCGGCATTCTCTTCGACCTCGGCAGCCACCTCATCGACCAGGCGCTCACACTCTTCGGCCCCGCGACCCTCGAGGTCGCCGAACTGCGAGCGGTGCGTGACGGCCTCGGTAGCGAAGACGATGCGTTCGTGTCGCTGCGCCACGAGAGCGGTGTTCGGAGCCACCTCACGATGAGCCGCGCCGCGGCGCAGAGCGGGCCGCGTTTTCGCGTTCTCGGCACCGAAAGTGGCTACAGCGTTTACGGCCTCGACGGTCAAGAGCCCGACCTCAAGGCGGGCCGCTGGCCGGGTGCTGAGGGGTACGGCGAGACGCCGAAGGCCGAGTGGGGCCTGCTCGGAGTCGACAACGGCGAGCAACCGCTCGTGCCTGTGCCCACCGAGGCAGGCGGCTATCCCGACTTCTACGCGCAGGTCGCGGCAAGTATTCGCGACGGTGCTCCGGTTCCGGTGGATGCCCGCCACGCGCTCGAGACCGTGCGCATCATCGAGCAGGCCCACGCCTTCAACACCCGCTGAACCCGAAGGCGAAACCGGCGGAGGGCTCGCTGACGCAGCAACCAGCGCGACCTGGGAGACTAGAGGCACCATGTCGACCGCTACCCTTCCCGCAGCGCCACAGGCCGCGCCGCTCAGCATTGGGCCGATTCCGCTGAGCGTCCCCGTTGTGCTTGCGCCGATGGCGGGCATCACGAACACGGCGTTCCGGCGGCTGTGCCGCGAATACGGCGCGGGGTTGTACGTGAGCGAGATGATCACGAGTCGCGCGCTCGTCGAGCGCACCCCCGAAAGCTTGCGCCTCATCACGCACCACGAGAGCGAGACGGTGCGCAGCATCCAGCTCTACAGTGTCGACCCGACGACGGCCGGTGAGGCAGCAGCTTTTCTCGCGGGCGAGGGCCTTGCCGACCACATCGACATGAATTTCGGATGCCCCGTGCCGAAGGTGACCAAGAAGGGCGGGGGAGCCGCCCTGCCCTGGAAGCTTAACCACTTCAGGAACGTCGTTGAAGCGACCGTGAAGGCCGCAGGCGACATCCCGGTGACCGTCAAGATGCGTAAAGGCATCGACGCCGACCACCTGACCTACCTCGAGGCCGCGAAGGCCGCAGAAGGTGCGGGTGTGGCGGCCGTCGCCTTGCACGCGCGCACGGCCGCGGACTTCTACAGCGGCAACGCCGACTGGGACGCCATCGGAAAGCTCAAAGAGTCGATCTCGAGCATTCCCGTGCTCGGCAACGGCGACATTTGGTCGGCAGAAGACGCCCTGCGCATGGTCGAGCAGTCGGGCTGCGACGGCATCGTGGTCGGGCGCGGCTGCCTGGGTCGGCCGTGGCTCTTCGGTGACCTGTCGGCTGCTTTCCGTGGTGAAGAGCACAAGGCCATGCCCGGCCTCGGCGAGGTCGCCGACGCCTTCCGTCGCCACGCCGAACTGCTCGTCGAGTTCTTCGACGACGAGGCCAAGGCCTGCCGCGACATTCGCAAGCACGTCGCCTGGTACTTCAAGGGCTACGCGGTCGGTGGCGAGCTGCGGGCGCGCCTTGCGGCCGTCGAAAGCCTGCAGCACATGGATGATCTGCTCGGCGAACTCGACCGCGATGCTCCCTACCCGGGTGAGGCCGCCGAAGGTCAGCGCGGTCGGGCGGGTACCCCCAAGAAGCCGTCCCTGCCGGATCGCTGGCTCGACAGTCGCGAACTCACGGGCGCGAGCCGCGCCGAAGTGACAGCCGCCGAACTGCACCACTCGGGCGGGTAACGCGTGCACGACCACTTCACGCCCGGCTACTCGTCGGCCGACGCCGAGCGCTGGCTGCCCGAAGAGCACAGCAGTCGCCGCAGCGACTTCGCGCGCGACCGCGGCCGGCTGCTGCACTCGAGCGCCCTGCGGCGCCTCGCCGCAAAGACCCAGGTGCTGAGTCCGACCGCGGGGCTGGATTTTGCGCGCAACCGGCTTACCCACTCGCTCGAAGTGGCACAGGTCGGGCGTGAGCTCGCCACGAGCCTGGGGCTCGACCCTGACGTCGTCGACACGGCGTGTCTCGCTCACGACCTGGGGCATCCGCCCTTCGGACACAACGGCGAGCGCGCCCTCAACGAGTGGGCCGCCGACATCGGCGGTTTTGAGGGCAACGCGCAAACCCTGCGCCTGCTGACTCGCATCGAGCCCAAGGTATTCGGCCCCGACGGTCGTAGCTTCGGCCTCAACCTCACGCGCGCGAGCCTTGACGCGAGCACGAAGTATCCGTGGCCGCAGTCGCAGGGCATTCCCGACCCGAGTGGGCGGAGCAAGTTCGGTTTCTACGACGACGACGCGGCCGCCTTCGAGTGGATGCGCGCTGGCTCGCCCGAGCGCGTGCGCTGCATCGAGGCGCAGGTCATGGACTTGAGCGATGACATCGCCTACAGCGTTCACGACTTCGAAGACGCCATCGTCAACGGCTACCTCGACGTGCCGGCTCTGGGGGAGCGCGTTGACCACGACGCTCTCGTCGACGCGATGTTCGAGTGGATCGGCGGCGAAATCAGCCACGACGAGCTCATCGCGGCTTTCGACCGGCTCGACCATCTCGACGCGTGGATTGATTCCTGGGATGGCTCGCGGCGCGACCTCGCACGGCTGAAGAACCTCACGAGCCAGCTCATCGGGCGATTCGCGCACGAGGCCGTGCACGCGACGCGCGCGGCGCATCCACAAGCCCAGCTCGCACGATTCGGGGCGGATGTTGTGGTTCCGCTTGAGACGCAGGCGGAGATCGCCGTTCTCAAGGGAATCGTCGCGGCGAACGTCATGTCGACAAACGCGCGGCAACCCATCTACGCGCGCCAACGGGCCGTGCTCGCCGAGCTGGCCGACGCCCTCTGGCACATCGGCCCGGCGGCCCTCGACCGCGCGTTTGCCGATGACTTTGCCGAAGCGCGTGACGACGCGAGCCGTCGGAGGGTGATCGTCGACCAGGTGGCGTCGCTCACCGATCAGAGCGCGATGGCCTGGCACGAGCGCCTGGTGCCCTAGCCTCAGAGGCCCGCAGGGCGCGGCCAGCGCACCGGGCCTAGAATCAGCGCTGTGGCAGGCCTGATTCGACGAAGCGACATCGACGAGGTCAGGTCGCGCACGAATCTCGCCGACATCGTGGGCGACTACGTCACGCTCAAGAGCGCGGGCGTCGGCTCGATGAAGGGCCTGTGCCCTTTTCACGACGAACGCAGCCCGAGCTTTCACGTTCGGCCGCAGGTCGGGTTCTATCATTGCTTCGGCTGCGGCGAAGGCGGCGACGTCTTCACGTTCTTGCAGAAAATGGACCACGTCACGTTCAGTGAAGCCGTCGAGCGACTCGCTGGTCGCCTCGGCTATACGCTGCACTACGAAGACGGCGGTCCCGCCGCTGACCAGGGAAATCGCAGTCGACTGCTCGCCGCGAATGCTGCCGCCGAACAGTTCTTTCGCGCTCAACTCGGCACCCCTGATGCGGAGCCGGCTCGCCGATTTCTCGGGGAGCGCGGTTTCGATGCCTCGGCTGCCGAGCGCTTCTCGATCGGTTTTGCCCCCAACTCGTACGACGTGCTCGGTGAGTACCTTCGCGGCCAAGGGTTCACGGCAGAAGAGCTTCTCGCCGCGGGGCTGCAAGGTCAGGGCGACCGCAAGCCCTATGACCGTTTTCGTGGTCGTTTGATCTGGCCGATCAAAGACGTCACGGGCCAAACCCTGGGGTTCGGCGCTCGCAAGCTTCTCGAGAGCGACCAGGGTCCCAAATACCTCAACACTCCCGAGACACCCGTCTACAGCAAGTCGAAGGTGCTGTACGGGCTCGACCTTGCCAAGCGCGACATCGCGCGCGGCAAGCAGGTCGTCGTCGTCGAGGGCTACACCGACGTCATGGCGTGCCACCTCGCGGGTATCACGACGGCGGTGGCCACGTGTGGCACCGCGTTCGGCAGTGACCACATCACGATCATCCGGCGAGTCTTGGGCGACGTCGACAATCGCGACTCGCGCGGCTTGGGCGAGGTGATTTTCACGTTCGACCCCGACGAAGCCGGGCAGAAGGCCGCGAGCCGGGCGTTCGCCGACGAACAACGGTTCGCCGCCCAGACCTATGTGGCCGTGGCGCCCGACGGCCTTGACCCGTGCGACTTGCGTCTGCAGCGCGGCGATGACGCGGTGCGGATGCTCGTGCAGAGCCGCAAGCCGATGTACGAGTTCATGGTGCGCCGTCAGCTCGACCTCTACGACCTCGAGACCGTCGAAGGCCGAGTTGCCGCGCTGCGGTCGACGGCTCCGATCGTCGCGAGCATTCGCGACGAGTCACTGTCGATCGGCTACACCCGAACCCTCGCCGGATGGATCGGTGTGGAGCCCTCCGAGGTTGCGCAGGCGGTGCGCGCCGCGCGGCGTGCGCCCGCCCGGCCGCCGGCGGTGCGCCCGCCTGCCGCGGCCGGCTCAGAAGCAGCGCCGAGCATCCCGAATGTCGATTCCGCAGCACCCGCCGACGGTGCCGCGCCCGCGATCGGCATCGCTCAACTGCCCAATGACCCCGTTGCCCGACTGGAACGGGAATTACTCATGGCGCTCCTGCAGCATCCAAGCGAGATTCCTCTTGAGGTTGCCCAGCGAGCCTTGCACACCGCGTTCAGTCAGCCCGCTCTCGCCACCGTGCGCGATGCGATGCTGGCGTCGATTGACGCGTACGGTTCGAATGACTGGGCGCGACGCGTGACCGACGAGTCGCCGAGCGCCTTCACCCCGCTGGTGACGCAATTGGCGATCGCTCCCTTGCCAATTCGCGAGGGTCACGCGGCGGAGTATTGCCAGGGGGTCACGACATCGCTCATCGAGCGTGACCTTTTGCGGCGCAAGACCGAATTGCTCGGCGCTTTGCAACGCACCGATTCTGCTGCGGAGCCCGAGCGCTACCGTTCTCTGCAGCGCGAGCTCGTCGACCTTGAGGCCGAACGACGCCGTGTGCGCGGCGACTAGGATTTCTCGCGTGACCGAAGCCGCCGTACGCGCCCGCGATCTCACACTGCGGTATCGCGCCGGGGGCGGCAGTCGAGCCGTACAGGCTGTCACCGGGGTCAGTTTCGATGTTGCTCCCGGAGAAACCCTTGCCGTGATCGGCGACGCGGGAAGTGGCAAGAGCACCCTCGCCCGCGCGATCGCGGGGTACACCTCGCGAACGGTGCCGCGAGGCGTCGAGATTGCCGGGGGAGCCCTCGAGGTGTTGGGCGTTGACGTGCGTCATCTGGGGCGCCATGACGACGATGAGTTGGCGCTGCGTGTGGGCTATGTGCCCCAAGACGCTGGCCTTGTTCTTGACCCACACTTGACGGTCGGCGAGAACGTTGCGGTTCCCCTCTTTCACCGCGACCGCACGGTCTCAAAGTCGCTCGCGGGAGGCATCGTCGCCGAGGCGATTGATGCCATGCATCTGACTCTTGCAACGATCCCGAAGTATCCCCACGAGCTCAGTCGGGGCCAACGACAGCGCGTTGCGATTGCGCGCGCGCTCGTTCTCGACCCCGACCTGCTCGTCGCTGATGAAGCCACTGCGGGTATCGATGCCACGGTTCGCGGCACGATTCTGGGTCATCTCGCCGAGGTCCAACGCAGTCGTGGCTTTGCGGCGTTCATTGTGAGCAGCGAGATCGGAGAAGTGCGGCGGCTGTCGCAGAGCCTCGCCGTGTTGCATCGCGGCACGATCATTGGCATGGGAGCTATCGACGAGGTGCTCACCGAACCTGCCCACCCTTATGTGCAGCGCCTGGCCGAACTCTCGCGCGCTCGCGCGTGAGCATGCCGCTTGGCCCGCGTCAGAAACGAGAGAGCGTCCGTGACCACTCCCGACCGCATGGCGAGTTCAACCTCTTTGTCGGCTGACGCGGTATTCGCCGTCGCCGATCAGCACCGAGACCCGCTGTCGGGGCAGGGGCGGGTGCCCGACCGTCGACCCGAGCCGGGCGAGATCGCCGTGGCGCCGATGGCCTCGCCGTTCTTTTCGGAGGCGGTGACGGCCGGTGGGGGAGTCGTGAGTGCTCTGAGCGAGATGACGCGCGGGCTCGTGTGGCTCAGCGAGAAGCGCGCTGATGAGTTGGCCGAGATTCTTCAGGCGCATCCGTCAATCTCATGGGTGCAATTGCCGTGGGCCGGCGTCGATGGCTTTGCCGATGTGTTGGATCACTTTGCCGACGGTTCGGGGCCGGTGTTCACGAGCGCGAAGGGTGCCTACTCAGAACCGG
The DNA here is from genome assembly GCF_033763155.1 of Microcella sp. Classification (GTDB taxonomy): domain Bacteria; phylum Actinomycetota; class Actinomycetes; order Actinomycetales; family Microbacteriaceae; genus Microcella. The sequence continues at coordinate 10,791 of NZ_JANRKZ010000076.1, forward strand.
TGGCTGAGCACGCGGTGGCACTCGTGCACGCCGTCTTACGGGAGTTCGCCCCGAAAGCGCGCGCGGCCGAGTGGGCCCCCGTGCGCACCGGGCTTTCGCTCTATGGGCGCCATGTTGTCATCGTGGGTGCGGGGGGAATCGCGGCCGAGATTATTCGCCTTCTCGAGCCGTACCGCACAACGATCACGGTCGTGCGGCGTGCAGCCACGCCCATGCCCGGTGCCGATCGCACGGTGGCGGCCGAGGCGCTGCACGACGTGCTGCCACACGCCGACGTGGTGATTCTCGCCGCGGCATCAACCTCAGAAACACGATCACTCATGGGCGCCGATGAACTCGCCCTTCTCCAGCCCACCGCAGCGCTGGTCAATATCGCGCGGGGTGCCCTGGTTGATCAGGATGCTCTCGCGCTCGCACTGCGTGAGAACCGCTTGCTCGGGGCCGGCCTCGATGTCACCACACCCGAGCCACTCGACGCCGATCACGCTCTGTGGCGCGAACCGCGATGCCTCATCACCTCGCACTCAGCCGATACTCCCGAGATGACCGCACCACTGCTGGCGCGCCGGATTACCGAGAACGTTCGTGCCTTTCTCGGCGACAGTCGATTTGTGGGCATCGTTGACCCCGCGGCAGGGTATTGAGCGCGCATAACCACCGGCGCGGTTCTGGTACGTTAGACACGCTGTTTCAGCGATCCTCGATAGCTCAATTGGCAGAGCAGCCGGCTGTTAACCGGCAGGTTCTTGGTTCGAGTCCAAGTCGGGGAGCCATCTCCCACAATTCGCGGCGGCCCTCGCGGCCCTCGCGCTCCACCTTTCGCTTGAGAGGAACCCCGCGATGGAAGCCTGGGTGAGCGCAAACGCAGTGATGCTTGTCGCGTCGCTCGCCGCGGCATCCCTCGTATTGATCGTTCTTGCGATCGTGCTGCTGGTGGCGTGGCTGCGTGCCCGCAGCGTCGCTCGCCGAACGGCGTTTGATCGGGCGGCCGCCGAACGGCAGCGCATTGATCTCGAGTTGGGCCTCGCCGAACAAACCGGGCGTTTGCGCATCATTCGCGAATTGCATGAGGTCTCGGTGCATTCGCTGTCTGTGATCATCAGCCAAGCCGACGGTGCACGCTATGCCGCGACTGCTGATCCGTCAGCGGCAGCGCGCGCGGCGGCGGTCATTGCCGAATCGGCTCGGTCAACGCTTGGTGACTTGCGGCGGGTCATGGGAATGGCCCGAGAAGGCGAAGCAAGCGCAGCGCCCCAACCGCGGTTGAAGTCAACGCGCGAGCTATTTTCTGTCATGCGTGACAGCGGCCTCGATGTCGTGTTCGAGGAAGCGGGCGAACCGTTCGACCTTCAGCAGGGCGCCGAACTCGCCATCTACCGCATCTTGCAAGAGGCTCTCGCGAATGCGTTGAGTTACGGCGGGCCGCAAACCGAGGCTCGCGTGACGTTCACCTGGGGAGCCGAGGGTCTGCACGTAAAGGTCGACGATGACGGTATTCGCTCGTCGGCTCGCCGTGAGGGGCTTGACCCCAACGATGCGTCGGCCGTCGGGTACACGATCGATGACGACCTCAAGGCCTTGACCGACGAGCCCACGGGCCTGGGAATTCGTGAGATGCGGGCTCGCGCCGAGTTGTATGGCGGCATCTTGACCGCGTCGACCGTTCCCGGGGTGGGGTTCTCGTTGTCAGTTGTTTTCCCGGCCCTTCGCTTTCACAATGGCGTGCACGGGGTGAAGCTGGATCGGTCGTGAGCGCTCGGCGCCCCGCCCCGGTCGTGCGAGTGGTGATCGCCGACGACGCCCCGCTCCAGCGCTCCGGGTGGCGCATGATTCTGGACTCGCAACCCGACATCGACGTGGTGGGCGAGGCGGGTGACGGCGCGCGAGCCCTCGCCATCGTTCGGCGCGAACCGACTGATGTTGTCATCCTCGACCTGCATATGCCGCGTGTGAACGGGCTCGCTGCGAGCGCGCGCATTTCGACCGATGCCGCCGTTCGCGAGCTCGGTCCGGCTCCGCGCATTGTGCTCGCGACCGCGCTCGATCTCGACGATCATGTCGCTGAAGCCGCGCGGGCCGGGGTGTTCGCGGTTGTCTACAAAGACGTTGAGCCCGAGGCTCTGCTCGAGGTTGTGCGCGCGGCCGCCGCAGCCACGGTGAGTGACGATGAGCCCCGACGCTGAGCGTCGAGCCGCCTGGCGTGCCTCACTCGCGGTGGGCCTGGCGGTGTCGGCATATGGCGTGTCGTTCGGCGCTCTCGCCGTTGCCTCGGGGCTCACAATCGCTGAGGCCTGTGTGCTGAGCCTCATCATGTTCTCGGGCGGGTCGCAGTTTGCGCTCATCGGGGTTGTGGCGTCTGGGGGAGTCGCCGCCGGCCCCGCGGCGATTGCCGGGGCGACGCTCTTGGGCCTTCGTAACGGGCTGTACGCCATTCGGGTGTCGCCCATCATTGGTCCGGGGTGGGCAAAGCGACTGCTTGCGGGTCACCTGACGATCGACGAGTCAACGGCCGTCGCCACCGCGCAGCCGACCCTCGCAAGCCAACGGGTGGGGTTCTGGGCGACAGGAGCCATCATCTACATCGGCTGGAACCTCATGACGCTTCTCGGCGCCGTCGTGGGTGACCTCCTTGGCGACGTGCGTCAGTTCGGCGTGGATGCGGCCGCTGGCGCGGCCTTTCTCGGCCTCGTCTGGCCCCGTCTGCGAGCACTGCAGCCCGTCGCCGTCGCTGTCGGAGCGGCCGTGGTCGCCGCTGTTCTCCTCCCCGCACTTCCGCAGGGCGTACCAGTGCTCGTGGCCGCACTCGTTGCGGTCGTTGTCGGGGTTCCCAACCTCTTCGCGGCTCGTCCGCGAACGAACGAGGGAGGCGCCGAGTGACCGTGTGGCAGATCATCCTGCTGGCGTCGATTCTCGTGCTGGGCATCAAGCTGCTCGGCTACCTCGTGCCACCCCGCGTGCTCGAGGCGCCGACGGCCGCCCGCACGGCCGAACTCACCACGGTGGCTCTGCTGTCGGCGCTGATCGTCGTCCAAACAATCGGCGACGGCCAGGGAGTTGTCATCGACGCGCGACTGCCGGCGCTCGGCGTTGCGGCGGTGTTGTTCGCCCTGCGCCTGCCGTTCATTCTGGTGATCATTGGTGCTGCTGCGACCGCAGCGGCGTTGCGGGCTCTCGGCTGGCAATAAAGCGGCGCTGTGCTGGCGGGCACGCCTCGCGCGCCGGGCTCAGCCGTCGAGGTGATCGCGACCGGGCAACCAGCTGCGGCCCGGTGACCCCCACGATCGCTTGCGAATCGCCTTTGCCGCAGCTCGGTCATGAGGGTGGGCAAGACGGTCGACGTACAACACTCCATCGAGGTGGTCGTATTCATGTTGGAAGATCCGCGCGAGCCATCCCGTCGCATCAATCTCAAAAGGTTCGCCTTCGAGGTCGATGGCACGCAAGAGTGCACGCTCTGACCGCACGAGGGGATACCGTTCGCCCGGCACCGACAAACACCCTTCAGAGTCGAGTTCTTCGTCGGCGTCGCCAACGGGCGGCGGGCTCACGAGAAGCTCGGGATTGATCGCGACGCCGCGCCAGCGAACGGCGTCATCGTCGGTCCAGTCGTAGACGAAGACCCGGGCATCCACTCCGATTTGAGGAGCCGCAAGACCGACCCCGGGCGCGGCCTCCATCGTTTCGAACATCTCGGCGATGAGCGCTCGCAGCGAGTCATCAATGACCTCGACCTCTGAGGCCACACGGTGAAGCACCGGCTCGCCGGTGATGCAAATCGAAAGCGCGGCCATTCATCCAGAATATCGGCGCTGTGCGGGGTAGATTGACCGAGTGCCGCCCGAGCTGAGTGACTTGACCGAGCAGATCACGCTCACTCCGTATCAAGCGATCGGCGTGCCTATCGCCCTTGTCGGCGCGGTCTTCTTGTCGATCGGTGCGCAACTTCAGCACCAGGGGGTCACCAGTGTTGAGGTGAGTCACGGCGACGGCGAAAAAGCTGGGCTGAGCATCCGGCAACTCATGCATCTGCTCGCGCGACCGTCGTGGGTAATCGGCACCCTGCTGCTCGGTCTCGCCATTCTGTTTCAGCTCACGAGTCTGGGCTTTGCCCCGCTCATCGTGGTGCAGCCGCTCGGCGTCGTCGCGCTCGTGATCACGGCGATCCTGAACGCGCGCGTGTCGAAGATCAAGCTCGACCGTCACGCCATTCGAGCAATCGCGATGTGCGTGACGGGCGTGGGAATCTTCGTGGCGATCGCCGCGGTATACGCGATCGAGCGGGAGATCACCGAAGTTCAGTTGCTCATCATTTTGGGCATTCTCGGGGTGATTCTCGCGTCGTTCGCTGTCGCTTTCGCCTTCGCGCGGCACGTTGTCGGCGCAATGTTCTACATCATCGGTGCGGGCGTTCTCTTTGGCTTTGTGGCGACTCTGGCCAAGGTTGTGATCAACCGCATTCTCAACAACAACTTTGAGTGGCTCACGGTAGTGGCGATCATCGCTTTGCTGGCGTCGGCGGCCCTCGGTAGCTATTTCGTCCAGACGGCCTACTCGGTGGGCTCTCCCGACCTTGTGATTGCGGGGCTGACGGTCGTTGACCCGCTTGTCGCCGTGCTGATCGGTGTCATCGTTCTGGGTGAAGCCTCGCTTGTTCCTGCAGGGTTCATGATTACTGCGGTCATTGCCGGTGCGGTCGCCATTCTGGGCGTTCTGCAGTTGGCTAAGCATCACCCGCAGACCCACCGTTGAGGAGGCTGCTAACACCCTTCTGGGCGTCTCCTGCGGTAGCGTAGAGGGAAGGTATTCCTCTCCCTGGCGCGCTCGCGTGCACTGTCGAGCACCGCCCACCACTGAGAAGCAAGGATCACCCCCACTGTGCCTGACGCCCCGCACGACGGCAGCTCACCCAGCCGGCCCCTCCGCGTTCTGATTGGCGGCGACACATTCGGCCCAGACGTCAACGGTGCCGCGAAGTTTGCCGAACGCCTTGCCGCTGGCCTCGTTGAGCGTGGCCACGAGGTTCACATCGTTGCACCCGGTTCCGAGGGTGGCACCAACGTCACACGCACCGAAGTTCACGAAGATCAACCGATGACGGTGCACCGACTGCGGTCGTGGCGCTGGTATCCGCACCCGTGGCTTCGCTACGCGTTGCCGTGGCGCATTGAACAGAACGCCGCTCGAATTCTCGACACCGTCAAGCCCGACGTGGTGCACTTTCAGTCGCACATCGTCGTCGGTCGCGGTTTGGCCCGTCAAGCAGCCAAGCGCGGTATCCGCATCATCGGCACGAACCACTTCATGCCCGAAAACGCGTTGCAGTTCACCCCTTTTGTCGGGTTCTTGCGCGAGCCCGCCATTCGCATGGCGTGGAAGGCTGCCGGGCGCACCTTCGGCCTCGCCGAAGCCGTCACCACTCCGACGCGCAAGGCAGCCGATTACCTCGAGAAGTACACCGAGGTGACCGACGTTCACCCGATCAGCTGCGGCCTGCACATCGACCACTACACGCCGAATCTCGAACCGCGGCATGAGAACGTGGTGCTGTTTGTCGGTCGCGTTGAAGCGGAAAAGCACATCGAAGAGTTGTTGCGCGCTGCAGCGAAACTCGATGCCGAGCTCGACGTGAAGGTCGAGATCATCGGTGACGGTGAACAGCGGCCAGCGCTCGAAAAGCTCGCCGCGCAACTGGGCATTGCCCACCGCGTGCACTTTGCCGGCCACGCGCCCGAGTCATATCTTCGTCAGCAGCTGACGCGCGCATCCGTCTTCGCCATGCCGTCGCGCGCCGAGTTGCAGTCAATCGCCACGATGGAGGCCATGGCGTCTGGCCTGCCCGTGATTGGGGCGAACGCCATGGCGCTCCCGCATCTCATCCACGACGGCGAGAACGGCTTTCTCTATGAACCCGGCAACGTCGCTCAGTTCGCGGAGTTGCTCACGCGGGTGTTCACGATGCCTCACGACGAACTACTCGAGTTCAAGCGCGAGAGCCTGCGGATCGTCGAGGGCCACGACATCAATCGCACTCTTGACACCTTCGAAGCGCTCTATCGCGGTGAGACGGTGATCGACCCGGTCGTCGACGATCGGCGCGAGACGACCCTCTAGGTCGGTCACAGCTGATCGGTAGAGTGGGTTTGCACCGACGGTCGCGGCCGGTTTCGGTGCGCGGGGCGGTAGCTCAGCTGGTTAGAGCAGTGGACTCATAATCCATCGGTCACGGGTTCAAGTCCCGTCCGCCCTACGGGCACGGCGCCGTGCCAACCGAAGGGAGCCCTCATGCCGACCCCTGCTGTGACACCGGAATCTCGTGAGCGGTTGGGCGCGTTGGGTGCCGTCGCGATTCATTCGGTCATCGCCATCGCTCTCATCTCGGTTTCGGTGAGCCGTGCATCGATCGTGCTTCCGGTAACTCTCTCGCTACCGACAGGTGGGTTGGGCGTCTTCTCGAGCGTTGACCTGGCACTGGCTGCGGCCGTCGTTGTCATCGTCTCTGTCGTTGCGCGAATGGCACTCATTGTGAGTGGAGCGCGCGGGGCCTCTCTCGCTCGTCGACGGGGTGTTCGCTACCTGGAACTTTCGCAGGTGGCCGGCATCACGATCGTTGTGGTGGTGTTGGTCAACGGGGTCACCGAAGCGGGGATTCTGGTCTTGTCGTATGCGATTGCCGCCGCCACGATTGGCTCGCTCTGGATTCAGGGCCGTGGGTCGGCGGCCGATCGCGAAGCGCCGTGGCCCTATAGCGCCAGCGCGGCACTCGCGATCGTGCCATGGGGCGTCGTTGCGCTGTATCAGATCGCCGGAATCGCGCTGGCTGTTCCTCCCGCGCCCATCGTGCGCGTGCTGACGGTGGTGATCTTGGTGCTCGCGATGGCGATGTGGTTGGTCGAGAGGCGGTGGCAACTGGGTACGCTAACTGACGAGCGAACGGATGCCCTGCACACGCTGCTGACAGCCGCCAACGGATTAGCACTGCTCGTGCTCGTCGTCGGCCTCGCGCGGCCGTCGGCGCTGCTGTAGGGCAGCGCCGGTCGGGCCGGGGAATGGCCGCCGCGCAGCCACGGTTGACGCTCGAGAGCACGACACGGCGACATGACCAGAACGGACGAGATGACCGACGCCCCCGCCTCCACCACTCCCGCTGAGCGTTACGCGGTGTTTCGCGAACGCCGGGCACTTGCCGCTGTGCAGCCCCAGGGCCCACTCGCGCTCGTGAATACGCAGTGGGTGGCCGACGAACAAACGGTGTGGGGAGTGCCCGGCAGATGGGCTCCCGCGCCCGCCGGAACGAGCGGACTGCTCGTGACGGCCGAGGCCTCGGAGGGCATCCACGTCGATGGCTCGCTCGTTGACGGCACAGTGCTGGTGCGCGGCAAAGACGATGCCGAGCCCAGTGCCATTGTCTTCAACGACCACACTACGGGCTTCGTCATTGCGGGCGACGATGGACTCTACGCCCTGCGGGTGTGGGATGCGCAGAGCGAAGGAATCCAGAACTTCGGCGGCATCGACGCCTTCGATTACGCGCCGGAGTGGGTCGTGACGGGAACGTTCCGCGAGATCGACGGTGGCACTGTCGTGGGCTTTGAGCACCTCAAAGATGACGGAAAGACGCGGGGCGAGGTGGTGCCCGGCGAGATTCGCTTCACCCACGACGGCGTCGAGTATGACATCGCCGCTTTCAAGTCAGGTCGCGCGCTGCAACTGGTGTTTGCTGACGCCACGAACGGCGACGATACCTACAGCGTCGGCCGATTCCTGTTTCTTGCCCCCAACCCCGACGGCACGATCACGCTCGACTTCAACACGGCGATCTTGCCGCCGTGTGCCTTCAGCTACGCGTTCAACTGCCCGCTGCCGCCCAAACAGAACAGGTTCCCGTTCAGGGTCGAGGCGGGGGAGAAGAACGTTCTGGCGGCGGGCGGCGGTCTGTTGCACTAACGCGCTCACCGCGTATACGTCATCGACGTTATGCCGCATGCGCGGCTTAGTGGGTATGCGCGCAGTGGGGCGATCGAGCGGTTCAGCGCACCGGCGTAATTCTCGTCCGACTGCTAGCTGCTCGTCGTGCGGCGCCGACTGTCGTCGCGCACCGGCAGACTGAATGCATGCACATCGTCGTTGACCGTCGACCTTCGGGGGTCGCGCTCATCGAGGATGACGGAAGCCACGTCGTGGTCGCCCCGCAGAACCTGGCCAGTGCGATTCGCGAGCGGGAGCTCGAACACCCTCGCTGGGTGTGGACCGACACCGCGCAGTGGTACCCCGCGTTGCTTGCTGCCGGCGTGCGCGTGGAGCGCTGTCACGACCTGAAACTTGTCGATGCGCTTGTGGCCGCCATTGAGGGTCATCCCGCCCGACGTGGGTGGGGCAGCGCGCCGGCGCCGCGTCGCACCGACACGCTCTTCGAGCTCGATTCTGAGGTGGATGCTGAACCGACGGTCTCGGCCACCGAGGCATGGGCGCATCAGCGCGCGGCGATCGCGGCGAGCCCTCACCCCGCTCGACTCACTCTGCTCGCGGCTGCGGAATCGGCCGGGGCCCTCACGGCTGTGGAAATGCAGTTTGCCGGCCTTCCGTGGAGCGTCGACGCGCACGATGCTCTGCTCACAGAGTTGCTGGGGCCTCGTCCGGCCGCGGGTGTTCGCCCGGCACAGCTCGATGTGCTCGCGAGGCAGGTCGAGGCGCTATTGGGCGTCGGGCCTGTGCCGATCGACTCTCCCCCCGCCCTCGTGAGCGCGCTGCGCCGCGCGGGCATCGACGTGGCGACGACGCGCTCGAGCGAACTCAAGCGCGTCGATCACCAGGCCATTGAGCCCTTGCTGCACTACAAGTCACTCAGTCGACTCCACACGGCTAACGGCTGGAACTGGCTCGATGAATGGGTGCACGATGGCCGGTTTCGCCCGACCTTTGTGCCGGGAGGCGTCGTCACGGGCCGGTGGGCTTCGGATGGCGGCGGGGCGTTGCAACTGCCGCGCCAAGTGAGGTCTGCCGTGCAGGCCGACGACGGCTGGGCTCTCGTGGTGGCCGATGCGGCTCAGCTTGAGCCGCGCATCCTCGCCGCGCTCTCGGGTGACGCCGCCATGGCTCGAGCTGGCGCGGGAGTCGACCTCTATGCGGGCATTGTCGAGAGCGGCGCCGTGCCGTCGCGCGAGCACGCCAAGGTCGGGATGCTCGGCGCGATGTATGGCGGCACAACGGGAGTGAGCGCTCAGGTGCTGCCGCGACTCGCCCGCTCGTTTCCGCAGGCCATCGGCTTTGTCGAAACGGCCGCTCGCGCGGGGGAGCGCGGCGAGCGGGTGTCGACTCGGCTCGGTCGCACGTCGCCGGCGCCGTCACGATCGTGGCGCGATCGTCAAGAAGTGGCGGCGGTCGACGGCGCAGCCGAGAGCGATGCCCGCGCGGCACGGTCGGCGGCGCGGTCATGGGGCCGCTTCACACGCAACTTTGTCGTGCAAGGAACCGCTGCCGAGTGGGCGCTCGCCTGGATGGCGGGGGTGCGACGACGGCTGTGGGTGGCCGACGGCACACCGCTCACCGCCCAGCCTCATCTCGTGTTTTTTGTGCACGACGAACTGATTGTGCACAGCCCCCGAGACCGGGTTGATGACGTGCGCACGGCGCTCATTGATGCCGCGGCCGACGCGGGGCGCATCATCTTCGGCGACACACCTGTCAGTTTTCCGGTCACCGTGGCGGCGGTGCAGCGATACAGCGACGCCAAGTAACCGTCAGGCCTGTGGATGCACGACATCAGCCGCCCGCCGCCCACGACGGCGCCGATCGGTGCGCAGCCCCCAGGGTTCGAGCTCGGGTAGTGAGTCGAGCCAGGCCAACGCTGCCGACCGCAGCAGCCGTGCGGCGTGCAGCGCTGCCGCTTGTGCTGCCCCGCCCGTTGGGTCAGCAATCTCATCGCTGGCGCCTCGCCGCGGCGTCCAGAGGCGCCGATAGTTGTGCACGAGCACTGACACGTGGTCGCCGGGAAGCGAGAGAGCGAGGAGCACCCGTTCAACCATCTCGTGCCAATCGGCAAGGTCAGGTTCGGTGAGATACATGCGCGCTTCAATCGCCCCCGCGTCGGCGAGGGCATACAGGGGCAGGTTGTCGGGAGTGTTCCCGGCATCTTCAATCAGGGCGTCACGGCGCAGTCGGTCAAGAGTCGAGTAGACCTGACCAACATTGAGGGGTGCGTCACGTCGCGTACGTTCCACGACTTCGGCGTGAAGTTGGTACCCGTAGGCCGGGCCCAGCGTCAACACCGCCAGGAGAGAGTGCCGCAACGTCATGAGTCAAGAGTATGCGCCGTATGCATGCGGAGTGACTAGTCATCCCCAGTGAGTCGTGTCGATGGTGGGCGACTCAAATCACACCGCTGGGATTACCGTCTTGTCATTCGCTTGGCTTCTGCGTCATACTTCTGTCACGCGATAAATCGCGTCAACTCAACACGTCACGCACTCGCTGGTTCAGGTCGATGGGGAAGTCGCATCTGAACGAAACGGAGTGAACAGTGGCTACAGATACTGCGGTCAACAGCACCGCTGCTTCGCCGCGGGCGCGTGGAGTTCTCTTCGTGCACTCGGCGCCGCGCGCATTGAGCCCCCACATTGAGTGGGCGGCAGGCCGCGCGATGGACCGCGCCGTCAGTTTTGACTGGATCGATCAGCCCGTTCTGAAGGGTGCACTGCGCACCGAATTCGTGTGGGAAGGCGAACGAGGCACGGGTGCAAAGATCGCGAGTGCCCTGCGCGGCTGGGAGCACTTGCGCTACGAGGTCACGGAAGACGCGGGCCTCGGCACCGATGGTGGACGGTGGATGCACACGCCCGACCTGGGAATCTACTTTGCCCAGACCGACACGCTCGGAAACACGGTGATCCCCGAAGACCGCATTCGTTACGCCATGGAGGTGGCCGGCTCGAACGCTCTCGAACTGCACCGCGAACTGCGCTTAGCACTGGGGCAGGCGTGGGACGACGAACTCGAGCCGTTCCGGCACGCCGGAGACGGCTCGAGCGTCGTATGGTTGCACCGCGCAGGCTGACGAGTCAGCCCCCTCGCGGCCCTTAGTCGACGGTGCGGAACGCCACGACCGAGTTGTGACCACCGAACCCGAACGAGTTCGAGATCGCAAGAAGTGGCCCGTCTCCGAGCGGGCGCGGGCTCGTGACAACGTCGAGCGGAATGGCCTCGTCTTGATTGTCGAGGTTGATCGTCGGCGGGGCCGTGCGCTCGTGCAGGGCGAGGATCGTAAAGACGGCCTCCAGCGCTCCTGTGCCGCCGAGAAGGTGGCCCGTCGACGCCTTGGTGGCCGAGACCGGGATGCTCTTCACGCGCTCGCCAAACACGCTGTAGAGCGCGTTGTACTCGGCGATGTCGCCGACCGGCGTTGACGTGGCGTGGGCGTTGATGTGCGAGACGTCGTCAGGCGTCGCGCCCGCTTGCGCGAGGGCGGCGAGCACAGCGCGAGCGGCTCCCGAGCCCTCGGGATCAGGAGCGGTGATGTGGTATGAGTCGCTCGTGACCGAACCACCGGCAAGCTCTGCGTAGATGCGGGCACCGCGAGCGAGGGCGTGCTCTTTGGTCTCGAGCACGATCGCAGCCGCGCCTTCGCCCAGCACAAAGCCGTCGCGGTCGACGTCGTACGGCCGCGAGGCAGCGGCGGGGTCGTCGTTGCGCTTCGAGAGCGCTTGCATCGAGGCGAATGCGGCGATCGGCAGCGGGTGCACGACGGCTTCGGTGCCACCGGCGACAACGATGTCAGCCAGGCCGAGCTGAAGGTGCTCGTAAGCGTTGGCGATCGCTTCGGTTCCCGAAGCGCAGGCCGACACGACCGTGCGGGCGCCAGCACGAGCGCCCAGGCCCATGCTGATGGCAGCAGCGGCCGCATTGGGCATGAGCATCGGAATCGTCATGGGGAGCACGCGACGCGGGCCCTTGTCTTTCAGCACGTCCCACGCGTCGAGCAGGGTCCACAGGCCGCCAATGCCGGTGGCGTAGTCAACGAGGATGCGCTCGGGGGCAACATCCGGCGAGCCGGCGTCGGCCCATGCTTCACGAGCAGCAATGAGGGCGAACTGCGCCGAAGGGTCGAGTCGCTTGATTTCTTGGCGCTCAAGCACCTCTTCGGGCCGCACCTTGGCTTCGGCAGCGAAGGTCACGGGAAGTTCGTGACGCTCGACCCAGTCGTGCTCGAGCGTGCGTGTACCGGACTCGCCGCGCAGCAGGGCTTCCCAGCTTTCGCGAGCGGTTCCGCCGATGGGGGAGGTTGCACCGATTCCGGTGACGACGATGGTGGTCATTACGTCAACTCTCTACAGGGGTAGTGGTTCGGCCGTTCAGCGCCGGGGCCGACATGATCGCCGGCCCCGGGCACTGATGGGCATCGTGGGGCGGCGTTACGCCGCGGCGTTCACGATGAAGGTGACGGCGTCGCCGACGGTGTTGAGGTTCTTCACCTCGTCGTCGGGGATCTTCACGTCGAACTTCTCTTCGGCGTTGACGACGATCGTCATCATCGAGATCGAGTCGATGTCGAGGTCGTCGGTAAACGACTTGTCGAGAGCGACCGAGTCGGTGGCGATGCCCGTCTCGTCGTTGATGAGTTCGGCGAGACCTGCGAGAACTTCTTCGGTGGACAGTGCCATGTTTTTTCTCCTTGGGGGTGTCGAATGACCGTGCACAATCCTAGGGCGGTGACGCGTTGCCCGCGGGGATGCCGGGGTCGGGTGGCGTTAGGGAAGGCGAACGACTTGGGCGCCGAAGACGAGGCCAGCGCCAAAGCCAATCTGCAGCGCGAGCCCGCCGCTGAGCTCAGGATGCTCCTCGAGCAGTCGGTGCGTCGCGAGAGGAATCGACGCGGCCGACGTGTTGCCGGTCGTCGCGATGTCACGAGCAACGATGACGCTCTCCGGGAGCTTCAGCTGCTTCGCAAATTCGTCGATGATGCGCATGTTGGCTTGGTGGGGGATGAACGCTGCTAGCTGGTCAGAGGTGACGCCCGCGGCATCCAGAGCCTGCTGCGCCACCTTGGCCATCTCCCACACGGCCCAGCGAAAGACCGTCTGGCCTTCTTGACGCAGAGTCGGAAACTCGCCATCGGGGTCGTCGAACGCCTCTTTGAACGGACGATCCATGCCCACGGCGTCCCACTTTGAGCCGTCTGAGCCCCACACGGTGGCGGCGATGCCGGGCGTGTCACTCGGGCCGACAATCGCGGCGCCCGCGCCGTCGCCGAGCAAGAACGAGATCGTGCGGTCGGTCGGCTTCGCAAAGTCACTGAGCTTCTCAGCGCCCACGACGAGCACATACTCGGCGAGTCCTGCCCGAACGAAGGCATCGGCTTGCGCGATGCCGTACGTGTAGCCCGCACAGGCGGCAGAGACGTCGTAGGCCGGGGCCGGCGTCGCGCCGATGCGGTCGGCAAGCAGTGCCGCGAGCGACGGAGTCTGCACCGAGTTGCTGATGGTCGAGACGATGACCGCGCCAATCTGGCTGGGCGAGATCCCCGCCTTGTCGATGGCTTCGCGCGACGCCGCCTCGGCCAAGTCGATCGCGTGCACGTCGCTCGATGCGCGCTTGCGCGTGATCACTCCCGTGCGCTGACGAATCCACTCGTCGCTCGAATCGATAGGACCCGCGATGTCGTCATTCGTGACCGTGATGTCGCCTCGTGCGGCGCCGACCGCGTAGATGCGGGTGAACGGCACGCCGACCGATTGGTGAAGAGGGGTGGGCTGGGTCATGCGTTCTCCAACATCTCGATGGCGGCCGCGAGGTCGTCGGGGGTCTTGACGGCCACGGTCGGCACGCCCTTCAATGCTCGCTTCGCGAGGCCTACGAGGGCGCCGGCGGGGAGCAGTTCAATCACGCCGGTCACGTCATCGTTCGCAAACGACTGCATGCAGAGGTCCCACCGCACGGGCGACGACACCTGACCGACCAGCAACTCGACGGCCGACGAACCCGACGTGACGGCCGACCCATCGCGGTTGGTGTACAGACGGATGCTCGGATCATGAGCCTCAACGCCAGCAACAGCCGTGCGCAACCGGTCGACCGCGGGCCCCATGTAGTGCGTGTGGAAGGCGCCAGCGACCTGAAGGGGAATCACGCGGGATCCGGCCACAGGCTCGGCCGCGAGCGCCGCCAGCGCGGGCAGTTCGCCAGCGACGACGGTTTGGCCGCCGCCGTTCATGTTGGCGGGTGAGAGCCTCAGTTCGGCCAGGCGTGCGGCAAGCGCATCCTCATCTCCGCCAAGGACGGCGCTCATGCCGGTGGGCACGGCGGCAGCGGCGTCGGCCATGGCGAGACCGCGCTCGCGCACGAGTCGCAGAGCGTCGGCGTCGCTCAGCACGCCCGCGATAGCCGCGGCGGCGAACTCACCGACGGAGTGTCCGGCAACTGCTCCGACGCGCTCGCGACGGCCGTCGAGCAGGGCAGCGGCACTCAGCAGGCTTGCGGCAACGATGAGCGGCTGAGCGATGGCAGTGTCTCGAATGGTGTCGGCGTCCGACACCGTGCCGTGCGCAATGAGGTCAACGCCGGCGGCCTCGGAGTACTGCGCGAGGCGCTCTCGATGGGCGGGGTCGGCAATCCAGGGCTCCAAGAAGCCGGGGGTTTGCGAGCCCTGACCGGGTGCCACGACGACAATCATGAGTTTTATCCTCCCAAGGGGTGGTGCGGGGTGGTGGTAGGGATCTCGTGCACAAACGTACAACGACCTTGTCGAAGGTCTACAGGGACTTCCGTTGCCCGCCCTCGGGTTCAGCGATCGAGCCGACGATCAGGGCGCACTGCAAAATCAGGGCTTCGCGGGCACCGGTGGCATCCCATCCGATGACCTCGCTGATGCGCTTGAGGCGATACCGCACGGTATTGGGGTGCACGAAGAGCTCACGAGCTGTCGCCTCGAGGCTGCGACCGTTGTCGAGATACGACCACAGCGTGAGCAACAGCTCGGGGTTGTGGGCCTTGAGCGGGCGGTAGATGCGATTGATGAGGGTTCCCCGAGCGATGGGGTCACCCGCGAGAGCGCGTTCAGGCAAGAGGTCGTCGGCGAGAGTCGGACGCGGAGCGTTGCGCCACGATTTCGCCACGGCAAACCCGGCCAAAGCAGCCTTGGCGCTCTTGCCTGCTTCGACGACGTCGGCCACCTCGGGCCCCAATACGAGGTTGCCGGGGCCGAACGTGGGCTCGAGCGCTTCGGCGATCTGAGCGAACGTGTGGGTTGGCGCGGGTTGGGGCTGTTCGTCGTCCGTGCGCGGCGTGGCCCGGCCGATCACCACCACGAGTCGGTTGCCTTGCACACCGATGAGAACATCGGCCTCAACGTGGCGAGCCGTGCGGCGAATTTGATCGACATCAACGATGCGGGGGGTTGTGCCGACGAGCACGCAGACCTCGCCATGGCCGTTCCACCCGAGCGCGGCAATCCGGCTGGGCAACTCGTTGTCGTACTCGCCGCTGAGAATGCTGTCGACGACGAGGGCCTCGAGACGGGCATCCCACAGCCCGCGCGCTTCGGCGGCGCGTGCATAGACGTCGGCCGCAGCGAAAGCGATTTCGCGGCTGTAGAGCAGAATGCCGTGCCGCAGGTTCTCGTCGCGATCGCGTACGTGATCTTCGACGACCTCAACGACCACGCGAATGAGCTGCAGTGTCTGCTGGAGGCTCACGGAGCGGAGCAGCTCCCGAGGGGCCGCGCCGAAGACGTCAGCGGCGATCCAGGGTTGCGAGCTCGGGTCGTCGTACCAGCTGATGAAGGAGGTGATGCCCGCTTGCGCGACTAATCCCACGGCCGAGCGTCTGCTGGGCGGCATGGTGCCGTACCACGGCAAGGTGTCATCGAGTCGCTTGAGCGTTGCCGTCGATAGCTCACCAGAAATGTTGCGCAGCCACTGAAGCGTCTGCGCTTTCGTCAGCTCTGCCACCGTGCTCCTTCGGTGAAGCGAGGGGTCCGCGCGTCACCGCGCGGACCCACTCTCGGTGTTAGGACTCTCCGCCGGCCGAGCCGGTCGTGCCGGCCGTCACGTCGTAGAGGCGGTACTTCTCGATCGCCGCAGCGACCGCGCTCGGGTCGACAGCGCCACGCCGTGCCAACTGCTGAAGCGTGCGCACGACGATCGACGGTCCGTCAATGGTGAAGAAGCGGCGTGCCGCCGGTCGCGTGTCGCTAAAGCCGAAGCCGTCGGCGCCGAGCGTTGCGTAGTCACCGGGAACGAACGGTCGAATCTGGTCGGGAACGGCGTGCATGAAGTCGGTGACGGCGATGAACGGGCCCTCGGCTGCCTGCAGCTTGCTCGTGACGTAGGGCACCTTCGGCGGCTCGGTGGGCCGCAAGAAGTTGTGTTCTTCAGCGGCAAGGCCGTCGCGGCGCAATTCGTTCCACGACGTCACGCTCCACACATCTGCAGAGACATTCCAGTCGTCAGCAAGCAATTGCTGCGCCTCGAGCGCCCAGGGCACCGCAACGCCCGACGAGAGAATCTGCGCCTTGGGGCCGAGCGTGGTGCCCGCGTTGAGCAGGTAGATGCCGCGCAACAGGCCGTCGACGTCGAGGTTCTCGGGCTCAGCCGGCTGAACCTGGGGCTCGTTGTAGACCGTCAGGTAGTACATGACATTGGGGTCAGGATGCGCCCCTCCGTACATGCGCTCGAGTCCGGCGCGCATGATGTGCCCGATCTCGTAGCCAAACGCGGGGTCATACGTGATGACCGCGGGGTTCGTGCTCGCGAGCAAGGGCGAGTGGCCATCCGCGTGCTGGAGGCCTTCACCGGTAAGCGTTGTGCGACCGGCGGTGGCGCCGATGATGAAGCCACGCGTCATCTGGTCACCAGCGGCCCAAAAGGCATCGCCCGTGCGCTGGAAGCCGAACATCGAGTAGAAGACGTACACGGGAATGAGCGGCTCGCCGTGCGTCGCGTAGCTCGTACCAACGGCCGTGAACGCCGCGACCGCTCCCGCCTCGTTGATGCCCGTGTGGATGATCTGACCCTGCGGGCTCTCTTTATAGGCGAGCAGCAATTCGCGGTCGACACTCGTGTAGTGCTGACCGTTGGGGTTGTAGATCTTCGAGGTCGGGAAGTAGGCGTCCATGCCGAACGTGCGCGCCTCATCCGGAATGATCGGCACGATGAGGTGGCCGAAATCTTTCGACCGCAGCAGGTCTTTCAGCAAGCGAGCGAAGGCCATGGTCGTGGCGACCTCTTGCTTGCCAGAGCCCTTCTTGACCACGTCGTAGGTGGCCGCATCGGGCAACGAGACCTGCGTGTACTTCGAGCGACGCTCGGGCACATAACCGCCGAGCTCACGGCGACGCTCTTGCAGGTACTCAATCGCCGGGTCGTTCTGGCCGGGGTGGTAGTACGGCGGCTGGTACGGGTTGGCCTCAAGTTCGGCGTCGGTGATGGGAATGCGCATCTCGTCGCGGAACTGCTTGAGGTTCTCGAGCGTGAGCTTCTTCATCTGGTGGGTCGCGTTGCGGCCCTCGAAGCTCGGGCCGAGGCCGTATCCCTTGACCGTCTTGGCCAAGATGACCGTGGGCTGACCCTTGTGTTCGCTTGCGGCCTTGAAAGCGGCGTAGACCTTGCGGTAGTCGTGGCCACCACGACGCAGACCCCAGATCTCGTCGTCGGTGTAGTTGGCGACCATGGCCGCGGTGCGCGGGTCGCGACCGAAGAAGTGTTCACGAATGAACGCTCCCGACTCGGCCTTGTAGGTCTGGTAGTCACCGTCGGGAGTGCGGTTCATGAGGTCGCGCAAGGCGCCTTCGTGGTCTTGCGCGAGCAGGGCATCCCACTCGCGACCCCACACGACCTTGATGACGTTCCAGCCGGCACCGCGGAAGAAGCTTTCGAGCTCCTGGATGATCTTGCCGTTGCCACGCACCGGCCCGTCGAGACGCTGCAGGTTGCAGTTGATCACGAAGTTCAGGTTGTCGAGACCGTCGTTGGCCGCGAGCTGCAGCGCACCGCGGCTCTCGACCTCGTCCATTTCGCCGTCGCCGAGGAAGGCCCACACCTGCGTGTCGTCGGCCTGCGCGATGCCGCGGTTGCTCACGTACTTGTTGAGCTGCGCCTGGTAGATCGCGTTGATAGGACCGATGCCCATCGATACCGTCGGGAACTGCCAGAAGTCGGGCATGAGACGCGGGTGCGGGTAGCTCGAGAGCCCGCCACCGGCGTGGGACTTTTCTTGACGGAAGCCATCGAGTTGCTCGGTCGTCAGTCGACCCTCGAGGAAGGCACGAGCATACATACCGGGCGAGGCGTGGCCCTGGTAGAAGATTTGGTCGCCACCGGTCGGGTGGTCGGCACCGCGGAAGAAGTGGTTGTGTCCTACTTCGTAGAGGGCGGCACTGGATGCGTAGGTCGAGATGTGACCACCAACCGAGATGCCCGGCCGCTGTGCGCGGTGCACGGTAATGGCGGCGTTCCATCGGATCCACGCGCGGTAGCGGCGCTCGAGCTCTTCGTCGCCCGGAAACTCGGGCTCATTCTCGGGAGCGATCGTGTTGAGGTAGTCGGTGGTCGGCACCATCGGCACGCCGAGGTGCAACTCTTTCGAGCGCTTCAGCAAGCTGAGCATGATGTCGCGTCCGCGACCCGCACCCCGCTCGTGGACGACCGCAGTAAGCGACTCGTTCCATTCTGCGGTCTCATCCGGATCGGAATCGACGTGGCTGACCGAGTATGGATCTTGGTCGTTGACCGTCACCCTTGACCTCTTTCTGGTGGTAGACAGAGTGTGTCGGCGCGTTTCGGGCGCCGGGTTGCGGCGTCGTGGAAATCGCACGAGCGCTGTCGAGTCTAGTCACCCCCTCCGCACCCCTCGGTGCGAGAACCATGAGCGCCAGGAGCCAGCCGTGCAGGCAGCCACTCTTCCCGCCCCGGGCGACCTCGCGCCCGACTTCACCTTGCGTGACCAATTCGGCCAGAGTGTTACTCTCAGTGCCCTGCGAGGCGAGACGGCGGTCGCGATCGTGTTCTTTCCCCTCGCCTTCACAGGTACATGCACGGGCGAATTGTGCGAGTTGCGCGACAACCTCGCGATCTTCGAGGCTGCGGGTGTTCGGCTTCTCGCGATCTCCGTCGACTCCACCGCCACGCTGCGAGTGTTTGCCGAGCGCGAGAACTACGACTTCACCTTGCTGGCCGACTTTTGGCCCCACGGCGAGGTGGCTCGGCGCTACGGTGCCTTTCTCGACGAGAAGGGTTTTGCCACGCGGGCCACCGTGCTCGTTGACGCGGCAGGCGTAGTGCGGGCATCCTTCTCGGTCGCACCCGGCGAGGCACGACCGCTGTCGGCATACCGTGAGGCACTGGCCGCACTGTGACCCTCTGCGCGCCGGTACGCTAAGAGAACACGGGCTTTTAGCTCAGTTGGTAGAGCGCCTCGTTTACACCGAGGATGTCGGGGGTTCGAATCCCTCAGGGCCCACCACGCCATCCGTGCGGAAAAGCGCGTCTACGGTCACGCCGAACCGCCCAGCTGCCCACGCAATCTCTGTTGCGCTCCACGGGCGGCGGCCGTTCAGCTTGTGGCTGAGCGACCCGGGCGTGACGCCCATCGCTCGAGCCACCGAAGACTGAGTCTGACGCGCACGCCAGATCAGGAAATCTACG
>NZ_JANRKZ010000077.1:0-5024 GCF_033763155.1 Microcella sp.
CTCGCCGGATGGGTCATCACGCTCATCATTGGCCTGTGGGTCACCGTCGGCGTGCAACGCGCTGTGCGGCGTATCGAGAACATCGGTCGAGCGCATCACCTCGAACGACAGGCAAGCGAAACCGAGGCGCAGCGCCGACAAAGCGCGCGGCTGCTGCACGACACCGTGCTCGCCACACTCACTCTGCTCGCACACTCGGGGGTCGGAGTCAGCGAAGACGCTCTTCGCCAGCAAGCGCGCGAAGACGCACGGTTGCTCCGGCAATTGCGACTCGGCTCCACTCCGATGCCCCAGTTCTCCGGCGTCTACAGTCTTGAGCCCGTGGCAGAAACACCCCTCGGAACGACACTCGAATCTGTCAAGCAGCGCTTCTTGCGCATGGGCCTCACGGTTCGGTGGCACGGCAGTGGTCAGGTTCTCTTGCCGAGCGACGTTCTCGACGCCTTCTTGCTCGCTCTTGCCGAGTGCCTCGAGAACGTTCGACGGCACTCTGGTGTCGAAGAGGCCGACGTCACCATTACCCAGGGTGACGACGTGTTGCGAGCCGTCGTCACCGACGCGGGCATCGGCTTCGACCCGCACGCCGTCACCGAAGAACGGCTCGGCTTCACCGAGTCGGTCGTTGCGCGATTGCACGACGTGGGCGGAAGCGCTCGCTTGTTCTCGACCCCCGGCGCCGGCACGACGGTGATTTTGGAGGTGCCGCGATGAGGCTCCGACCGAAGAATGCGCGGGTGCCGCGGTGAGCACCAAATACACCCCGGCCGACGAAACCACACTCGGCGGCCTTGTTCGGCCCGCCGGTGCGCGCTCGTCGACTCGTCGGGGTTCACCGACCTCCACGCACGCCTCGGCGCTCGGATCAGGATTCTTGGGCCTCGGGCTCGGCATCATTGCCGCCCTGCAGTCGATGCTCGGCATCTCGGTGTTCTTGCTTCGCGTCGACGCCTACCCCTCCCTCTTGCCCGTCGCGACGGCGTGGCTCTTGCTCATGGTCACCTTCTTGGGATTGACCATCACGATTTCGGCCAGCGGCGAACGCCTTCCCGATTGGCTCTATTGGGTCTTTCTTGCCGCGCTCGGCGCCGTTGTCTGGCTCGACTTCGTCGCGATCGCGCCCCTCGGCGACATCGGCCGCAACGCGACGGCGTCGATCTCGGCGGGATTCGTGTTGCTCGTCATCGTGACGTTGCGTTCGCGGTGGGAAGTGCTCGTGGCCACCTCTGCCCTCGGCGTCGCCTTCATCGTGGCGATTCTCGTCACGACTCCCCTGACGCCTACCACCATCCCCTCCCAAGTCGTGGCGGTGGCGCTGGCCGTTGGCCCAGGGGTCACGGGTGTTCTGCTCGTGAGTGGCTTCGAACGGATGCTCAAACGCGAGCTCGACCGCGTGCTCGTGCAATCCACCGTGACCGCGCCGCGGCTCGCGGTCGGCATGCTCGCGAGCGAAGAGCTCGAGCAGCTCGACCTCGACGCCGAAGAGTTGTTGGAGGCCGTGGCAACCGGCGCGGCTCCACTGCCCTTGCCGGCGGAGTACTCGTCGCGAGCATCCACTCTCGCCACCGAACTTCGCTTGCATCTCATTGAGGGTCGACGCGAGACCTGGCTGTTCCACGCGGTGACCGAGTCAGAGCACCTGGGACGCCGCGTGACCGTGAGCGACCCGGGCACTCTCGCCGGTCTTCTCGACGACGTGCAGCGTGACGCGTTGCTCGCCGCCCTGTGGTTGCTCGCTGCCGACCCCGCAGGTGTGTCGCCCATGCGAACGGTGACGGTGGCTCTGGGGCCGCTCGATCCGAACCGCGCGTCGGCAGGCACCCGGCTCGTGATTCCACTGCGCATCGAGGTGACAGGGCTGAAACGGAATCGTGTTGACCCCGGTGTGTGGGAGGCCCTCGACCGAGTCGGGCGATACAGTGACAGCACGGCGACCAACTCGGTTGTCATCGAGGTCGATTGCACGGTCGAAAACCCCGTCGACGCCGGTCGCGTTCAATAACTAGACCCGAGAGAGCAGGAGTGACCGCGATGCCGCACACGTCACCCATTCGATTGGCGCTCGTCGATGATCACCGCATGTTGCTGGGGGCGTTGACCGAGTGGATTCGCCAGGCTGCCGACGACATTGAAATGGTCGCTGCGGTTGCGACATGGCCCGACTTGCTCTCGCACCCCGCATTTCCCGTCGACGTCGTCTTGCTTGACCTCGACTTGAAAGACAACATTCCCGTCTCACTGAAGATTCAGACGCTTAAGTCGATGACGGTTCCCGTAGTGCTCATGAGCACCTACAGCGAACCCAACGTCGTGCGCGAGGCTCTCAATGCAGGCGCGCTCGGCTATCTCGTGAAGAGCGAAGACGCGGGCATGATCGTCGAGGCCATTCGCGCCGCCAAGAACGGCGAGTCGTTCATCTCGGCCGAACTCGACCTCGCTCTCAACGCCGCCGATGTCGGAGGCTCACCGCGTCTCAGCGCGCAAGAGCGCCGCGTCATGGCCCTCTACGGGGCGGGCGAACCCGTCAAGACGGTGGCCTACCAACTCGGCATCTCAGAAGAGACGGCCAAGAGCTACCTCAAGCGCATTCGCGAGAAATACCGCATTGCGGGCATCGACGTTGGCACGAAGGTCGCCTTGCGCAAGCAAGCCCTGACCGACGGCATTCTCGTGGATGCTCCCGGCGGCGGCAGCGGACTCTAGAGCTCTTCGGCTCGACTAGGCGAGCCGCGCCGCTCGCCGCTCGAGCGCCACGCTGACGACGGCAAGCACCGTGCCGCCGACGGCGAGCAACAGCCCGACCCACGCGGGCGTGAGGTAGCCCCATCCCGCGGCAACGACGAGTCCGCCCAGAAACGCGCCGAGAGCGTTGCCGACGTTGAGGGCTGCATGGTTGAGGGCTGCGGCGAGCGTTTGCGACTTGCCCGCGACATCCATTAATCGCGTTTGCACAACGGGGGAGATGATCGAGGCCATAAACCCAACCAAGAACGTGCCCGCGATCACTCCGACGGGGTGCCCACCCGTGAGCCCCAGCGCGGTGAGAGCGACCATGAGCCCGGCAAAGCCGATGAACATAGCGCGCGTGGTTCCGGCGTCGGCGAGGCGACCGCCGATGATGTTTCCCACGGTCATGCCCATGCCCGTGCTCGCGAGAACCCACGGCACGGCCGTCGCGGGCATCCCCGCCGAGTCGATGACCATCGGGGCGATATAGCTATAGACCGCGAAAAAGCCGCCGAAGCCGATGGCTCCGACCGCCACGGCCACCCACACCCGCAGGCTGCCAAAGGCCGCGAGCTCGTTGCGCACTGACGAGTTGGCGTCGCCGGGTTGCCACGGCACGAGGATGCGCACGGCAACAAACGTCGCGGCAAAGAGTGCGGCCACGAGCAGGTACGCGGCGCGCCAGCCAGAGGCTTGCCCCACGGCCGTGATGATCGGCACGCCGATGACGGTGGCAATCGTGAGTCCGCTGAGCACGAGAGCGACGCCCTGCCCGCGTTTGCCCGGCCCCATGAGGCTCGCCGCCACCAGCGCCGCGACGCCAAAGTAGGCCCCGTGCGGGAGCCCAGAGATGAACCGTGCCGCGATGACCAGCTCGAACGTGGGCAGGGTGGCCGAGGCGACGGTGCCGATCGTGAACGCCGCAGCGAGCCAGAGCAACAGGCGTCGGCGCGGCATGCGCCCCGCGAAGGCGGCGATCGTCGGAGCGCCGACCACCACGCCGAGCGCGTAGGCCGTGATGACCCAGCCCGACTGCCCGATCGCCTCTTCAGAGTTGCCGACGTAGAGACCGGGCAACAGATCGCGCGCGATCTCGGGCAGCAGCCCCATCGCCACAAACTCGGTCGAGCCGATGCCGAAACCGCCGAGGGCCAGAGCGAGCAGCGCCGCATAGACGCGAGCCTTGCTGAGGGGCCGACGCTCGGCCCCTCCGTGGGCACGCCGGTGGGCGTCGTCGTGCTCGCGCTGCTGGCGCGCGTAGGCCTCAGCCGTGGCCTCATCGATGATGGGCACGCTGGCGGTGGAGACGGTCACGCGCCCTCTCCCTTGTCGACCTCGAGAGCCGCCTCGAGTCGACGCACTTTGCCGTCGAGTTCGCCCGTGTAGCCCGGGCGATAGTCAGCCTTGAGCACGAGCGACACGCGCGTGCCGTATTCGGCCACGGCGAGGGTGGCGCGCTTGACGACATCCATGACCTCGTCCCACTCCCCCTCGATGTCGGTGAACATCGACGACGTGCGGTTGGGAAGCCCCGACTCGCGCACGATGCGCACGGCGGCGGCGACCGCGTCGTGCACCGAATCCGTCGGTGAGCCGCCCGAGGGGGCGACAGAGAACGCGACGATCATGAGGATGCTCCTTCAGAGGCAGCGGCGGTGGCGACCAGCACGGTCTCGCGCGCTCGGCGGCACAAGGCAACGAGTTGCCACACCGCCCAGCCGAGCAACGCGACGTAGAGCAGGTTACGCGCCGAGAGCACCGTGAGCATGAACGGGTCCAGGGAGAGCAGCGAGGTGTACAGCACCGGATACACGACCTGCGTGAGCGCGGCAGTTGCGAGCGCGAGCACGGCCGGCACCCGAAACGAGCGGCCGCCCCACTGCTGCCAGGCGAGGCCCAGAACGATCGGCACCGCGATCCACGTCGCGAACTGCGGCGAACCCACCTTGTTGACGGTGATGAGCGCCATGACGAGAGCGAGCGCGAGCACGGGAAACAGCTCGACGTCGTCGACCCCGCGTCGCACGGCCGCAACGCCGAGCGCCACAATCACGAGCACCACGAGCGCAAGCACGGGCGTCATGAGGTCGGCCGCCAGTTGCGAGCCCTCACCAAAGACCTGCCAGGTCAGAATGCCCTGGTCGTAGTAGACGCGTGACGACCACTCGCCCGCGGCGGCCGCCCACAACCACACCGTCGACACGAGCGATTCGACCTGCACTCCGCGGCCAGTCTGCTGAGTGATGGGAGTGAGCAGCGCCGACGCACCGCCGAGCGCGAGGCCGGCAGCCACGACGACC
>NZ_JANRKZ010000078.1:0-21256 GCF_033763155.1 Microcella sp.
AAAGGTGTGCGACTGAGGTGACCGGAAGCGATGAAGGCAACCACCGCTCCTCGACGGGTCACGCCGCCTCGAGAGAGCCTCGGGGCGCCGTTCGCAGGCGCGGAACGCCTCCAGTGTGGCAGGAGAACCCCCGGCCTGCCAACCGGTGTCAGCTCAGGGTGCGCGGTGCGAGGCGCGGAGCGCCGGGAATCAGGCCGAGCAGGGCGACGAGGACGTCGCCGCCCGGGGTGACGGCGTAGCACGTCCAGCCCATCGCCTCGGGCGAGAGCAGCTCGAACGCCACGCGCGAGGGCGTGCGCTCGTTGGCGTAGAAGTCGACGGCGAGCCGGCACGACTGCTCGGCGGTGGTGCGGGCGACCGAGTAGGTTCCGACGGCCGTCGGCAGCAGCATCCCGAGCAGGGCGATGAGCGCGACCCAGCGCATGACGCGGCGGCGGCGCTCCCACGCCGGAACCCCGGCGTCGTCATCGACCGCCCCGCGCAGCTCGATCGGGTCGTCGTCGTCGCTCATCCCACTAGTGTGCGTCTTCTGCCTGGATCTCCGTGCGGTCGCCGCTCCAGAGGGTGTGGAACGTGCCCTCCTTGTCGACGCGCTTGTAGGTGTGCGCGCCGAAGAAGTCGCGCTGGCCCTGCACGAGCGCGGCCGGCAAGCGGTCGGCGCGAAGCCCGTCGTAGTACGAGAGCGACGACGCGAACGCGGGGGTCGGGATGCCCGCCAACGCCGCACCCGACACAATGCGTCGCCACGAGGGCAGCGCCCCGGCGACGGCCTCGGCGAAGTACGGCGCGGTGACGAGCGCCACGAGCGCGGGGTCGGCCGCGTAGGCCTCGGTGATGCGGTTGAGGAAGCGAGCGCGAATGATGCAGCCCGCACGCCAGATGCGCGCGATGTCGCCCTTCTTGATGTCCCAGTTGTACTGCTCGGCACCGGCGACGATCGCGTCGAAGCCCTGGCTGTAGGCGATGATCTTCGAGGCGTAGAGGGCCCGGCGAACGTCTTCGACGAAGGCGTCGCGGTCGGCGACCTGCCACTCTTGCGTGCTGCCGGGCAGGCTCGCGGCGGCCGCACGTTGCGCGGGCTTCGACGAGAGCGACCGGGCGAACACGGCCTCGGCAATGCCCGACACGGGAACGCCGAGGTCGAGCGCGGTCTGGACCGTCCACGCGCCGGTGCCCTTGGCGCCGGCCTGGTCAAGAATGACGTCGACGAGCGGCTTGCCGGTCGTCGCATCCACCTGGCGCAGCACCTCGGCGGTGATCTCGATGAGGTAGCTCTCGAGCTCGCCGGTGTTCCACTCGGCGAAGACCTCAGCGATCTCGGCCGGCTCGAGGCCGCCCACGCGCCGCAGCAGGTCGTAGGCCTCGGCGATCAGCTGCATGTCGACGTATTCGATGCCGTTGTGGATCATCTTGACGAAGTGGCCCGCACCGTCGGTGCCGACGTGCGTGACGCAGGGCTCGCCCTCGGCCACGGCGGCGATCGACTCGAGAATGGGCTTGAGCGTGACCCAGGCCTCGGCCGAGCCGCCGGGCATGATCGAGGGGCCGTTGAGCGCGCCCTCTTCGCCACCCGAAATGCCGGCGCCGACGAAGTTGATGCCCGTGGCACGCACGGCCGCTTCACGGCGAATCGTGTCGGTGAAGAGCGCGTTGCCGCCGTCGACGATGATGTCGCCCGGCTCAAAGACCTCGGTGAGCGCGTCGATGACGGCGTCGGTGCCGCGGCCGGCCTGCACCATGATGATCGCGGTGCGCGGCTTCTGCAGCGAGGCAGCGAACTCGGCGTAGTCCTTGGTGGCGATGAAGCCCGCCTCGGGGTGCTCGGTGACGAGGGTCTCGGTCTTCTCGAACGAGCGGTTGAACACCGCAACGGTGTTGCCCTCGCGGCTGGCAAGGTTGCGGGCGAGGTTCGAACCCATGACGGCGAGGCCGACGACGCCGATGTTGGCGACACTGTTGTTGGCGGTAGGCGTGGTGGTCATGCAATCAAGCCTAGAGCCGATTGAACGGGCGTTGTGGCCGCTGGCCGCGTACCGTGGGCGCATGATCCAGCCCCCTGCCGCCGTCGTCGTTCTCATGGGCGTCTCGGGAGTCGGCAAGACGACGGTGGGGCGCGCAGCGGCCGACCTCGCGGGCGTTCGGTTCATTGATGCCGACGACCTGCATCCACCCGCCAATGTCGCCAAGATGGCGGCGGGCGTGCCACTCGATGACACCGATCGCGCCCCGTGGCTTGACGCCGTCGCGGCGGCCCTGGTGACGGATGCGCCCTGCATCATGGCCTGCAGCGCCTTGCGCGCGGCCTACCGTGATCGCGTGCGGGCGGATGCTCCCCACGCGCAGTTCGCCCTGCTCGACCTCGATCGGCACACGCTCGAGCGCCGCCTGACCGAGCGTTCGGGCCACTTCATGCCCGCGGCTCTGCTCGACTCGCAGCTCGCGACGCTTGAGCCCCCGACCGCGGCGGAGGGCGTGCTCGTTCTTGACGCCACTCGCCCGATCGACGAGCTCGCGGCCGCCGTCGCGGCGCTGCTCGTGCCTCGGGTAGACTGAGCGACTGTACTTCGGCGAGGGAGCGATTTTTCGCTCCGTAATCGACGCGGTGGGCAAGGCATCCGGCTTTCCTCACGCGCTCGCGCGTTCGAGTTGACACCCCGACCGGGCCCCGCGGCCCACCGATTCAAGGAGACATCAGCATGGCTGACGAGAACAAGCTCAGCGCTGGCAAGCGCACGTCGTTCGGCAAGGGCGCGGCGCGCAAGCTGCGCGCCGCTGGCCACATTCCCGCCGTCATCTACGGCCACGGTGGCGAGCCGCAGCACGTGACGCTGCCCGCCCACGAGACCGCCCTCTTGCTGCGCCAGTCGAACGTGCTTCTCACGCTCGACATCGAGGGCACGAAAGAACTCGTGCTCGTCAAAGACGTGCAGAAAGACCCGGTTCGCCAGATCATCGAGCACGTCGACCTCATCGTCGTGCGCAAGGGCGAGAAGGTCACGGTCGACATTTCGGTGCACGTCGAAGGCGACTCGTTCCCCGGCACGATTGTCGTGGTCGACCACAGCACGCTCACCGTTGAGGCTGAGGCCACGCACATTCCGACCTCGCTCACCGTTTCGGTTGAGGGCCTGACCGACGGCACGCAGATTCACGCGGGCGATGTCGAGCTGCCCAAGGGCACCTCGCTCGTGACCGACGCGAGCGCGCTCGTGCTCGCGATCACGACCCCCGCCGGGTCGAGCGCCGACGACGCCGCTGTTGAGGCGCTCGCCGCTGCTTCGTCGGCCGCGTCGACCGCTGCTGCCGAGGCTGCAGCCGCCGAGTAGTCACGACGGGCGCTGGTCGCCCGCAAGATCGAGCGAAGGGGTCGCCCGTGGTCGGATTGTTCCGCCGCGATGCGGCCCCTTCGTCGTCTGCCGATAGGTGGTTGGTGGCGGGCCTCGGCAATCCCGGCCCGCAATACGCGGGCAATCGGCACAACGTGGGTGCGATGGTCGTCGATCGTCTCGCCGATCAGCTCGGCGCGCGCTTCAGTCGTCACCGCTCGACGACGATGCTTGCCGAGGCACGGCTGCGGCCGGGCGGGCCCAAGCTCATCCTCATTCGTCCGCTGAGCTACATGAACACCTCGGGCGGTCCGGTTTCGAGCGCGGCTGCCTATTTCGGCATTCCTCCTGAGCGTGTCATCGTCGTGCACGATGACCTCGACCTGCCGTTCGAGACCATCAAGCTGAAGGCCGATGGCGGGCACGGCGGCCAGAACGGCGTGCGCGACATCATCAAGGCGCTCGACACTCCCGACTTCGTGCGCGTGCGCGTCGGCATTGGTCGGCCGCCCGGCAGGCACGACGCCGCCGACTACGTGTTGCGCGACTTTGGCGCGGGCGAGAAGACCCGCCTGCCGTTTGTCATCGACGACGCGATCGAGGCGATCGAGCTCATCGTCGACCAGGGTTTGCTTGCTGCCCAGCAGAAGGTGCACGCGCCCCGCGCCTGAGCGCTCAGCGAGGGCCGCGTACACTCGTGCGACGTGACTCTTGAGCGGTTAATTCCGGCGCTGACGCGCGCCCGCACGCTGCAGCACGCCCTCGAGAGCGCCAGTCGTTCCGCCGATTTCTCGGCAGTCGAAGGCTTGCGCGTGCCCCTCCTGGCCAGCATTCTGGATGCCCGCTCCGGCCCGCAGTGCCTCCTCGCGATCGCCTCAACCAGCCGTGAGGCCGAGGCCGTGATGCAGTCGCTCGCCGCCCTGGCGCCCCGCGCCGTCGTGCTCGACTTGCCGGCGTGGGAGACCCTTCCGCACGAGCGGTTGAGCCCGAGCGCTGAAACCGTGGGGCGGCGCATCCGCACGCTGCGCGCTCTCAACGAGTGGGACGCGGCCGGGGCCGACAAGCCCGACCTCGTTGTCGTGGCGTCGGTGCGCGCTGCTCTGCAACCGCTCGTGCCGGGCTTGACCGAGGTCGAACCCGTGGTGTTGCGCCGCGCGGGTCGCGGATACGACCTCGCTCGCGTGACTGAAAGACTCATCGACCTCGCGTACAGCCGCGTCGACATGGTCACGCGGCGCGGCGAGTTCGCGGTGCGCGGCGGAATTCTTGATGTGTTCGCGGCGGTGGCCGAGCATCCTGTGCGCGTCGAGTTCTTCGGCGATGAAGTCGAGCAATTGCGCGAGTTCTCGGTTGCTGACCAGCGGTCGTTGCCGACCGAGATTGACGTGGTCGAGCTTCCGCCGACGCGCGAGCTGCTGTTGAGCGAGAGTGTGCGCCAGCGTGCTCGCGAAATGCAGCACGAGTTTCCGAGCCTGGCCGGGCTGCTCGCCAAGATCGGCGAGGGCATTCCGGTGGAGGGTATGGAGAGCCTCGCGCCCGCGCTTGTCGAGCGGCTCGTGCCATTGACGCACTACCTGCCCGCGAGCGCGGCCATCGCGGTGCTGAGCCCCGAGCGCGTGGCGAGCCGTGCCGTCAGCCTGCTCGAGACGAACCGCGAGTTTTTGACCGCCGCGTGGCACGCCGCGACGGCGGGTGCCGAGTCTCCCATCGACCTCGACGCGGGTGACTTCGTGACCGTGAACGGGCTGCATGAGGCTGCCGGTGATCGCGACTGGTTCACGATCAGCGCGTTCGATGCCGACGACCCCGAGGTCGTGCGTGTTGAGGCGGTCGAGCCACCCGGGTTCTCGGGTCGCAGTGACGGCGCCGTCGATCACGTCGTCGACCGCGTGCGCGCGGGCTGGACGATGATCGTCGTCGCCGCCGGCCACGGCCTCGTCGAGCGCGCGGCCGATGTGCTCGCCGAGCACGAGGTTGCCGCGCGCATCGTTGATGAGCTGCCCGAATCGCTCGAGCCCGGCGTGGCCTACCTCGTGCAAGCGCAAGTCGAGCATGGCTTCGAGGTGCCCGAGCTGCAGTTGGGCCTGATGAGCGAAACCGAGTTCTATGGCCGCGCGGTCGGCTACGACTCGCGCCAGCCCAAGAAGCTTGCGAGCCGCCGCACCAACGTCGTCGACCCGCTGCAGCTCAAGGCCGGTGACTTCGTGGTGCACGCGACCCACGGCATCGGCAAGTTTCTCGAGCTCGTGCAGCGCGAGGTCAGCACGGGCGGACGCAACGCCGTGAAGAGCCAGCGCGAGTTTTTGCTCATCGAGTACGCGCCGAGCAAGCGGGGCTACCCGGGCGACAAGCTCTATGTGCCGACCGACCAGCTCGATCTGCTCAGTCGGTACGTCGGCGGCGAAGCCCCGACGCTCAGCAAGATGGGCGGCAGCGACTGGGCGGCCGCGAAGGGCAAGGCACGTCGTGCGGTGCGCGACATCGCGGTCGAACTCGTGAAGCTCTACTCGGCGCGCATGTCGAGCAAGGGCTTTGCCTTCCCGCCTGACACACCGTGGCAGCGCGAACTCGAAGAGGCCTTCCCGTTTGTTGAAACGCCCGACCAGTTGACGACGATTGACGAGGTCAAGCGCGACATGGAGTCGCCGATTCCGATGCACCGCTTGCTCGCGGGCGACGTCGGATACGGCAAGACCGAAGTCGCGGTGCGCGCCGCCTTCAAAGCCGTACAGGGGGGCAAGCAAGTCGCGATGATCGTGCCGACGACTCTGCTCGTCAAGCAGCACCTCGAGACCTTCGCCGAACGCTACGCGGGCTTTCCGATCCACTTGCGCGCGCTCAGTCGCTTCCAGACCGACAAAGAAGCGAAAGAGACCATTGAGGGCCTCGCGAGCGGCACGGTCGATGTCGTCATTGGCACGCACCGCATCTTGAGCCAGGGCATCCAGTTCAAAGACCTGGGCCTCGTGATCATCGACGAAGAGCAGCGCTTCGGTGTCGAGCACAAAGACGCGCTCAAGAAGCTCAAGACCAATGTCGATGTGCTCGCGATGTCGGCCACGCCGATTCCGCGCACGCTCGAAATGGCCGTGACGGGCATCCGTGAAATGTCGACGCTCGCGACTCCACCCGAAGACCGCCACCCGATTCTCACGTTCGTCGGCCCCTACAGCGACAAACAGGTCGCGGCCGCGATTCACCGCGAGATGCTGCGCGAAGGCCAGGTGTTCTACGTGCACAATCGCGTCTCGAGCATCCAGCGCGTCGCGAGCCACTTGGCCGAGTTGGTTCCGGATGCGCGCATTGCCGTGGCCCACGGACAGATGAGCGAGTCGCTGCTCGAACAGGTCATGGTCGACTTCTGGGAGCGCAAGTTCGACGTGCTCGTCTCGACGACGATCATCGAGACGGGCCTCGATGTGGCCAACGCCAACACCCTCATCATCGATCGAGCCGACAAGTACGGACTCTCGCAGTTGCACCAGTTGCGCGGCCGCGTGGGCCGTGGCCGCGAGCGCGCCTACGCGTACTTCCTGTATGACGAGCTCAAGCCCCTCACCGAGACCGCGCACGACCGCTTGCAGACCATCGCGGCCAACAGTGACCTGGGTGGCGGCATGCAGATCGCGCTGAAAGACCTCGAGATTCGCGGTGCGGGCAACCTGCTCGGCGCCGAGCAGGCCGGTCACATCGCGGGCGTTGGATTCGACCTCTACTTGCGCATGATCGGCGAGGCCGTGAGCGTCTTCCGCGGTGACGCGGCCGAAGAGCAGACCGAGCTGCGGCTCGAGCTGCCAGTTGACGCGCACATTCCCGAAGACTTCATCGAGAGCGAGCGCTTGCGCCTCGAGGCGTACCAGAAGCTCTCGACCGCGACGGCTCCGGCCTCTGATGATGCGGCTCTGGATGCCGTGCTCGACGAACTCGCCGACCGCTACGGCGACCCGCCCGCGTCGGTGCTCACGCTGCTGCAGGTGTCACGCTTGCGCCGCCAGGCCCAGAAGCTTGGATTGAGCGACGTTGTCGTCATGGGCACGAATCTTCGGCTCGTGGGCCTCGACTTGCCCGACTCGCGGCAATTGCGCCTCCAACGCATGTACCCGGGGTCGAAGTGGTTCGGCCAGCAGCGCGTCGCGACGGTTCCCCTGCCGAAAGACGCCGCCGACGACGACCTCATCGCATGGGTCGGGCAGGTGCTGACCAACCTCTACGCCACGGAGTCGG
The DNA here is from genome assembly GCF_033763155.1 of Microcella sp. Lineage (GTDB taxonomy): Bacteria > Actinomycetota > Actinomycetes > Actinomycetales > Microbacteriaceae > Microcella. The sequence goes on from NZ_JANRKZ010000078.1 coordinate 7,551, forward strand.
CCGCGGCACCCTCTGCCTGATCGCGCCGTCGCTTGCCTGGTCGTCGCGCCGCGGCCTGCCTGGTCGTCGCGCCGCGGCCGCCACCGCGCGCTGACATCGTGGCCGCGCGCTGAAATCGTGGTGCGTCGGGCGAGTGGTTGTCGCGGGCTCAGCTTCTCGCGGGTGGTCATCGCCTCCTAACCTAACCAAGCGGGCTATCACTCCAGCGCGCTCCTGAATCGAAGGAAAGTTGATCGACTTTGCTCGTCTCTTTCCTTCGATTCAGGAGCGCGCTGAAGGGGTGGTGCCGAGGGCGCGCGGGTGGGGTGGTGGCGACCGGCGGGAAGACTTCGATGTTCGGTGGCGGGCTGGGTGCGCGCACCCGGATCTATCCCTCGGAGTCGGCCCCATCGGGTGGCGAGTCTCGCGAGGGCGTGGGGGCCGCGACCGCGAGCGGTTTCGGAAACCGCACGGTGCCCGGCACGGCGTGCACGCGATACACCGCGACCGGGATGACCACGAGCGTGCGCAGGTCAAAGAGCGCGTGCACGAGCATGGCCAGCACGATGCTGCCGCTCGCGACATAGAGCACCGTCAAGAGCACGCCGACGACGGTCGTCGCCACGACGCCGACCCAGCCCTGATACGCGTGCAGGGCTCCGAAGACGAGCGCCGCGAGCAGAAAGGCGCTCAGGGGCTCACCCGTCACGATCACGAGAAGGGCGGGCAGGGCGAGGCGAAAGAGCAACTCTTCGACGATGCCCGCATTGACCGAGAGGGCAGCTCCCCAGCCGAGCTCGGGGCGGTTGCGCGGCAAGAGCGCGGCAATGTCGCCGAGCATGATGACCCCACCCTCGCGGCGAGCACTGCGCACGCCGAGCCACGTGAGCAGCACGACGCCCAGACCGAAGCCGATGAGCAGCGCGAATCCGAGGCCGCCGGCGAGGGCATCCCGCAGCCACGCGATCGGCGCGATCGCTTGCGCGGCGCTCAGCAGGGGAGTGACAACGGGCCACGTCAGCACCAGCACGAGCGCCGCTGACCCGCCGAACAGCACGAATGACTCGATGAGCCAGCGTCGCATCATGCCTTGCCGCCGCGCCGTCGACCGGTAGCGGCGAAAGCGGGAGAACTCGCGGCGGTCTTTGCGCACCGCTCGCACGACCAAGAGCGTGAGCAGCCCGAGGGCGAGCAGGGCGGCGGCGAGGCGCGGCATCCAGCCGAGTTCCGGGAGCATGGGGTTATGGTCGCAGACGTGACCTCGACTACCGCTGTTGGCCTGCGCTCTGAGCGTGGGCCCATCTTGCTCGCGATCATGGTGACGACCGGGCTCGTCGCCATCGACGCGACGATTCTCTCGACAGCGGTTCCGACGCTCGTTGCCGAGCTGGGCTCGTTCGAGTTGTTCCCGTGGCTGTTCTCGATCTACCTGCTCGCACAGGCTGTCTCGACGCCGCTGTTTGCCAAGTTCAGCGACATGATCGGACGCAAGCCCATCATCCTCATCGGCATCGGGCTGTTTCTCGTCGGTTCGATCTTGTGCGGCCTCGCGTGGAGCATGCCCGCCCTCATCGCCTTCCGCGCCGTGCAGGGCATCGGCGCCGGCGCGATCGGTCCGATGGCCATCACGATCGCGGGCGACATCTACTCGCTCGAAGAGCGCGCCAAAGTGCAGGGCTACATCGCCAGCGTGTGGGCCGCATCGGCCGTCATTGGGCCGACGCTCGGGGGCCTGTTCGCCGAACTCGACGCCTGGCGGTGGATCTTCTTCATCAACATTCCGCTGTGCCTGTTGGCGGGGTGGATGCTCATCCGCTCTCTCCACGAAACCATCGAGCATCGCCCGCACAAGGTCGACGTGCTCGGTGCCCTCTTGCTCACCGCATCGCTCGGGTTGCTGCTCGTCGGGGTGCTGCAGGGCGGCGTGAGTTGGCCGTGGCTGTCATGGCAGAGCGCCGTGGCCTTCGGACTTGGCGGCGCGCTGTTGCTCGCATTCGTGCTCGCCGAGCGCCGTGCAGCCGAGCCGATTCTGCCCGGCTGGGTGTTCTCGCGGCGCCTGCTGCTGACGACCACGCTCGTCTCGGTGGGCGTCGGCGCTATTCTCATCGGCCTCGCCTCGTACGTGCCGGTGACCCTCGAGGCGGCGCTCGGAGTCTCACCGCTCGTCGCGGGCCTTGCGCTCGCCGCCCTCACGATCGGGTGGCCCATCTCGGCATCGCTCTCGGGTCGGCTGTATCTCTCCCTCGGCTTCAGGGTCACGGTGCTCATCGGCATGGTGCTCGTGCTCGCGGGCACGGGCTTGCTCGCCGCGTTCGCGGGCACGCCCTCTGTCGCCATCGCCGCGATTGCGTGCTTCATTACGGGCCTGGGCTTGGGGCTCGTGGCCACGCCCTCCCTCATCGCCGCGCAAGCGAGCGTCGAGTGGAACGAGCGCGGTGTCGTGACGGGCACCAACCTTTTCGCGCGGGCCGTGGGGCAGGCCGTGGCAGTCGCCATCTTCGGGGCACTCGCCAACACGATTTACCGCGCGGCGGGCGGTATGGGTGGGTTGGAGGGCGCGGTCGACCCCGTGGCGATCATCCCCGCATCGCAAGCCGTCTTTGTGGGCGCACTGCTGTGCGCGATCGTCACGGCGGTGCTCGCGACGGCAATGCCCGACGATCGTCGTTCGCGTCGGGCCATGATGGAGGCATGACCGAGCCGACCGCCGCGCTTCCGCCCGCACAGCCGCACCCGCAGCTCGACCAGCTCATCGCCGTGCTCGCTTACTTGCGGGCTCCGGGTGGCTGCGCGTGGGATGCCGAGCAAACGCACGAGAGCCTCACGCGCTACCTGGTCGAAGAAGCGCACGAGCTCATCGACGCGATCGAGCACGGCACTCCCGATGACGTGCTCGAAGAGCTGGGCGACGTGCTCTATCAAGTGCTTTTTCACGCCGATATCGCCGCCGCGCGCGCCGAGAACGGGTTCACGATCGAGGATGTCGCCGCCCGGTCGACCGCAAAAATGGTCGGTCGGCATCCGCACGTGTTCGGCACCGTAGTTGCCGATACGGCCGACGCCGTCGCCGCCAACTGGGAGACCTGGAAGCGGCAAGAGAAGCCCGCGCGCACCTCGGTGCTCGACGGCGTTGCCTCGGGGCTGCCCGCCCTGCAGCGCGCCGACAAGCTGCTCGGCAAGGCCGAAGGGCTCGGCGTGGCAGCGCCGACTCCCGTTGACGAGCCCGTGGCCGATGAGGCCGCGCTGGGGCAGCAGCTGCTGGCGCTCGTCGCGCAAGCGCGCGCCGCGGGGCTCGACACCGAGCGCGCGATGCGGGGGGCGTTGCGGGGGCTTGAGCAGAGCATCCGCGATGCCGAATTGCACAACGCTCAGCCCGCTCATTGACCAGAACTGCTTGACTGACGCTCATGAGTTCTTCTGCGGTCATCGAGGTCGACGGCGTCGCACGGTCGTTTGGCGACGTGCACGCGGTGCGCGACGCGAGTTTCTCGGTCAACGCCGGGTCAGTCACGGCCCTTATCGGCCCTAACGGCTCGGGCAAGACCACCCTCATGCTTATGCTCGCGACGTTGCTGCGGCCCGACGCGGGCACCATTCGCATCGCCGGCCATGACCCGGTTGCTGACCCCCGCGCGGTGCGCAGCGCCATGGGGTGGATGCCCGACGTCTTGGGCTCGTGGGGCACCATCAGTGTGCGCCGCACGCTCGAGATCACCGGCCGCTTGTATGAGCGCACCCCCGCCCAGTCGCGCGAGCGCGCGCAGCAGCTCATCGAGCTCGTCGGTCTCGTCGAGCTTGCCGAGCAGCCGACGCGCGTTCTGAGCCGTGGTCAGAAGCAGCGTTTAAGCCTGGCCCGGGCGCTCGTGCACGAGCCGAGCGTGCTGCTGCTCGACGAGCCGGCATCGGGCCTCGACCCGGCCGCTCGTGTCGAACTGCGCACCCTCGTGCGCCGCCTGGCGAGTGAGGGTGTGGCGATTCTCGTCTCGAGCCACGTGCTCGCCGAACTCGACGAAATGGCCGATTCTGCCGTGTATCTCGAGCGCGGGGTCACGGCCTCCGATGAACGCATCGAGGCGAGTCGCGCCCAAGCGCGCGACTGGCGCATTCGCGCCATCGACCCGGCCGCACTCGCTGCTGCCCTCAAGAAACTGCGCATTAAGGCATCCGAGCCCGATCACCTCGGCACGGCCGTGTCGGTCGCCGGCGAAGCCGAGGCCGCTCAGTTGCTCGCGAAGCTCGTCGGCGCGGGCGTGGCGATCAGTGCCTTCGGCCCGGCAGTCGGTGACTTCGAACACACCTTCCTTGATCTCGCGCGCTCCACGACCGAGGGAGGCCCCCGATGACCAGCTACTTCGACACTCTGGGCACGATCGTTCAGCTCGAACTGCGTCAGCGCATCCGCTCGGTGGCGTGGCTGGTTCTCGTGATCGTGGTCTTCGCGCTCGTCGGCATCGTCACGGCACTCTTGTGGTTCTCGATCACGGCGTTCGGCGGTGACATCTCCGATAGCGCGGGGGTGTACTCCACGATCATCTTCTTCGTCTTGCTCGTCGGCACTCTGGTCACCCCCGCCATCAGCGGCGCGGCCATCAACGGTGACCGTGATGCGGGCACTCTCGCCACCACGCAAGTGACGCTCGCGAGCGCCAACCAGATCGTGCTCGGCAAGTTTCTGGCGGCCTGGACAGTCGCGTTGACCTTCCTCGTCGCGTCGCTGCCGGCCCTGCTCTTCACGCTCATCGCGGGCGGAGTGCCGGGTGACACCCTGGCCGCGTCGCTCGGCGTGCTCGTGCTCGAGCTCGGTGTGGTCGCTGCCGTCGGTGTCGGCCTGTCGGGTCTCATCACGCGACCGCTGTTCTCGGTCGTCACGACCTATCTCGTCGTCGCGGCCCTCAGCATCGGAACGCTCATCGCCTTCACCCTCGGCGGGCTCGCCTTCCAGTCGCAGCAGACGCAGACCTACATCGGCATCGACTACTCGGTCGGCGGCGAGTTCGACCCCGTCACGGGCTACCCCGAAAACATCGTGTGCCTTGACCCCGAGGTCACGACCTACACCACGCCCCGTTTTGACTATGTCTGGGGCATTCTCGCGGCGAATCCCTACATCGTGCTCGCGGATGCTGCGCCGACGTCGTTCGACTCGAACGGTTTTCCGCAAGACCTCTTCGGGTCGATCGCACTCGGGGTGCGCTCGGCACAACTCTCGCCCGACCTCACCTCGGTCATTGACGAGTGCGCGGCCGCGCTCGCCGGCGACACGAGTGGCGCGTACCCCTACGAGACTCCCCGCGAGATCTTCGACCGCACCGTGCCGAGCTGGTTCGTGGGTCTGCTGATTCACCTCGTGCTCGCGGCGGCGGCGCTCGCGGGAGCCATCGCACGCACGCGCACGCCCGCCGGGGCACTTCCCACGGGCAGTCGCGTCGCGTAGCGGCGGGCGGGCGGCCCGACCCGCCCGGCCCGTCGTCGCGTGAGAGAATCGAGGTCATGGCCTCTCCAGTGACGCCCCCGCGGGGGATGCGCGACATCCTCCCCGCCGAGAAGGCCACGCGCGAGCGTGTGCTCGCCCGCATTCGCTCGGTCTATCGCGCCCACGGCTTCGACGAGATCGAGACACCGGTCGTCGAAGACGCCGCGCGACTCTTCTCGGGCCTCGGCGGCGACAACGAGAAGCTCGCCTACGCGGTCATGAAGCGCGGTCTGACGACGGATGACCTCCGCGAGGCCGCGACCCCCCTTGAGTTGGCCGACCTCGGGCTGCGGTTCGACCTCACGGTGCCCCTCGCGCGCTTCTACGCGAGCAACCGCGGCCAGCTGCCGAGCGTGTTTCGCGCGATCCAAGTGGCGCCCGTGTGGCGCGCGGAGCGCCCGCAAAAGGGCCGCTACCGCCAATTCGTGCAGTGCGATATCGACATCATTGGCGAGCCGGGCATCGTTGCCGAAGTCGAGCTCATCACCGCCACGGCCGCGGCGCTCGACGCGCTCGGGGTGCCGGGGTGCAGCATCCGTCTCAACGATCGTCGACTGCTCACGGAGTGGCTGCAGGCGCACGGGGTCGCCGAAGCGCTGCGACCCGCGGCTCTCATCACACTCGACAAGCTCGACAAGATCGGGCTTGAGGCCGTGATCGCTGAACTCACGGCGCTCGGCGTTGCCGACCCGGCCGCGATGCTCGCGTGGGTTGACCTCGACGCGGGCATTGACGAGTCGTGGGCCATGCTGCAGAACTCGGCCTTTGCCGACACCGAGGCCGCGCGCGACTTGCTCGCCATTCGTGAGGCCGTGCCCGGCGTGACCCTGCAGTTCGACCCACTACTCGTGCGCGGCATGGGCTACTACACGGGCCCGATCTTCGAAGTCGCGCACCCCGACCTGGGCTACTCGCTCGGCGGCGGCGGTCGCTACGACGGCATGATCGGCCGTTTTCTCGGCACCGACGTTGCTGCCACGGGCTTCTCGCTCGGCTTCGAGCGCCTCATCGACCTCGTTGATCTCGGTGACGACCCTGACGCGAACGCCTCGGCTCTCATCTACGACGCGGATGCTGCGCTCACGACCGTCATGGCCCTCCAGTCGCAGCTCGTCGCCGAGGGAGCCCGCGTGCGGCTCGTCAAGCGCCCCAAGAACATGAAGGCGGCCCTCGAGCAGTTGGCCGGCGAAGGGTTCACGCGCTTCGCGACGGTCAGCGCGAGCAGTCAGGCGGACGCCACGGCGCTCGACTGGCGTAGGCTCGAACCCGCTTCTTAATCACCCCCGAAGCCGACAGACCACCACCGAAGGAGACACTCCCATGGCTGCAATTGAGGCCGTTGGCGCCCGCGAAATTCTTGACTCGCGCGGCAACCCGACCGTTGAGGTGGAGGTGCTGCTCGACGACGGAACCGTCTCGCGCGCGGCCGTTCCCTCGGGCGCATCGACCGGAGCCTTCGAGGCCTACGAACTGCGCGACGACGACAAGAAGCGCTACCTCGGCAAGGGCGTTCTCAAGGCCGTTGACTCGGTGCTCGACGTGCTCGGCCCGGCGATCGAAGACATGGACGCGAGCGACCAGCGCCTCATCGACGCCGAGCTCAAGGCTGCCGACGGCACCGACAACAAGTCGAAGCTCGGCGCCAACGCCATTCTTGGTGTCTCGCTGGCTGTCGCCAAGGCCGCGGCCGACTCGGCCGACCTCCCGCTCTTCCGCTACCTCGGTGGCCCGAACGCCCACGTGCTTCCGGTGCCGATGATGAACGTCATCAACGGTGGCGCGCACGCCGACACGGGCGTCGACATTCAAGAGTTCATGATTCTGCCGATCGGTGCCTCGACCTACAGCGAGGGCCTGCGCTGGGGCGTTGAGACCTACCACGCCCTCAAGGGTGAGCTCAAGGCCGGTGGCTTCGCCACGGGCCTCGGCGACGAGGGTGGCTTCGCCCCCGACCTCGCGAGCTCGAAGGCCGCTCTCGACTTCCTCATGGCTGCCATCGAGAAGGTCGGCTTCACCCCCGGCAAAGACATCGCGCTGGGCCTCGACGTGGCCGCGACCGAGTTCTTCTCGAACGGCGTCTACCGCTTCGAAGGCGCCGACCACACGGCCGAGTCGATGGCCGCGTTCTACGCCGACATCGTTGCGTCGTACCCGCTCGTCACGATCGAAGACCCGTTGTCAGAAGACGACTGGGAGGGTTGGGCAGCCCTCACCGCGCAGCTCGGCTCGAAGGTGCAGCTTGTGGGCGACGACCTCTTCGTCACCAACCCCACGCGGCTCGCCGACGGCATCGCGCGCGGCACGGCCAACTCGCTGCTCGTGAAGGTCAACCAGATCGGCACGCTCACCGAAACCCTCGACGCCGTGTCGCTCGCGCAGCGCAGCGGCTACACCGCGATTCTGTCGCACCGCTCGGGTGAGACCGAAGACACGACGATTGCCGACCTCGCCGTCGCGACCAACTGTGGCCAGATCAAGACCGGTGCGCCCGCCCGCAGCGAGCGCGTCGCGAAGTACAACCAGTTGCTGCGCATCGAAGAAGAGCTGGGCGACGCCGCGGTTTACGCATCGCGGGGGGCCTTCCCCCGCTTCACGGCGTAGCCACACCTGATTCACCCGCACCCGCCGGCCCTCCCCAGGGCTCGGCGGGTGCGGCCGTTAAGCTGAACGCATGGCTCGTCAATCGCGCACCGTGCCCGTGGCACTGCCCGCTGACGCGCCCGCCTCGACGCCGTGGTTTCGCAATCTGCAGATCTCGGGCTTCACGGTCACCGTTCTTTTGCTTATCGTGGGCGCCCTCATCGTGCTCGCGCCGTCGTTGCGCATCCTCGTTGAGCAGCAGCAAGAGATCGCGGAACTCGAACGAAGCGTTGCTGAGCAACAAGCTGTCGTCGAAGGATTGCAGACCGACATCGACCGCTGGCAAGATCCGGCGTATATCGAGGCTCAAGCACGCGATCTGTTTTTCGTTTACCCCGGCGACATCACCTACCTCGTGGTCGACGACGGCATGACGATCGACGACGAGAACGCAGCCGTGAGCACCGAGATTCAGACGACGAGCATTGACTGGACCCGCGCCTTGCTCTCGTCGATCGTCACGGCGGGGCTCACCGATTTGCCCGCCGACCAATTGGTGTCGCCCGAGTTCGAAGGTGTCGAATGAGCCGCCCACCCTTTGCCCCGTTCACCGAGCGCGACGTCGAAATCGTCAGCGCTCAGCTCGGGCGTGAGGCGCGCGATGTCATCGGCATCCCGGCGCGGTGCGTGTGCGGAGCGCCCACCGTTGTGGCGACCCAGCCACGACTGTCGAACGGCACGCCGTTTCCGACCCTCTACTACTTGACGCACCCCGCCGCCACGATCGCGGCGTCCCACCTCGAGGCGAACGGCCGCATGGCTGAGCTCGCGGCGCAGCTCGAGGCTGATCCGGCGATCGCGGAGCAGTACCGCGCTGCTCACGAGGCCTATCTTGCCGACCGTGCGAGCATCCTCGACGTGGATGAGATCGAGGGGTACTCGGCGGGTGGCATGCCCACGCGCGTGAAATGTTTGCACGCGCTCATCGGCCACAGCTTGGCCGCCGGCCCGGGGCTTAACCCCATTGGCGATCAAGCCCTCGCCGAGTGCGGCTGGAGCCCCGAGGTGTGCGCATGCGCGCCCGACCAGCGCGGCGCGTAACCCGACCCTTGGCCACCGCGCTCGTCGCGGCGGCACTCGCAGCGCTGTGCCTTGCACCCGCGGCGGCCCCTCTGCACGCGCCCGTCGCCGCCGCCGACTCGGTGCGCGATCGGCAGTACTGGCTCGATGACTACGGCATTCGTGAGGCGTGGCAGGTCACGCGTGGCGAGGGCGTCGTCATCGCGATTCTCGATTCGGGGGTGGATGCTGGCCACCCCGATCTCGTCGGTGCCGTGATCGGCGGCCACGACGTGTCGGGCCGCGGCAACTCCACGGGCACGCAACCGCTCGGGCCGCAGGGCATCACGCACGCGACGATGGTGGCGTCGCTCGCTGCCGGGCGCGGAAGCGGCCCCACCTCGGGCGTCATTGGCGCCGCACCCGCGGCTTCGATTCTCAGCATCTCGCTTGCCTTCGGCGCGAACGAACGCGACGGCGACGAGCAAGTGGCCGAGGGCATCATCTGGGCCGTCGACAACGGGGCCGACATCATCTCGCTCTCGCTCACGCGCAACCAGATCGACTGGCCCGAGTCGTGGGACGAGGCCTTTCTCCATGCGGAGGAGAACGACGTTGTCGTGATTGCCGCGGCAGGAAACCGCGGCAACGGCACCGAGCAAGTGTCGGCGCCCGCGACGATTCCGGGGGTGCTCGCCGTCGGAGGTGTCACGCGGTCGGGTCGCGCGAGCGACAACGCCTCGTCACAAGGCATCACGATCGGCGTCATGGCCCCGAGCGAAAACCTCGTGGGGGCGGTGCCCGGGGGCGGCCATGCCTCGTGGCAGGGAACCAGCGGCGCGACGCCGATTGTGGCGGGCATTGCCGCACTCGTTCGCGCCGCGCATCCCGAGCTTGATGCCGCCGGTGTCATCAACCGCATCATCAGCACGGCCCGACCGGTGACCACGACGGTGCCCGACCCGAACTACGGCTACGGACTCATCGATGCCGCTGCGGCCGTGAGTGCCGAGGTCGCCGAGGTCGACGAGAACCCCCTCGGCTCGATCGCGGAATGGATCACCCTCTACCGCCGCGCCGACGCCCCCGACATCGTCTCGACGCTGCCCGCGGCGCGACCGGCGCTCGGTCGCGAGCCCGCGCCGACGGCGTTCGGGATGCTCGGCTCGAGCCTCGTCGCGCTCGAACCGGGCATCCCGGCCCTCGTCATCATCGGCTCGACGCTGGGTGCCCTGGCGACTCTCGCGGCCGGGGGAGTGCTGCGGTTCGTCACGCGCACGCGTTCGGAGTAGATTATCCGCGACCCCTCTACCACCTAGGAGTGCCTTTCCCGTGCCCAGAATCCTCATCGTCGGTGGCGGTTACGCCGGCTTCTACACCGCTCTGAAGCTCGAAAAGCACCTGCGGCGCGGCGAGGCCGAGGTCGTCATGGTCGACCCGCTGCCCTACATGACCTACCAGCCGTTCTTGCCCGAGGTTGCTGCCGGCTCGATCGAGCCCCGCCACTCGGTCGTCTCGCACCGTCGTCACCTCAAGCGCACGACGGTCGTGACCGCCAAGGTCACGGGCGTCAACCACGCCGCGAAGAGCGCGACCATCACGCCCGAGGTGGGCGAGCCCTACGAGCTCGACTACGACCACATCGTCATGACGGCCGGCTCGGTGTCGCGTACGTTCCCGATTCCGGGTGTCGCTGACGTTGCCATCGGCATGAAGTCGATCGAAGAGGCCGTGGCCGTGCGCGACCGCCTGATCGACAATTTCTACCGCGCCGCCCTGCTGCCCGCGGGCCCCGAGCGTGACCGTTTGCTGACCGTCGTTGTTGTCGGTGGTGGATTCGCGGGTATCGAGACCTTCGCCGAGCTGCGTAGCCTCGCGAGCGCCCTGCTCAAGGAATACCCGGGCCTCTCGATCGACGACACCCACTTCCACCTCATCGAGGCCATGGGTCGCATCATGCCCGAGGTCTCGCTCAAGACGAGCCACTGGGTCCTCAAGAACCTCGCTCAGCGCGCTGCGACGGTGCACCTCGACACGCAGCTGACGAGCGCCGTCGGCGGCGTCATCGAGCTTTCGACTGGCGAGAGCTTCGAGAGCGATCTCATCATCTGGACGGCCGGTGTCATGGCCAACCCCGTCGTGCGCGGTACCGACCTTCCCGTTGAAGAGCGGGGTCGTCTGCGTGCGCAGGCCGAGCTGCGCATCGTCGACGAGAACGGCGCCGTCGTTGAGGGCGCCTGGGCGGCCGGCGACGTCGCCGCCGTGCCCGACCTCACGGGCGGTGGCGTGGGCGGCTTCTGCGTTCCCAACGCGCAGCACGCCGTGCGTCAGGGCAAGGTGCTCGCCAAGAACCTCACGGCCGCCCTTCGCGGCGAAGAGCCGCAGAAGTACGTGCACAAGAACCTCGGCGCGGTTGCGGGTCTGGGCGTCGGTGTCGGCGTGTTCCAGTCGGGCAAGATCGCCTTCAAGGGCGTCATCGCCTGGTTCATGCACCGCGGCTACCACGGTCTCGCGATTCCCATGTGGGAGCGCAAGCTGCGCGTCGTCGGCGGCTGGGTCGGCCACTTCTTCCTCGGCCGCGACAACGTCAGCCTCTCGGCGCGCGAGAAGCCCCAGGCCTACTTCCAAGAGTTCGCCTCGCGCCCCAAGGCGTAGCTCTCTTCTGCGACACCCCGGTTGCCTCGCGCGGCCGGGGTGTCGCTGTGTCTGGCGGCAGGCTCGGTTCGGGATGCTCGCCGCGCCCCGCGACCGCGGCACAGCATCCCGCAGCCGTCGTAGGCTGGCCGCAACGCCCCGGTAGCCCAATGGCAGAGGCAGGCGACTTAAAATCGCCACAGTGTGGGTTCGACCCCCACCCGGGGTACTGACGTTCGCGCGCGCCGCGGTGCGGCGCGGGGTTCGACCCCCACCCGGGGTACCACGCGCACGCGCCGCATCAAGCCGCGATTGGCCGCGTTCTTCACGTTTGGGCGTGAACTTTCGCGGCCAACCGTGAATCGGGACACGAAACGCAGAGCCGACCCGCGCTGCGCGCCGCTGGCCAATCTCTCAGCCGTCGCACTGTCGGGGCGTGCGGGGCGGCTCTATGCTGTCGGTCATGGAAATCTTGGCCATCATTGGCGTTCTCGTTCTGCTTGTGGTCATCGCGGGTATCTACCTGTGGGCCACCTACAACTCGCTCGTCACCCTCAACGTTCGCGTTGACGAGGCGTGGAGCGACATCACGGTGCAGCTCAAGCGACGCGCCGACCTGCTGCCCAACCTCATCGAGGCGGTCAAGGGCTACGCGGCCCACGAAAAGCAGGTGTTCGAGGCTGTGACCAAGGCGCGCGCTGAGACGCTGAGCGCTCAGGGTCCCGCCGATGCAGCGGCCGCTGAAGGCCACATGCAGGCCGCGCTCAAGAGCATCTTCGCCGTCGCGGAGGCCTACCCGCAGTTGCAGGCGAGCCAGAACTTCTTGCAGCTGCAGGGCGAACTCGTCGACACCGAAGACAAGATTCAGGCGTCGCGCCGGTTCTACAACGGCGGAGTGCGTGAGCTCAACGTGAAGATCAAGCAGTTCCCGAACACGCTGTTCGTGCGCGGCCTGGGCTTCACGGAGCGCGACTTCTTCGAGGTGGCCGACGCCGCGGCGATCGCTGAGCCGCCGCGCGTGCAGTTCTGATCCACCGCATCCCGACCCTTCGTCAGGAGGCCTAGGTGTATCGCGCCATCGCGGCGAATAAGCGCAACACGGTGTTCATCATCCTGTTGTTCGTCATCATCATCGGATTGCTGGGGCTGTTCGCCGATTACTACTTCGGCGGCGGCTTCACGATCTTCATTGGCACGCTCGTCGGCGCCACGATCTACACGCTCGTGCAGTACTTCGCTGCGGGCTCGCAGGCTCTCGGGCTCGCGGGCGCGCATCCGATCACGAAAGCTGACAACCCGCGGCTGTACCGCATCGTTGAGAACCTCGCGATCTCAGAGGGCTTGCCGATGCCGCGCGTGTACGTCATCGACGACCCCGCGCCCAACGCTTTCGCGACGGGTCGCGACCCGAAGCACGCGAGCGTCGCAGCGACCACGGGGTTGCTCGAGCTCATGACCGACCGCGAGCTTGCGGGCGTCATGGCGCACGAGATGGGGCACGTCAAGAACTACGACATTCGCGTCTCGACGATCGTGTTCGGGCTCGTGGTGGCCGTGGGCTTTATCGCCGACATGCTCATGCGCATGGCGTTCTGGGGCGGCAATCGCAATAACAACGGCAACCCGATCATGCTCGTGCTCGGCATTGCTGCCATGGTCATCGCGCCTCTCGTCGCCGCGGTCGTGCAAGCGGCCGTGTCTCGTCAGCGCGAATACCTTGCGGATGCCACGGGAGCCCTCACGACGCGCGACCCCGAAGCACTCGCGAGCGCGCTGCAGAAACTCGGAGACTATGCGCAGCCCATGCGTCGCCAGAACTCGACCATGGCGCACCTCTACATCAGCGACCCGATGAAGCCGGGCGTCATGGACCGCATGTTCGCGACGCACCCGCCCATTCCCGAGCGGGTTAAGCGCCTCATCGAGAACTCAACGCGCTTCTAGGGCGCTCGCGTTTGGTGCGGTTTTTCGCATGTGGCCG
>NZ_JANRKZ010000079.1:0-2244 GCF_033763155.1 Microcella sp.
GCAGTCGATAGCTCGCGGCCACGAAGGGGACGAAGAGAAGTATCGCGATAATCGCGCCGATGATGATGGCGATGATGCCGGGGGTGATTCGATCCATCGTGGTTACTCGGCAGGCTTGTTGTCGAGCTGCTCGCGCCAGCCGGCCTCTTTCTGGATGTATTCGTTGTCGGCGAAGTCGGCGAAGTCGCTCTCGTCGGTGACCCTTCGCACCTCGAGCTTCTGTCCAGGGCCCATCGGGCAGCGCTGCGCCCACGCGATCGCCTCGTCCCGATCGGCGACGCGAATCGTCCAATAGCCGTTGAAGAGCGCCTCGGTGGGCCCGTAGGCGCCGTCGGTCACCGCGCGGTCTGGCGTCGAGAAGTCGACGACGAAGCCCTCGCTCGGGTCGCTGAGCCCGTCGCCGCCCACCATGACGCCGGCCTCGATCATCGCCTCGTTGAAGGCACCCATCGCGTTGATGATCGCCTCGAAGTCGCCCGAGAGGCTGGCAGCCAAGCCTTCATCGGTCGCGCGCATGATCAGCATGTAGGTGGGCACGGGCGTCTCCTTGGAGTGTCAGGGGTCTCGAGACAACTATGGCGCTCGACGCCGCCAAAGGGAACTCTGGCAACCGCGTACCCTTGAGGCATGGCAGGCGAGCGCGGCATCCGCAATAACGGTGCTTCGGCGACGCCGCGAATGACGACGGATGCCCGCCCGCAAGTTCGCCCGACCACCGAGGGCTGGCAGCAAAAGCTAGGCCCCGACGGTCGCCCCGTGCTGCAGTTCGCCGAGCCCAAGCGTGGCAAGCCGCCCGTGCACCTTGCCGACCTCACGGCGGCGCAGCGCGTCGAGAAGGTCACCGAGCTCGGCTTGCCCGGCTTTCGCGCCAAGCAACTCAGCACGCACTACTTCACTCATTACACGACGGACCCCGCCGCGATGACCGACCTGCCAGCGGGGGTGCGCGACGAGCTCGTGGCGGGAATGTTGCCCCCGTTGCTCACCGAGGTGCGGCGCCTGCGCACCGACAATGGCGACACCATCAAGTTTCTCTGGAAGCTGCACGACGGCGCCCTTGTCGAGAGCGTGCTCATGCGGTATCCCGGGCGCATCACGCTGTGCGTGAGCTCGCAGGCTGGCTGCGGCATGAACTGCCCGTTTTGTGCCACCGGGCAAGCGGGGCTCACGCGCAACATGTCCACGGCCGAGATCATCGACCAGGTCGTGCAGGCCAATGCGGCCATCGCCGCGGGCGAGCTCGGCGGCAAGAAGCGCGGCGAGACCACCCCAGAGCGCGTCAGCAACATCGTCTTCATGGGCATGGGCGAGCCGCTCGCCAATTACAACCGGGTGATGGATGCCGTGCGCACGATGGTCGAGCCCCAGCCCAACGGCCTCGGCATGAGCGCTCGGCACATCACGGTCTCGACGGTCGGGCTCGTGCCGGCCATCCTGAAGCTCGCCGACGAGAAGATTCCCGTCACCTTCGCGCTCAGCCTGCACGCGCCCGATGACCAATTGCGTGACGAATTGATTCCCGTCAACTCGCGCTGGAAGGTCGACGAGGCCCTCGACGCGGCGCGCGCCTACTTTGACGCCACGGGCCGGCGCGTTTCGATTGAGTACGCGCTGATCAAGGACATGAACGACCACGCCTGGCGCGCCGATTTGCTCGCCCAGAAGCTCAACGAGCGTGGGCGGGGCTGGGTGCACGTCAACCCGATTCCGCTCAACCCCACTCCCGGCTCGATTTGGACGAGCTCAGAGCCCGCGGTCATGCGCCAGTTCGTGCGCCGCCTCGAAGACGCAGGTATTCCGACCACGCTGCGCGACACCCGTGGCAAAGAAATCGACGGAGCCTGCGGGCAGCTTGCGGCCGCCGAGTAGCAGCACCGAACTTCTCTCGATTCCGTCATACTGAGGGCATGTTCCTCGATCAAATCAACGGGTTCTTCACGCAAGTCGTCGGCATCAGCGTTGCGGTCGTTTTCGCGATCATCATCATCGTGGTGCTGCTGCGGGGCATCAAGGTCGCGAAGCCCGATGAGGCGATCATCGTCACGTCGCGCCAGCGCACGCCGAAAGAGCGCGCGCAGAACACTGAGATGGAAAACGTCGGCCAGCGAGTCGTCTTTGGTTCGCGCGTCTTCGTCAAGCCCATCGTCGAGGCCTACTTCAAGCTCAGCCTGCGGTCGCGGCAGCTCAACGTGCAGGCGACGTCGCAGACCCGTGACGCCATCACGATTCGCGTCAATGCCGTCG
>NZ_JANRKZ010000080.1:0-6177 GCF_033763155.1 Microcella sp.
CGCAAGCTCAAAGAGGCCAAGCTCGCGATCGGCCTGGAGAAGACCTACACGAAAGACGAGATTCTTCTCGCCTACCTGAACATCGCTGGTTTCGGCGGAAACACCTACGGCATTCAGGCCGCGGCTCAGCAGTACTTCGGCGTTCCTGCCTCAGACGTCACGATTGCCCAGGCGGCAAGCCTCATCGCGATCGTGCAGCAGCCGGGCGCGCGCTCGCTCGGGAGCCCCGACAACTATGAGGCCAACCAGGGCCGTCGTGATGTCATTCTCGACTCGATGCTGGCCGAAGGCTTCATCACGGCCGCCGAGCACGCAGAAGCGATCAACATTCCCGTGGACGACGAGTTCGTCAACCTCACTCCGCCCACGAGTGGCTGCTACGCCGCCAACCAGTACGCGAAGTTCTTCTGCGACTACGTGTTGAAGAGTGTGGGCGACTTCGAGTCACTGGGCGCAGATGAAATTGAGCGTGAGGCCGCGTGGAAGCTCGGCGGGTATGACGTCTACACGACGCTCAACCTGTCGTTGCAGCAGGTCACGCAAGATCGTCTCTCACAGGTGGTTCCCTCGAACGACCCGCGACTCGACATCGGTAGCGTGGCGACGTCGATCGAAACAGGCACCGGGCGCGTCATCACGATGGCGCAAAACAAGGTGTTCGACGACCGAAGTGCTGAATTCGGTGGCGGGCAGCCGGGCACGACAGCGGTCAACTACGCGACTGACCGTGATTACGGCGGCTCGAGCGGCTTCCAGGTCGGGTCAACCTACAAGGTGTTCGCTCTCGTGCAGTGGCTCAACGAAGGCCGCGGTCTCAACGAGGTTGTCGATGCGACCGTCCGAGAGCGCAACCTCGCCGCGTTCGTCGACACGTGCGAAGACGGCGGAGGCCCGTACGGTGGCACCTGGAACCCCAAGAACGATGCTCCCGCAGCACCCGCCATGAGCGTTTTCAACGCGACCGTGCAGTCGGTCAACACTGCGTTCGCGTCGGTCGGCGAGCAGCTCGACCAGTGCGCCATTCGGGGCGCAGCGGAGTCGCTCGGTGTTCACCGGGCAGATGGCGGAACCCTGCAGACCAACCCCTCGGCAATTCTTGGAACGAACGAGATCGCACCGCTCACCATGGCGAACGCGTTCGCCACCATCGCGAGCGGTGGCATCTACTGCAAGCCGATCATCGTCGACCGCTTTGTTGACCGCGACGGCAATGACCTCGACGGCCAAGACGTCGAGTGCCAGCGCGCTCTGTCTGCCGAGGTAGCCGCCGCCGCCGCGGCACCGATGCAGGCTGTTATCTCGAGCGGTACCGCCACGGCCTCGCGTGTCGGAGACGGAATTCCGCTGCTGGGCAAGACGGGAACCACCGACAGCTCGAACCAAACCTGGGTTGTCGGCTCGAGCACGCGCGTTGCCACCGCTGTCTGGGTCGGCAACGTCGTCGGCAAGGTTCCGATTCGTAGCTACCCGAGTGGTGGCCAGTTGCGTCACCAGATCTTCCGTGTGGTGCAAGGCGCCATCAACGCCCAATACGGTGGCGGCGCATTCGGAACCCCGCCCGCTCGATTGCTCACGGGCTCGGGAGTCAAGTTGCCCGACGTGACGGGCCAGACGGCAGAGCAGGCGAAGGCCTTGCTCGAAGGGCTCGGCTTCAAGTTCGAGATTGCTGGCAGCGTCGACTCCGACATTCCGATCGACCGAGTTGCCTCGATGTCGTTCCCGGTGGACACGCTTCTCGCTCGAGGAACGACCGTGTCGGTCACGATCAGCCTCGGCAACATGGGGGTTGTGCCCGACGTCACCTCGGTACCGACAAGCCTCGCCGATGCGCTCATAGCGTTCTCTAACGCCGGCTTCGCCGACGTGAGCAGTGTCTGTTATGTGTTGCAACCAGCAGACGATCCTCTGCTCGATGGTTTCGTCATCGAGCAAAGCAAGGCACCAGGAACAAAGTTCTTGTTCGGCCAACCGATGGTTCTCACCGAGGCGAAGCTCAGCTGCTGATGAGCTCTGCCTTGCGCACGGCGGCCGTCGCGACCCTCGGGGTCGCGGCGGCCGTCGCCGTGTACGCCGCAGCATTCGAGCGCCGTGCGTATCGAGTGCGCCGCGAGGTCGTGCCGGTGCTCGCGCCGGGAGCCGAACCCGTTCGAATCTTGCACCTCAGCGATTTGCACCTCGCGCCCTGGCAGCGCGAAAAGATCGCGTGGGTCCGGTCACTCGCGGCACTTGCGCCCGACCTCGTGATCAACACGGGTGACAATCTCGGACACGTGGATGCCCTGCCGGCCCTTGCCGACGCTCTCACGGCGTTCGATGGAGTGCCGGGAGTGTTCGTGCACGGGTCGAACGATTACTTCGCCCCGACCCCGAAGAATCCGCTTCGCTACCTCGCGGGGCCGTCAAAGGGCGATACCGAGACGGCGGTGAAGCTCGACACTGACGCGCTCGAGGCTCTCTTGGGGGACCGGCTCGGGTGGCACACGCTCAACAACGCCGTGGCTCAACTGACGATCAAGGGCTCGATTCTCGAGTTCATGGGCACGAACGATGCGCATCGCGGGTGGGACCGCCTCGACCAGCTTCCAGGCTTGGTGGATGCCCTGCGCGAGCTCGACGACGACGACACCGACGACCCCGCCGTCATGATCGGTGTCACCCACGCGCCCTACCAGCGCGTGCTCAACGCATTCACCACGCAACGCGCCGACGTCATCTTCGCCGGGCACACGCACGGCGGTCAGGTCTGCCTTCCCGGTGGCACCGCCATCATCACCAATTGCGACCTTCCGCGCGACCGCGCGCGAGGCCTTTCGGTGTGGCACCACGCTCACCACGCGTCGTACCTCAACGTCTCAGCGGGCATCGGCACGTCGATCTATGCGCCTGTGCGCTTCGCGTGCCCGCCCGAGGCCGTGCTCGTGACACTCGTCGGTGACGACATCGGCTATTCTTGACGGGTTGCCCTCGTTCGCTCGGGCAGCACCGGGGTATGGCGCAGCTTGGTAGCGCGCGTCGTTCGGGACGACGAGGCCGCAGGTTCAAATCCTGTTACCCCGACAAAAAATGGAGGACAGCCTTTGGCTGTCCTCCATTTTTTTGCCTACGGTCGGTGCAGCGCGAGCGCTCCACCGACGGCGCGCCGAAGAAGAGCGGGTCAGCTGAAGTCGGCGTGCGGGCCGAGCGGGCCGGCAACGAGCGGGTCGACGGCGTCGATGGGCACGGGAGCGCGCCATCCTGAGGCGAGATTGTTGCCCGACTCGTCGAGATAGCAGGCCGCACACAGCGACTCGTAGGTCACATCCACCCCATCGATCGCCACTTGGTCGCCGTCGAAGACGAAAACGCCATCAATCGAGCGGCCGTTGAACACCGCCTTGCGGCCGCAACGGCAAATGGTCTTGAGTTCTTCGAGCGAATGGGCGATCTCCAGCAAGCGACGACTACCCGGAAAAGCGACGGTCTGAAAGTCGGTGCGGATGCCGTAGGCAAGCACCGGCACGTCTTCACGCACGGCGATGCGCAGCAGGTCGTCAACTTGTTGCATGGTCAAGAACTGGGCTTCGTCAACGAGCAAGCACGACACGTCACGCCCGGTCTCGCGGATGACCGCCGCACGATGCGCCTGAAACCGGGTATAGACGTCATCGGCCGCGTCGATCGTGAAGTCGACGGCTCGCGACACTCCGAGTCGCGACACGATGGTTTGGTCACCTTTGGTGTCGATGCGAGGTTTGGCAAGCACGACCGCTTGGTCACGTTCTTCATAGTTGTACGCAGCCTGCAGCAACGAGGTGCTCTTGCCGCTGTTCATCGCACCGTATCGAAAGTAAAGCTTGGCCATTACTGCAAGTGTCCGTCTTCTGCCGCCCGACGAATCAGGTCGGCCTTGGTGCTCGCCGGGCGCCCTGCCCGGGAGTACTTCTCGCGCACTCGCCGCAAATAGGTCTTCGCGGTCTCGTATTGCACGTTCATCTGAGTTGCGACGTCGGCCATGCTGTAGCCGCTCGCGTAGAGGGTAAGAGCTTCACGCTCGCTCGTGGAGAGCTTAGGGCGCGCATGACGGTTCGCGCCTTTCGGCAACGGACGCCAGTCGAGACTCGGTTCTCCTCTCGACTGCATGCCCATGACGCTGCGCGCCGTGGCCATGAGGTCACGCATCGGCGCAACTTTTGACACGAAGGCTGACGCGCCCGCGTCGAACGCTCGCTCTCGCGCTTCGGCGGTGTCAAGGCTCGTGAGCACGATCACCTTGGCGCCCGCGGCACGACACGTGCGCACGCGTGCCTCGATCGACACCGGCTCGTGCAGCTGAAAGTCGAGCAGCACTAGGTCGGTCGGAAACTGATCGCTTTGCACGAGTTCAAACCACGTAGGCGCCATCAACACGAGGTCAAAGTCGGGCGCGTGTGCCGAGATCCACGTGGAGAGGCTGTCGAGCAAGAGCTCGTGGTCATCGAGGATCGCCATGCGCACCCGCGATGAGGCGCGCGCGTCAGTATCCATAGTCAAACTCTATGACGAGCCGCCCGGCGCTCTCATGAACCTGCGAGCGCTGGGTGACGCCCCGAATGAGCTCGGTCATCGAACGCAGGGCGCGGCGGGCATCCGTCATCGGACGCGGCGTCGCGACGCTCCAGACAACGCGCAATCTCCCCTCGGGGGCCGAGAGGTGCACGTCAATCTCCGTCGCCGCGAGCCGCTCGAGGCTGATCGCCGCGAGGGCGCGAAGTACCGTGCGACGCTCAAGCACTGCGTGCCCGCCGAGGTTGTCTGGGTCATCAGCACGCGCGCGGATGTTGAGGTGGGGATGCCTCGCCACGAGCTCGTCAAGCATGAGTTGCGCCCACGATTTCTCGACGTCGGACACCAGGAGTGTGCGGATTCCCGCGGATAGCCGGCGGGCTTCGTCGCGATCGTCCTCCGTCACCGTGCCGGCCGCAGCCATGCGCTGCAGATACGGAACAACCTCACGGTTGAGCAGCGACACACGATCTTGCTGCACCGATCGCGCCAGCGCTTCGCGGTTGTCTCTCGCAGCCGCGGAGGCGGCCTGCCACGCACGTATCTGCCACAACTGCGTGGACTGGTTGAGCGATCGCGCATACGCCGCAGCCGTGAAGCCGAGCACCGCGACGGCCGCTGACCCGACAACGGCGTAGGTCAGGGGAGGAAAGTCCCCTGACGCGTACGGCGCGTGGACCATCCCCACGACGGCACACGTGAGCGAGTGAACGACCGTCCACAGCGCAATCTCCCGTGCCGGGCGATAGGGGGTTATGGCGACAAGGAGAATTCCCGCGACAATCGGGCCCCAGTCATCGCGAATCATGAGGTTGGCGCCCAGGGTCGACACAGCACTCGCGATGAGCATGATCGTCACGAGCACCTGAAACACCTGTGCCGACGGTGATGACCAGACCGGACGATTGGGGTGCGAACGACGAAGCAAAATTCCGACGGCCACGATGAGGGCAACGAACGACACCACAAGCCACACGGGCTGCGCGACCTCCTGAGGCCGCACCGCGGTCACCACCACCGGCACCGACAGAGCGAGCAGGGCGGCCCCCCTCGTGACGCGCCTCGCTGCGGCGGCGGAGAGGGGGTCGAGTCGCTCGAGAGTTGCGTGCGACGACAGAATCGGCGGGTCGAGGTTCATGCCCAGCCTCCCGATTCGCGCGTCACCGGAACCCTCAGCAAGACCGAGGTTCCTTTTCCGGGCTGTGACCACACGGTCGCCGACCCGCCGATGCTCTCGAGACGACCAACAATGCTCGTGCCCACGCCCAAGCGGCCGTCGGTGCGAGAGTCGAGCGCGAACCCCCGGCCGCCATCAATGACCATGGCGGATGCTTCGCTCGTGTTTCCCCCGAGAACAACATCGGCTGAGTCCGTACCGGCGTGGCGGCGCACGTTAGAAACGCACTGGGCGATCGCACGACTCAGCTCATCGAACGACTCGGCATCGAGCGCCGTAACAGCCGTCATGTCTCCCTCGACGTGCACGGCGACCTCGCCCGCTGCCGCGTCGTCGATCATCGCGCGCAAGCGAGCAGCGCGGTCGGCCTCGACTCCTTCTCTGTCGCGACTTTCTCGAGGCTCGTCGTTGTCGCCGGCGGACTCGCCGACATCGAACCACTCGTGCCCGACGATCGACTCGAGGTCATGTCGAATCGA
>NZ_JANRKZ010000081.1:0-15939 GCF_033763155.1 Microcella sp.
GCAGCATCCCGTTCGCGCGCCTCGCGCAGCAAGGCTTCGATCGACGCCGCGTTCTCGGGAATGCCGTCGAGAATGAACTCGATGGTCGGCGTCAGCCGCGTGTTGAGGTTGCGACCCACCTCCATGCGCAGCATGCCGGTGGCGGCGGCGAGTGCCGCCGCACTGTCGTCGCGCTCTTGCTCGGTGCCGAGCACCGTGTAGAAGATCGAGGCGTGCTGGAGGTCACCCGTCACCTGCACGTCGGTGATCGTCACAAAGCCCAAGCGCGGGTCGCGCAAGCCCTTGTCGAGCCGCTGCGCGACGACCTCTTTGATGCGGTCGGCGACCTTGCGGGCGCGAGGGTTGCCTGCCATGTGCTGCTCCTGACTGGTGCTGGTGTTGCTGAGGGATGCGGCCCGCCGCTCCATGAGGAACGGCGGGCCGGCAGGTGGTCGCGTGCGCTACGCGCGCACGCAGGACGCGCTACGCGCGCACCTTCTCCTTCATCTCGATCGTTTCGATCTCGTCGCCGATCTGGATGTCGTTGAACTTTCCGAGGCCGATACCGCACTCGAAGTCGGTGCGCACCTCGGTGACGTCATCCTTGAATCGACGCAGCGACTCAATCGCGAGGTTGTCACCCACCACGACACCCTCACGAATGACGCGCGCCTTGGCGTTTCGCGTGATCGTTCCGCTGCGCACGATGACACCGGCGATGTTGCCGAACTTCGACGAACGGAAGATCTCGCGAATCTCGGCGACACCCGACTGCACTTCTTCGAACTCGGGCTTGAGCATGCCCTTGAGCGCGCTCTCGATCTCTTCCAAAGCGGAGTAGATGACCGAGTAGAAGCGAATGTCGACGCCTTCACGTTGCGCGCGCTCACGCGCCTTCGTGTCGGGGCGCACGTTGAAGCCCACGATGATGGCGTTGTCGATGGTCGCGAGGTTGACGTCGCTCTCGGTGACGGCACCCACACCGCGGTGGATGATGCGCAACTGCACGCTCTCGTCGACCTCGATCTTGAGCACGGCCTCTTCGAGTGCTTCAACAGCACCGGAGACGTCACCCTTGATGATGAGGTTGAGCGACTCGACCTTGCCGTCTTCGAGGGCCTTGGTGAAGTCTTCGAGACTGATGCGCTTGCGTGCCTTGGCCAGCAAGGCGTTGCGAGCAGCAGCTTCGCGCTTCTCGGCGATCTGACGGGCCGTGCGGTCATCGTCGGTGACGATGAAGGTGTCACCGGCGCGCGGAACACTCGAAAGACCCTGCACCTGAACCGGTCGCGAGGGGTAGGCCTCGTCAACCTTCTCGCCGTCGTCGTCCATCATGGCGCGAACACGGCCGTAGGCCGTGCCCGCGACAATGGCGTCGCCGACCCGCAGCGTGCCCGACTGAATGAGCACGGTCGCCACGGCGCCGCGTCCCTTGTCGAGTCGAGCCTCGATGGCCACACCGCGGGCGGTGCGGTTGGGGTTCGCCGACAAGTCGAGCCCGGCATCCGCCGTCAACAGAACGGCGTCGAGAAGCTCGGTGATGCCCTTGTTCTGCAGAGCCGAGACGTCGATGAACATCGTGTCTCCGCCGTACTCTTCAGCAACGAGGCCGAACTCAGTGAGCTGCTGACGCACCTTTGCGGGGTTGGCGCCCTCTTTGTCGACCTTGTTGACGGCGACAACAATGGGCACGCCGGCCGCCTGGGCGTGGTTGAGCGCCTCGACCGTCTGGGGCATGATGCCGTCGTCAGCCGCCACCACGAGAATCGCGACGTCGGTCACCTGTGCACCACGAGCACGCATGGCGGTGAACGCCTCGTGACCCGGGGTGTCGATGAAGGTGATGGCACGCTCGATGCCCTCGTGCTCGGTCCACACCTGGTAGGCACCGATGTGCTGCGTGATGCCGCCGGCCTCACCAGCACCCACGTTGGCCTTGCGAATCGCGTCGAGCAGTCGGGTCTTACCGTGGTCAACGTGACCCATGACGGTCACCACCGGCGGACGAATGACGAGGTCATCTTCGTGCTCTTCTTCATCGAGGTCGATGTCGAAGCTCTCGAGCAGCTCTTTGTCTTCGTCTTCCGGCGACACGATTTCGATGCGCCAGCCCAGCTCTTCACCGAGCACCACAAACGTGGCACCGTCGAGAGACTCGGTCGCGGTTGCCATTTCACCGAGGTGAAAGAGCACCGTCACGAGGTTGCCGGGAGGGCAGCTAATGCCGCTGACGGCCTCAAGCTTGTCGGCGAAGTCAGTGATCGATGCACCCTGGCGAAGACGGATGACCGTCTTGCCGTCGCCGCGGGGAACACTGACACCGCCAACCGACGGAGCCTCCCGCATTTCAAACTCTTGCCGCTTCGTCCGCTTTGACTTGCGAGCCTTCGACTTACCGCCGCCGCGCCCGAAGGCACCGGCCGTGCCGCCGCCGGGGCCGCGGCCGCGGCCGCCGCCACCGCCCGGACGCGGGCCGTTGAAGCCACCACCGGGAGCGCCGCCGGGGCCGCCTGCGCCGCCGGGACGGAATCCTCCGCCCGCACCTGCCGGGCGGCCGGGGCCACCCGTGCGCTGCTGGAAGGGCGCCCGCGGAGCACCTGGGCGTCCGGCGCCGTCGGGGCGCGGAGCGCCGGGGCGGGGCGCTCCGGGGCGCGGAGCGCTCGGACGCGGAATCGCGCCGCCACCCGGGCGAGGCATGCCTTGGGTTGACGAGAAGGGGTTGTTGCCGGGGCGCGGAGTGCCCGGACGAGCCATGCCTTGCTGTGAGGCAAAGGGGTTGTTGCCGGGGCGCGGCTGGCCGGATGCTGATGCGGAGCGCGCCGTCGCGTCACCATCGCCGTCACTCGCGGCAGGCGCCGCCGGTGCCTCGGGCTGCGCTGCCGGAGCCTCGGCCTCGGGCGCGGCCGGTGCCGGTGCTGGTTTGGCCGGTGCGGGCTTGGCCGGAGCTTTCGCGGCGGGCGCCGCTGCCGGGGCCTTAGGCGCCGTAATGCCCTCGGCTTCCAACGCCGCGCGCAACTTGCGCGCAACGGGGGGTTCAATGGTCGACGACGGACCCTTGACGAATTCGCCGAGCTCTTTGAGCTTCTCGAGGGCGACCTTGCTTTCAATGCCGAGTTCGCTCGCGATCTCGTGCACGCGTGGTTTCGCAGCCACAATTCTCCTGTCTGGGTCCGCACCCAGGCAGGGGCAGACCATTAGTGCTGGACGGAACTCATTTCGAGCCGCTCATTAGTTGTCCATGTGCCGATCAGCCTTTTCTTCGGATGATGAAATGGTCGCCAGAACCGAATCCGCGTCGAGCGGACCCGCCACTCGAAGCGCTCGGGCCCAAGCCCGACGCACCGTGGCGGTTTCGACGCAGTCGCGAGTGCCGTGCACCCACGCACCCCGCCCCGGAAACCGGGCTAGGGCATCCACCACGACCGATCCATCGATCGCCACCACCCTCACAAGTGAGGATCGAGGCGCGCGCTGGCGACAGCCGAGGCAGGTTCTGACGGGTTCCATGTTACCCCTCTTGCATTCCGCGCGCCGACCCTCGCTCGAAACGCGATGCGTTTCGAGCTTCGGCGCGAAGATTGGTATTCAACCGCTGTGCTACTCGTCCATCACCGAATCCGGTTGAATATCAATCTTCGCGCCCGTCAGCTTCGCGGCGAGGCGGGCGTTCTGGCCCTCTTTGCCGATCGCGAGAGACAACTGATAGTCGGGCACCAGCGCACGCACGGCCTTCGTCGCCGGGTCAATCACGAAGGCACTCGAGACCTTGGCGGGCGACAGCGCGTTCGCCACAAAGGTGGCGAGGTCATCGCTGTGGTCAACGATGTCGATCTTCTCGTTGCCCAACTCAGCCGTCACGGCGCGTACGCGCTGACCCAGTTCACCGATGCACGCTCCCTTGGCGTTGACGCCCGGCTCGATTGAACGCACGGCGATCTTGGTGCGGTGACCGGCTTCGCGCGCGAGTGCTGTGATCTCAACAATCCCGTTGGCAATTTCCGGAACTTCGAGAGCGAAAAGCTTGCGCACGAGAGAGGGGTGCGTGCGGCTCACGGTGATCTGCGGCCCCTTGAGGCCCTTCGACACGCTCGTGACATAGACACGGATGCGGCTGCCGTGCGCGTACTCCTCGCCCGCAACTTGCTCTTCCGGCGGCAAGATCGCCTCGACCGCGCCCAAGTCGATGTGGATCATGCGCGGGTTCGGACCCTGCTGAATCACACCGGCGACGATGTCGCCCTCGCGACCCTTGAACTCGCCGAGCACGCGGTCGTCACCAATATCGCGAAGTCGCTGGTTAATGACTTGCTTGGCCGCGAACGCGGCAATGCGCCCGAAGTCGTCGGGGCTGTCGGGGGCTTCGCCAATGAGCATCCCCTCGTCATCAAACTCGGGAACATAGACGGTCACGTGGCCGGTCTTGCGATCGAGCTCAACGCGCGGCGCGGGCTGGTCGGCATCACGCGAGTCTTCGCGGTCGGTGTGCTTGAGGTAGGCCGTCAAGATGGCCTGCTCGATAATCTGCACGAGCTCGTCGAACGGGATCTCCCGTTCACGCTCCATCATCCTCAAGATGCTCAGGTCGATGTCCACCGGGGGTACCTCCGCTATTCGATTGAGACCGCGCGACCCCCTGAGGGCCGCCGACGCGAACCTCTACGGTACCGGATGCTCGTCAGAACTCTGACCGACCGTCGAGCGTCTCCGCAGAACAAGGCGCACCACGATGAGCACGAGCCCGAGGCCGCCCAACACCCCCGCAATGATCGCGAGCGTGGCGACGATTCCCGAGTCGGCACCCGTCTCGGCAAGTTCGTTACCGGCATCCACCGTGCCGAACCCTGCGGGTACTACCGTGACAGCTTCGGCGACGACGTTCGCACTGTTGAGGGTGAGGCTGAAGACCGACAGCACCTCTCCGGCGACCGGGGTGAGCGAGGCAGGGCTCACGTCGCTCGATGACACGGCTGCACTCGTGACAAAAGGATTGATCGGAGGAGTGACCGCCGTCAGGCCCGTTGCGCCCTCGAACTGCCACGTGAACCAGAGTGTGCCATCAGTGTCGAGATCGAGGCCCACAATTGTGCCGACCGCCGGCTCTGGCAAGAGCATCTCGCCGAAACCGCCGGCCCACGCCGCGATGTCATCGCCGTAGGCGACCGCGATGAAGACGAATCGGCTGGGGCCGTCTCCGTAACTCATGAGGGTCAGGGCCTCGAGGGGCTCACCCGTGGGGATCGTAATCGAACCCGCCAGCGACACGATTCCCGTCGAGAGCGTGATCGCGAAAAGCTGACCATCGGCAAGCCCGATGAAGGCGCCCGAGAGAGGATCACCCGCAGGCGTGAACGCATCGGCCGTCATCGCCGGCAAGAGCGACTCGATCGATTCTTGAGCGCTTCCGCTGAGGAATTGGTCGGTGATGACGTCGAGTGACGTGCATTCCGTGTCGAATACCCACGGGTCACCCGAGTCACCATCGACAAACGGAATGGGCGTGCCCACCGGTGCGCCCGTCGATCCCGCAACCGAGACGACCCCGCACAAGAAGCTGCCGTCTCCCTGCTCGGCCGAGACTAAGACCACAACGTTGCCGCTCACGGCGTCGTAGTCGGCCGCGGTTACGGTGACTCCTTCGGGCGCAAGGTCGAACTCGGCAAGGCTTCCCAAGAACGTGATGGCGACTTCTGGAGCAGTCGTCGTCAGCGTACCGAGCAGTCCATACGTGCTGCCGTCGGTCGTGGCCACAAAGACATCACGCTCGTCGGCCGGAACAGCCATGGCGGTCGCCGGCATCGACAGCCCCATGAGTGCGACAACACTCACGACCGCGCTCCATCGGCGCATTCCACTCATGCGTTGCTCCCCGTTCACCTCAGTTGGGCGTGAACATCAGCAAGGGCAATCTCGCTGCGCTCTCCGGTGGCCCTGTTCCAAAACTCGACGATACCGTCCGCCGCGCCCCGGCCAACGACGACCACCAGCGGCACGCCAATCAACTCTGCGTCGCCAAACTTGACGCCGGGCGACACCTTGGGCCGGTCGTCGTAGAGCGTGTCGAATCCTGCAGCGTCGAGCTCGCTGACGAGCGCCTCGGCGACCGTGTAGGCGATTTCGTCACGGCCCGCGGCAACGACGTGCACATCAAACGGGGCAACCTCGCGCGGCCAGACCAAACCCTTCTCGTCGTGCGCGTTTTCGGCGATGACCGCAAGAATGCGCGTCACGCCGATGCCGTACGAGCCCATCGTGACGGTGACGAGCTTGCCGTTTTCGTCGAGCACCTGCAGACCGAGTGCCTCGGCATATTTGCGCCCCAGTTGGAAGACGTGGCCGATCTCCATGCCGCGCGCGAGCTCAACCGGCCCACTACCGTCGGGCGCAGGATCGCCCGCTCGCACCTCGGCAATGTCAGCGCGCCCGTCACCGACAAAGTCGCGGCCGGCAACAAGGTGGTACACGTGCTTCTCGGGCTCATTCGCTCCCGTGATCCACGAGGTGCCATCGCCCACGCGCGGGTCAAGCAGATAGCGGATGCCCGTGCTCGAGCTCTCGCCCAACACAGGGCCACTCGGGCTCCAGGGTCCGATGTACCCCTTCACGAGGCCCTTCGCCGCGGCGAAATCCTCATCCGTGGCTGCGTCGACCGCGGCCGGAGCGAAAGCCACCTCGGCGCGCTTCAGGTCAACCTCGCGGTCGCCGGGAACGCCCACGATGACGAGTTCTTTCGAACCGTCGAGGTGCGTGAGCCGCAGCACAACGTTCTTGAGCGTGTCGCCCGCGTTCCACGGCCGATCCGAGCGCGGGTACTTCTCGTTCGACAGCGCGACGAGCGTCGCGATGGTCGGGGTGTCAGGCGAATCGTGGATGACCGCCGCGGGCTCCCCCGAGGCATCCACCGGCTCAACCACCGGCACGCGGTAGGCCTCAACGTTCGCCGCGTATCCCCCGGCCGATCGCACAAAGGTGTCTTCGCCGATGGGGATGGGGTGCAAGAACTCTTCACTGCGCGAGCCACCCATGGCACCGGCGTCGGCCTGAACGATGACGTACTCGAGCCCCAACCGCGTGAAGATGCGCTCGTAGGCATCGCGCTGCGCCTGGTAGGCGGCATCCAAACCCGCATCGTCGATGTCGAACGAGTAGGCGTCTTTCATCGAAAACTCGCGCCCGCGCAGCAGGCCCGCACGGGGTCGTGCTTCGTCGCGGTACTTGTCTTGAATCTGGTAGATCGCGAGCGGGAGGTCTTTGTACGACGAATAGAGGTCTTTCACGAGCAGCGTGAACACCTCTTCGTGCGTGGGCGCGAGAAGGTAGTCGGCCCCGCGGCGGTCTTTCAAGCGGAAGATGCCGTCGCCATACTCTTCCCACCGACCCGTGGCCTCGTAGGGCTCGCGCGGCAACAACGCGGGAAAGTGAACTTCTTGGGCACCGGCGTTCGCCATTTCTTCACGAATGACGGCCTCGATGCGACGGCGCACCTTCAACCCGAGCGGCAGCCACGCGAACACGCCCGGAGCCTGGCGGCGAATGTAACCGGCCCGCACGAGCAAGCGATGGCTCGCCACTTCGGCATCGGCGGGGTCGTCACGGAGGGTGCGGAGGAAGAACTGGGAGAGGCGCGTGGTCACCGGCCAAGACTACTTGGCTCTGAGACGCGCCCTGCGTGGCGCCGCACGATACCCCCGTTCGGGGGCCAGAATGAAACAGGCCTGCGAGCGATGGCAAGGGGGGCTTGGATCGCTCGCAGGCCCTTCCCGTCTCGCGACCAATCGCGGGGCGGGAAACCTGCACAGCGGAGATTGCCCCTGTGACACTCGTCGGGTCTTGCACCGCCCCCGCGTGCGCAACAGTCAGCTCCCCCAGCCGATGCCCTCAGCGTACCCAGGCTCGTATGGGGGTCGTGAGTCCCCCGATGGGGGGCCAGACGACGAGCGTCAGGCCGTGACGACCTCGGGCGACCCGACCGGAGCATCCGGCATCGACGCCGCCAGGCGGTTGGCCTCTTCAATAAGCGTCGCCACGATCTCGTTCTCGGGAACCGTCTTGATGACCTCGCCCTTGACGAAGATCTGGCCCTTGCCATTGCCCGACGCGACACCGAGGTCAGCCTCGCGAGCCTCACCCGGGCCGTTGACGACACAGCCCATCACCGCAACGCGCAGCGGAACCGTCATGCCCTCGAGGCCTTTCGTGACGTCTTCGGCGAGCGTGTAGACGTCGACCTGTGCGCGGCCACACGACGGGCACGACACGATCTCGAGCTTGCGCTCGCGCAGGTTGAGGCTCTCGAGAATCTTGAGGCCCACCTTCACCTCTTCGGCGGGCGGCGCCGAGAGCGACACACGAATCGTGTCGCCGATGCCCTCGCCGAGCAAGATGCCGAAGGCGGTCGCGCTCTTGATGGTGCCCTGGAACGCGGGGCCCGCCTCGGTCACGCCGAGGTGCAGCGGCCAGTCGCCGCGCTCGGCGAGCTGACGGTAGGCCTTGACCATCACGATCGGGTCGTTGTGCTTGACCGAAATCTTGAAGTCGTGAAAGTCGTGCTCTTCGAAGAGGCTCGCCTCCCACACGGCACTCTCGACGAGGGCCTCGGCGGTCGGCTTGCCGTACTTCTGCAGCAAGCGCGGGTCGAGCGAGCCCGCGTTCACGCCGATACGGATGCTCACGCCGGCGTCTTTCGCCCGCTTCGCGATCTCACCCACCTGGTCATCGAACTTGCGGATGTTGCCAGGGTTGACGCGCACGGCGGCACAGCCCGCGTCGATGGCTTGAAAGACGTACTTCGGCTGGAAGTGAATGTCGGCGATGACCGGAATCTGGCTCTTCTTGGCGATGATGTGCAGCACGTCAGCATCGTCTTGACTCGGAACCGCCACGCGCACGATGTCGCAGCCCGTTGCCGTGAGCTCGGCGATCTGCTGAAGGGTGCCGTTGATGTCGGTCGTCGGCGTCGTCGCCATCGACTGCACGCTCACCGGGTGGTCGCTGCCCACCATGACCTTGCCCACCTTGATCTGGCGGGTCTTGCGGCGAGGGGCGAGGGTCTCAGGGACCTTGGGCATTCCGAGATTCACAGCGGGCACGTTCGTCATTGTACGGCCGCCGCCTGAACAGCAGGCCCTAAAAGAGCGTGATGGGCTTCACGATGTCGGCATAGATGAGCAACAGGCTCATTGCGCCCAGCACCAGCACGACCGCGAGAGTGAACGGCACGAGTTTCGCCGTGTCAATCGGCCCAGGGTCGGGCTTGCCGCGCACCTTCGCAAACCAGCGACGCAGCCCTTCCCACAGCGCGCCCGCGACGTGTCCGCCGTCGAGCGGAAGAAGCGGAATGAGGTTGAACACGAAGAGGGCGACGTTGAGCGACGCCAGAAGGCCGGTGAGGAACGACACACGCTCTACGACCGGAATCGTGTCGATGCTCGCAATCTCACCCGCGATGCGCCCCACGCCGACAACGCTGATGGGGCCGTTCGGGTCGCGCTCTTCCGGGCCGAACGCGGCCTCGGCCACGTCGATCATGCGCTGAGGCAGATTGATGATGATGCCGACAACGGCTGAGATGTTGTCACCGACCGCAGGAAGCACCGCGGTGACGGGCTGCTGCACCGTCTCGTATGCCGCCGCAATGCCGATGAATCCAACCCGCTGGGTTTGGGGCTCACCATCCTCGCCCTCAACGATTCGGCCCCGGTCGTCGAGAACGTACCGCTCGGTCAGGAGGGGCGTGACGGTCGTGCTCACGGCCGACCCGGCACGCTCGAGCTCGACAGCGAGGGGCTGGCCCGCCGCGTCGCGGACGATCGCGAGCACGTCATCCCACGTCTCAATCTCTTGGCCGTCGATCGACACAATGCGATCGCCGGGCTTCAAGCCCGCCTCGGCCCCCGGCGCGAGCGGGTCACCCGGCTCACACTCTTGGCGCTCGCTTGTTGCGGGAAGCACACACTCGTTGACACTGCCGAGCGTGGTGGAGGGCTGAGCCACCCCGAAACCCATGAGAACCACGGCGTAGAGCACGACCGCGATCACGAGGTTCATGAACGGACCGCCGAGCATGATGATGATGCGCTTCCACACCGAGAGTCGGTAGAAGGTGCGGTGCTCTTCACCCTCCGGAATCGTGTCGGCGGATGCGCTGCGCGCGTCTTGCACGAGGGTGTCGAAGAATCCCGTCGAGGCTGAGCGAGCGCGCTCCCCCGCAACCGGTGGATACATTCCGGCCATCGAGATGTAGCCGCCGAGCGGAATCCACTTGAAGCCATACTCGGTCTCACCGCGGCGCCACGAGACGATCGTGCGCCCAAAGCCGATCATGAACTGACCGACGCGCACACCAAACAGCTTGGCGGGCACAAAGTGCCCCAACTCGTGCAGAGCGATCGAGACGACGAGTCCGACCACGACCACGAGAATGCCGACGATATACAGCAGCACGGTCTCCACGAGCCGTCACTCTAGCGCCGCAGCCCCAGCACCCGCTGGGCGGCAGGCTAGGCGGCGTCGATCACGGCATCGGCCTCGCGGCGCGCCCAGAGCTCGGCCTCGAGAACGCCCTCGAGCGTCATGGGGTGCGGCTCGTGACGATCGACCACCTCGCGCACGAGATCAACAATGCCGAGGTACCCAATGCGGCCATCGTGAAAGGCGTGCACAGCCTGCTCGTTGGCGGCGTTGAAGACGGCGGGGAACGTCGCCCCCGCAGCACCCACCTGCTTCGCCAACGCGACCGCCGGGAACGCGTCGTCGTCGAGCGGCGCGAACGTCCAGGTGGATGCCGTGCTCCAGTCGAGCGGAGCTCCTACCCCGGCCACGCGGTGCGGCCAGTCGAGCCCGAGCGAGATGGGCAACCGCATGTCGGGCGGCGAGCACTGCGCAATCGTCGAACCGTCGACGAACTCGACCATCGAGTGCACGATCGACTGCGGGTGCACCGTCACATCGATGCGGTCGTAGGGCACGTCAAAGAGCAGGTGGGCCTCAATGACCTCGAGGCCCTTGTTCACGAGCGTGGACGAGTTGGTCGTGATGACCTTGCCCATATCCCATGTCGGATGCGCGAGCGCTTCAGCAGGAGTCACGCTCTCGAGCGACGCGCGCGAACGACCGCGGAACGGCCCTCCACTCGCCGTGAGCACGAGCCGACGCACCTCGTGGTGCTCGCCCGCGAGCAAGGCCTGCGCAATCGCCGAGTGCTCACTGTCGACGGGAACGATCTGGCCGGGCGCCGCGAGGCTCGTGACGAGCGAACCGCCGACGATCAAGCTCTCTTTGTTCGCAAGCGCCAGGATGCGCCCCGCGGTCAACGCCGCGAGCGTCGGCGCGAGACCCACTGATCCGGTGATGCCGTTGAGCACCACATCGCAGTGCACGTCGCGCACGAGCTGGGCCGCGGCCTCGGCGCCGAGGGCAATGTGCTCCACGCCGTGGACACGAGCCTGCTGCTCGACGAGAGCGCGGTTGCTGCCCGCAGCGAGCCCGACCACGCGAAACCGCTCGGGGTTGGCCGCGATCACCTCGAGCGCTTGAACGCCGATTGACCCCGTCGAACCCAAAACGATGATGTCGCGCATGGTGTTCATCATGCCCGACAGTGCGTGAGCATCCGGTGGGTTAAGACGCCGCGAGAATGTCGACGACGAAGACGATGACGTCGGTCGCGCCGATGGAGCCGTCGGGGGTTCCGCCGCTCGGGCCATAGCCGAGGTCGGGGGGAATGATCGCGATGATCTGCGAGCCGACCGTCTGGCCAACCAGCGCGTCACGGAAGCCCTGGATCACGCCGCTCGTCGGGAAGTCGGCCGTCTGGCCGCGCTCCCAGCTCGAGTCGAAGATCTCGCCCGTGTTCCAGTTCATGCCCGTGTAGTGCACGGTCACGGTCTGGCCGTCTTCGACCACATCGCCCGAGCCCTTGATGAGAACCGCGAGGTCGAACTCGGTGAAGGGGTCACCCTCGGGAAGCGTGATGGTGGGCGCACCGTTCTCGGCAAGCTCAACCGTCGGGAAGCCCTCGGGCGCCTCTTGCGACTCGCCGTCAGCACGCTCAAGGGGCGGCGGCACGATGCTCACAACGTCGATCACGAAGACGAGTGACTCGGTGCCCGTGAGGCTGAGCTCGGGAACACCCTGGTCGCCGAAGCCTTCGGCGGGCGGAATCACGCCGGCCAAGCGAGTGCCGGGGGTCGCGCAGTCGAGCAGCAGCGAGAAACCGACGAGCTGCTCGCTCAGCGTGTCGATCGGGAACCGCTCGGCGTTCTCGCCCGAGAAGCCGGTCGTGGCAAGTTCGCCGCCCGTCTCGCCGTTGAGCACCGTGTACTCGATCACGACGGTGTCGCCGTTGGTTGCAGCGTCTCCCGAACCCTGCTCCAGAATCGTGCGCTGGGTCGACTCGGCCGTCAGTGGGCCATCGAATTCGATCGTCGGGACCGAGCCGAAGCCGCCCTCGACCGAAACGGCCTCAGAAGCAGCACCAGACGAAATGCAGTCACCATCGGCAGGAGCGGAGCCGCCGGGAGCACACGCCGCAAGCGACACGAGAAGCGCGGCACTGAGGCCGGAAGAGATCAGAGCGGAACGGCGACGCACGGGGGCTTCCTCACGATGGAACGGGCACGAAGTCCCCATCTTCCCACGCCAGGGCTAAGACTGCGCCCTGAGGGTCGTCGGCTCGTGCTGAACGTCGAAGTTCACCGAGTTGGCGATGAAACACAGTTCGCTCGCCCGGTGATGTAGCGACTCGGCCCGGTGCGCATCCTCATCGGTGTGATGCGCAGCGAGCGTGACAACTGGCCGCAGGGTCGCCTCGATGAGCCGACCCCCGTCGCCCTCTTGCTGAAGCGTGCCCGTCGCCGCGTCGCGATAGTCGACAACGACGATTCCATTGACCGCGGCGACGTGCAGGTAGCTGAGCATGTGACACTGCGCCAGTGCCGCGATGACGAGTTCTTCGGGATTCCACCGGTCGGGGTCGCCGCGAAAGACCCGATCGCTCGAACCGGCGATCTCATGCTGTTTTCCGTCCGCATGGATGCGGTGGTCACGCCCGTACGACCGGTACGTCGCCGTGCCCTCGCCCCGGTTTCCCGTCCACTGCACCGCGACGGCGTAGTTGTGCTGATCGTGCATGCCCTGCTCCTCACGCACCCGGGCTCAACGCAGGGGCCGGGAGTACACTCATCCCACCATGACTGACACCCTTTCTGCGCCCGCAGCCCCGTCATTCGAGGGCACCGGTTCGGCTCACGCACCCGTCGCTCAAGAGCGCCGCGTCGTCACCGCGATTCCCGGCCCCGCGTCGCAAGCGCTGCACGAACGCCGTCTCGCGGTCGTGAGCGCCGGTGTCGGCACGGCCCTTCCCGTCTACATCGACCGGGCGCACGACGCGATCGTCGTCGACGTTGACGGCAACCACTTCATCGACCTGGGCGGCGGCATCGGCGTCATGGGCGCTGGCCACACCAACGACGCGGTCGTGGCGGCTGTGCAAGAACAGGTGGCCAAGGTCACGCACACGTTGTTCACCGTCACTCCGTATGAGCAATACGTGCGCGTTGCCGAACTGCTCGTGCAGCACACCCCGGGTGATCACGCCAAGAAGGTCGTGCTCGTCAACTCGGGCGCCGAGGCCCTCGAAAACGCCGTCAAGATTGCCCGCAAGCACACGGGCCGCGCGGGCGTTGCGGTGCTCGACCACGGGTATCACGGCCGCACCAACCTGACCATGGCCATGAACTTCAAGGCCATGCCCTACAACCTAGGCTTCGGACCGTTCGCGAGCAACGTCTATCACGCGCCTAGCTCGTACCCGCTGCACGACGGACTCTCGGGGGCCGAGGCCGCACGACGCACGATCTCCTACCTCGAAAAGCGCGTGGGTGCTGATGACCTTGCGTGCCTCGTTGTCGAGCCCATTCAGGGCGAGGGCGGATTCATCGTGCCCGCTGAGGGCTACCTGCCCGCGCTCGTCGAGTGGTGCCGCGCCAACGGTGTTGTGTTCATCGCCGACGAAGTGCAGTCGGGTGTTGCCCGCACGGGCGCGTACTACGCGAGTGAGCACTTCGACATCGTTCCCGACATGATCACGACGGCCAAGGGCATCGCTGGCGGCATGGTGCTTGCGGGCGTCGTTGGCCGCGCCGAGATCATGGATAGCTCGCACGCGGGCGGCCTCGGTGGCACCTACGGTGGCAACCCCGTTGCGTGCGCCGCCGCGATCGCCGTGTTCGACCAGATCGACAAGCGAAATCTGCTCGGCGCGGCGCAACACATCGAGACCGTACTGCGCCCCGCGCTCGAGGCACTTGCGGCGAAGCAGCCGCGCATCGCCGAGGTGCGCGGCATCGGCGCCATGCTTGCCATCGAGTTTCTCGACCCCGAGACGCACGAGCCTGACGCCGCGATCGTCTCGCGCGCCGTCGCGGCGGCCGCGCAACAGGGTGTGCTGCTGTTGAGCGCGGGCACCTACGGCAACGTGATTCGCTTCTTGCCGCCGCTCACCATTAGCGACGAGCTGCTGCTCGAGGCTGTCGAGGTTCTCGACGCCGCACTCTCTGGCTAGCCGAGCCATGGCACTCGAGGGCGCTCGACCACT
This sequence comes from Microcella sp., assembly GCF_033763155.1. Lineage (GTDB taxonomy): Bacteria > Actinomycetota > Actinomycetes > Actinomycetales > Microbacteriaceae > Microcella. The sequence continues at coordinate 14,573 of NZ_JANRKZ010000081.1, forward strand.
CGAGGTGTCGGGAACGGTCGAGCTTGCGCGCATCGAGCGCTCGGGACTCATCGAATCGCGGCACCTCGGCGCTGCCGCCGTTGTCGATGCTTCGGGTGCGATTCTTCGGGCAGTGGGCGACGTGCACGCCACGATCTATCCGCGCTCGTCGCTCAAGCCTGTGCAGGCGATCGCCATGCTCGAACTTGGTGCACGCTTCACCGACGACGAACTCGTGCTCGCGAGCGCGAGCCACTGCGGAAGCCCCGACCATCTCGCTGTCGTCGAACGGATGCTGCGCGACGACGGGCGCGATGGGCACGCCCTGCAGTGCCCCGCACAGTGGCCGCTCGGCCTCGCGGAACGCGCTGCCCGCCAGGCAGCGGGCCTTCCCGCGACGCGGATCACGATGAACTGCTCGGGTAAACACGCAGGCTTCTTGCGGGCGAGCGACGCCGCCGGCGGCGACGCCGACCACTACCTCGACCCCGCGCATCCGGTGCAACGTCACGTCACTGACGCGGTCGAGCGGTTCACCGGCGAACCCGTGCATGGCACCGCGTTTGACGGCTGCGGCGCCCCTTTGCACGCCACGTCACTCGCAGCTCTCGCGACAGCAATCGCGCGCGTGGCTTCGGGCTCAACTCCCGAGGCACAGCAGCTGATGGCAGCGGTCGCCGCTGAACCCTGGGCCATCGATGGCACCGGTCGGGCCAACACGATGGTCATCGAACGACTCGGGGGCATCGCCAAGCTCGGCGCCGAAGGGGTCGTCGTTATCGGCACGACGGAGGGCACCGCCGTTGCGGTCAAGGTTCTTGACGGCTCCATGCGCGCTACAACACCGGTTGCTCTTGCTCTGCTCGCCAGCGTCGGCGCGATTGCAACCGACGCGGCCCACGACCTTATCGAGCTCACGAGCGAGAAGGTCTTCGCCGGAGACGCTTTGGCGGGAGCCCTCATCGTCAGTGTCGGCTGAGACACGCGACGGCAGAGGCGATCGCCGCGTGAGCATCCGCCACGCCGACGACCGCCTTTTCGCTGAGACCTAGCCGGCCTTGGCGAGTTGTCGGCGTCGAGCAGCCGCCGTCAGCTGCGCGATCAAGACGAAGGCAATCGCCAAGAAGAACACGGCCGAAGCGATGACATTGGCTTCCGCCGGAATTCCTCGAGCGGCCGCCGTGTAGACGTAGCTCGGGAAGGTGACGTCAGCCCCTCGGTTGAAGTTCGTGATGATGAAGTCATCGAAACTCAGTGCGAACGACAGCAGAGCAGCCGCCACGATTCCCGGCAGGAGCATGGGGAACGTGATGCGCCAGAACACCTGAGTCGGGCTGCCATAGAGGTCGCGACCCGCTTCTTCGAGTGCGGGGTCGAGGCCCGCCACG
>NZ_JANRKZ010000082.1:0-2379 GCF_033763155.1 Microcella sp.
CCCGATCGAAAAGCTCTAGCGGCCTTCCAGCGCCATAATGAACTGACCGCATTTCGGAGGGGGCTCGATGGAGATCACAGTGGTGCATCACCCATTCGGTGTTGCCGAGGTGACGGTTGGCGGTCGACTCAACATGGTGACGGCCGCCCGCATGCGTGAGGCCATCGAGTCCGCCATCGACTCGAACCACCCCAACGTTGCCGTTGACCTCTCGCAAGTCGTGTTTCTCGACTCGTCGGGGCTCGGTGCACTCGTGTCGGGGCTCAAGGCCGTGCGGGCATCCGGCGGCGACTTGCGACTTGTGCGCCCCGCCGAGCAAGCACAGCTCGTGCTCGAGCTCACCAACATGGGCTCGGTGCTCAAGAGCTACGACACAGTCGGCGACGCGTTCCCCCATGCCTGAAATCGTGTCGCGCACGCTGCGCTTGAGCAGCCCGCCCGACACCGTTGACACTGTTCACGATCTGCTTGCCTCGATCTGGGCGCAGACTCCTCGACTCGATCCTGCTGACCGCATGGCGGCAGAGCTGTCGATCGTCGAGCTCACGGCCAATGTCATTGAGCACGCCAACCGGGGTCAGGCCATTCGCTTTACGTTGACGGTCGTGGTCTCTGACGACCGCATCGAGGCGACCGCCACCGACGAGGGTTCTGTCGAGCACGTCGACCTCAGCGATCGCAGCATGCCCGACCAGCTGTCGGAACGCGGCCGCGGGCTGCCCATCATGCAAGCGCTCAACGATAGCGTCGAGCACCAGCGCGTTGACGGCGTCAACTACTGGACGGTCGTGCGGGCCCGACGGTCTCCTCGTTCGAAGCGTGGGCGCAAGGCCATGCCCTCGATCTCGATCTCGGGTGTCATCGATGAGATGGCGAGGCAACGTGCCCTCGACGACATGGGCATTCTCGACACCGCGCCCGAAGAACGCTTTGATCGCGTCACGCGACTCGCGCGTCAGCTCTTTGGCGTCGAGACCGCGGCGGTGAACTTCATCGATGGTGATCGCCAGTGGGCTAAGTCTGTCTCGGGTGCAGGACCGGTCGAGATGACGCGCGAAGGCTCAATGTGCACGGTCACGATTCAGGGCAACGAGCCTTTTGTCGTCCCCGACATGACGGCTGATCCGCGGTACGCCAGCAAGGTCGTGCCGGGGCTGCTCGCCTTCTATGCGGGCTTTCCGCTGTACGCCCCCGGCGGAGAACGCATCGGGGCGTTCTGCGTCTACGACTCGACGCCGCGACACTTCTCGGCGCGCGAGACCGAGATGCTGCGCGACCTCGCCGGTTGGGTGCAGCAAGAGTTGACGGTGAGCCAAGAGCTCAGCCGAGCATCCGAAGTGCAACAGGGTTTGCTGCCGCAGCAACTCTTGAGCATGCCCGGGTGGAAGATCGGCGGCGTTTGTATTCCGGCGCGTGCCGTCGGCGGAGACTTCTATGACTGGTACCCGGTGGGAGAAGGCGCCGCGCTCACGCTCGCCGATGCCATGGGAAAGGGAATCGGTGCCTCGATCATCGCGGCGACCGTGCGCGCCGTGCTGCGGTCCGCCGCTCGATTTGCCGACGTCGCGGGCGCGATCGACGCCGCGTCGGCGGCCCTCACGATTGACCTCAATAACGCCGGGGTCTTCGTCACAGCGTTTCACGCGCGACTCGATATGGACTCGGGTGAGCTGAGCTATGTGGATGCGGGCCACGGCCTCTCGATCATCGCGCGCGCCGATGGCAGCTCTGAGCGACTGCGGTCGAACGCCCCTCCGCTCGGGGTTGACCCCGAGACGGTGTGGCCCCTGCAGACGACGACACTTGCTCCGGGTGACACGCTCATCGTGGTGAGCGATGGTGTGCTCGACCTCTATGACGGCTCGTTGCGATCGCTCGACAACCTTGTTGCCCTTGCTCTGCTCGCGAAAGACCCGTGGGAGATCATCGAGGCGATTCGCGCCCGTGCTCGTGGCACCAGTAGCGATGACGTGACGATGCTCATCGCGCGCCGCGACGACGTGCGGTAGGCCGCTCAGCAGGTCAGTGGGCGCTACTGCGCCCCGCTACAGTAGAGCCTGCGATGTGTCTCGATATCGAGAAATATCTCTGTCGAGAGAAACCACGGCACCGAGACCGACCGCGACTCTTCACTTTCTCTTTTCGCACGCGGATGGGACAAGCAGCGTGGATCTTTTCGAGTATCAGGCCCGAGACCTCTTCGAGAAGCACGGTGTTCCCGTGCTGCAGGGCATCATCGCCGACACCCCCGAGGAGGCTCGCGCTGCTGCCGAGTCGATCGGTGGCGTCACGGTCGTCAAGGCACAGGTCAAGACCGGTGGCCGCGGCAAGGCCGGTGGCGTCAAGGTCGCCAAGACCGCGGATGACGCTGAGGCCGCG
>NZ_JANRKZ010000083.1:0-7023 GCF_033763155.1 Microcella sp.
GACGAGCGTGCTGCAGCGCGAGGTGGTATTCCGCACCGACATCGAGGGTGTGAAAGAGATTGCGCTGCAGGGTGCGCGGTGGTGCCAGCAGTACGAGGCGACCGTGCCCGAGACCGAGGTCTTTTACGAGTACAGCCCCGAAAGCTACACGGGCACTGAGCTAGAAACCGCCCTCGAGGTCTGCAACGCCGTCATTGACCAGCTCGCCCCGACCCCCGAGCGTCAGCTCATCATCAACTTGCCGGCGACGGTTGAGATGGCGAGCCCTAACGTCTATGCCGACTCGATCGAGTGGATGAACCGCCACCTTGCCCGCCGCGACTCGGTGATTCTGAGCCTGCACCCGCACAACGACCGCGGCACGGCCGTCGCCGCCGCCGAACTGGGCTACATGGCCGGAGCCGACCGCATCGAAGGTTGCCTCTTCGGCAATGGCGAGCGCACGGGCAACGTTGACCTCGTCGCCCTCGGCATCAACCTCTTCACGCAGGGCATCGACCCGCACCTCGACTTTAGCGACCTCGACGAAATCAAGCGCACGGCCGAATACTGCAACCAGCTCAAGGTGCACGAGCGCAGCCCCTGGGCCGGCGACCTCGTCTACACGGCGTTCAGCGGCAGCCACCAAGACGCCATCAAGAAGGGCTTCGAGGCGATGGCCGCCCGGGCCGAGGCCGAGGGCAAGCACGTCGACGAGCTCGTGTGGGGCGTGCCTTACCTGCCGGTTGACCCGAAAGACCTCGGCCGCACCTACGAGGCCGTCATCCGCGTCAACTCGCAGTCGGGCAAGGGCGGCGTCGCCTACCTACTCAAGACCGATCACGCTCTCGACCTGCCGCGCAAATTGCAGATCGAGTTCAGCGGTGTCGTGCAGGCGAAGACTGACGCCGAAGGTGGCGAGGTCACGAGCGAGCAGATCTGGGCGATCTTCCAAGACGAGTACTTGCCCTCAACCGATCCCGACGCGAAATGGGGTCGTTTCGAGCTGCTCTCGACGCGCACGGCGAGCGACATGACGGGCACCACTCAGTTGACGGCGACGTTGCGCGACGGAGAGGACATCGCCGCGATCGAGGCGACCGGCAACGGTCCGATCGCGGCATTCCTCAGCATGATGCAGGGGCAGGGCATTGCCATTCGCCTGTTCGACTACGTCGAGCACGCGCTGAGCGCTGGCGGGGATGCCCACGCGGCGTCGTACGTCGAGCTCGAGGTCAACGGTCGCACCCTCTGGGGTGTCGGCATCGACCCCGATATCTCGACCGCGTCGCTCAAGGCCGTCGTCTCGGCCGTGAACCGGGCGATTCGCCTCGAAAGCCCCGACCGCACTCTCGTCAACGCGAGCTAGCGAGCCGTCGTTTCCGCCCATTCGGCGAACCGGATGCCCGGCCCGGGCACCCCGGTCGTGTGCAACCCTGCCCGGTAGGCGCCGACGAGCTTTCCGGGCGCGTGCCACTCGACAACCCGCCGCGCCGCGGCCTCGGGTGCGACGCCGCGCGCGGCCAGCCACTGCCGAGCAAGCTCGGCCATGGGCAACGACTCGGGGCCGCCGAGGTCATCGACCCGGCCGTGTGCGGGTGCGGCGCTGACGAGCTCACCCAGTCGCGCGGCCACGGCCTCGGTGCTGATCGGTTGAAACGGAACGTCGAACGTCGTCACGCGGGGCAGGCGACGTTGGGCGCGGAAGAATCCCGCGACGAAGTCGTGAAACTGGGTGGCGCGCAGAATCGTGTGCGGCAGACCCGAGTCAGCAACCATCTGCTCGCACGCGAGCTTCGCGCGGTAGTAGCCGAGCGGCACAGCGTCGACGCCCACGATCGACAGATACACGAGGTGCTGCACACCCTCGGCGCGGGCGGCATGCAGGAGGTTCTGCGTCGCGCGAACATCCGACCGCCGATTGGTCGCGAGGTGCAGCACGGTGTCGACGCCACTGAGTGCCGCGGCGAGGCCCGCGCCCGACTGCAGGTTGGCGACGACGTGATCGGCTCCGGGCCGGCGACTCAGGATGCGCGGCTCGACTCCTGTCGCGCGCAGTCCGTCGACGGTGGGTCGGCCCAGGGTTCCCGTGCCTCCGGTGATCAACAGGGTCACAGCAGAATCCTCCTCGGGGGGCTAGCGGCGCGATTGGCTCGCACCGGGAATGGGGGAGCGGCGGCGGGTGCGGGGCTCAGAGCCCACGACGGGAATCGACGAGGTGGTCGGGTGCAAGTGGATGACACCCGTGGCCGTCGTGACCGTGCGCCCACGATCGACCGCGGCCTCAGCATCCGCATCAGCACGACTGCGCTTCGGCAGGCTCGGTAGCTTGGGCAACCGTGTGATCGCGCGCTGCTCGGGCAGGCTCCAGCCGAAGAGTACCGAGGCCACACGAACGCCGAAGGTCAAGGCCACGCCGATGATGCCCGCGACGAGCACATCGACGTCGAGAGCGAGCAGCACCGCGATCGTGCTCGACCCAGCCGCGGCGGCCACGGCATAGAGAGAGCCCACGTGCATGAGTGCGATGGGCAGGTTGAGCAGCAGGTCGCGCAGAATCGAGCCGCCCACAGCCGCGAGCACGCCGACGAAGACGGCGGCGACTTCGGGCAGGCCGAGAGCGAGCGCCTTGGTCGTGCCGATGGCACCGAAGAGCCCGATCGTCAGGGCATCGAGCACGGTGATGAAGCGATTGAGGCGCCGAAACACCCGCTCGAGCAACATGCCGAGCAATGCCGCGCCCGTGGCCACCACGACGTACCAGTTCGACTGCAGGGGAGCGAGCGGCACATCGAGCAGCAGGTCGCGCAGAAGACCGCCGCCGAATCCCACGACGATGCCGATAATCGCGACGCCGAGCCAGTCGAGCCGACGGTCGCGAAACTGCGCCGCGAAGAGCGCACCTTGCAGAGCGCCGATGCCGACCGCGAGCAAGTCGACCCAGAGGGGGATTACGAAGACCTCGTCCACGGGGTCCATTCTCGTGGTGGATGCCCTCCGCGCCGTCACCCGCGCCCAAACCGCGCACGACTCCTGTTCGTGTCACTCATACCCGAAGTGCTAAACTGCCTTCAGGTCACCCTGACTTTAACAACGGGTAACGCGGCAGAACGTGGTCGAGCGGAAGGAGCATCCATGACCAGCACGACAGCGATTGGGCTCGCCGTGTCGACCGTCATCTTCGCGCTGCGTGCCGACGAGACCGGGGCGCCGCAAGTGTGGCTTCCGCTCGTGCGGCGCACGCGCGAGCCGTTCTTCCAGCGCTGGGCGCTGCCCGGCGGCATGGTGCTCACTGACGAGAGCCTCGAAGGGGCCGCACGCCGCAACCTCGGCGAGACGACGCGCCTCGAGCCGACCTACCTTGAGCAGCTCTATGCCTTCGGCGATGTTGACCGCTCGCCCGACCAACGCATGGTCTCGATCGTCTACTGGGCTCTCGTGCGACCCGATGAGGCCGAGCGTGTGACGCTCGGCGACAACGTGCGATGGTTCCCGGCCGACGACCTGCCCGATCTCGCCTTCGACCACAACCTCATCGTCGACTACGCGCTCTGGCGCTTGCGCACCAAGATGGAATACTCGCGCATCGCCCACGCCTTCCTCGGCCCGCGGTTTACCCTCGCCGAGCTGCGCGAGGTCTACGAGGCCGTGTTGCAAAAGCCCCTCGACCCCGCCAACTTCCGTCGGCAGATGGAGACGAGCGGCGTCATCGAACCCACGGGCGAGGTCGTCACGGGCGGCCGTCACCGTCCGCCGCGCCTCTACCGCTACACGGGCGACGTCGAACTCGTCGACGCTGGCCCCCTGACCAAGACCCCACCATCCGGCACCACCGCACTCGCAAGGATCTCGGCATGACCACCATCGACGCCTCCGTCGCCACGACCATCCGCCTCATCACGAACGGGCAGGCGCCGGGCGAGACCTGCACGCCCGAGCTCGACCAGGGTCCATGGGCGTTCGACGCGACCCCCGGCTATGGCCCCGGCTCGTCGATGCACGACGTCATCCCGACCGGCTCGCCTCGTCAGGGTGCGCTACCGCGCGAGTACCAAGACGCCTCAAACGACGAGCTGCACGCGCGCATCCGTGCCGCGAAAGAGGCCCTCGGCGACCGCCTCGTGATCCTCGGCCACTTCTACCAACGCGATGAGGTCGTTCAGCACGCTGACTTCCTCGGCGACTCATTCCAGCTCGCCAGCGCCGCGCTCACCAAGCCCGATGCCGAATACATCGTGTTCTGCGGCGTGCACTTCATGGCCGAGACCGCCGACATCCTCGCGCGCGACGAGCAGCGCGTGATCTTGCCGAACCTGGCCGCCGGATGCTCGATGGCCGACATGGCCGACATCGACTCGGTGCAAGCGGCGTGGGATGAGTTGCTCGCCGTCTACGGTGCCGAGCCGGACGCCGAGGGCCGCGCCCCGATCATCCCGGTCACCTACATGAACTCGTCCGCCGCCCTCAAGGCGTTCTGCGGCGCCAACGGCGGCATCGTCTGCACCTCGTCGAACGCGAAGACCGTGCTCGAGTGGGCCTTTGAGCGCGGGCAGCGCGTGCTGTTCTTCCCTGATCAGCACCTGGGTCGCAACACGGCAAAGGCCATGGGAGTGCCGCTCGAGCAGATGCCCATGTGGAACCCGCGCAAGCCGCTCGGCGGCTCGACCGAGCAGCAGTTGCTCGACGCGCGCGTCGTGTTGTGGCACGGCTTCTGCAGCGTGCACAAGCGCTTCACGGTTGCCCAGGTCGAGCAAGCGCGTGCTGATCACCCCGGCGTGCGCGTCGTCGTGCACCCCGAGTGCCCCATGGAGGTCGTGGATGCGGCCGACGAAGCGGGCTCGACCGACTACATCCGGCGTGCCGTCGCGGGCGCAACCGAGCCCACGACCTTCGCGATCGGCACCGAAGTGAACATGGTCAACCGGCTCGCGGCCGAATACCCGCAACACACGATCTTCTGCCTTGACCCCGTCATTTGCCCGTGCTCGACGATGTACCGCATCCACCCGGGCTACCTCGCGTGGGTGCTCGAAGAACTCGTCGCCGGTCGCGTCGTCAACGAGATCGTCGTCGACGCGGGCGTGCAGGCCGACGCCAAGCTCGCTCTTGAGCGCATGCTCGCCGCGAAGCCGAGGGACTAAACCATGGCCCACATTCTCGTCATCGGTAGCGGCATGGCCGGCCTCGTCGCTGCGCTGCGCGCGGCCCGTCGCCACGATGTGACGATCGTCACGAAAGATGTGCTGACGGCCGGGTCAACCGCCTGGGCTCAAGGCGGCATTGCCGCGGCCGTTTTTCCCGACGACTCGGCCGCGCTGCACGCGCGAGACACGCTCATCGCCGGGGCCGGGCTGAGTGATCCCGCGGCCGTCGACGTGCTCTGCAGCGAGGGGCCCGCCCGAGTGCACGACCTTGTTGCACTCGGGGTGGCCTTCGACCCTGCGGCGGGTGCCGTTGCGCCGTACACCGAGGTGAGCGACTGGGCCCGCGGGCTCGAGGCCGCGCACTCGGTCGCTCGCGTGCTGCATGCGGGCGGCGACGCCACCGGGCGCGTAATCGAGACAGCGTTGGCTGCCGCCGTGCGCGAGGGGCGCATCCGTGCTCGAGAATTCGCGCGGGCGGTGTCGCTCATCGTTCGCGACGGTGCGATCGCGGGGGCTGTCGTCGAAGGGCCGAACGGGGTCGAGAGCGTAGACGCCGATGCCGTTGTGCTCGCGACGGGCGGCAACGGTCGGCTCTACCGCCACACGACCAACCCCCCGGTTTCGACGGGCGATGGCGTGATTCTGGCCTACGCCGCTGGCGCCGCGATCGCCGACCTCGAATTCGTGCAGTTTCACCCCACGGTGCTGTCGGGCGGCGGGCTCGTCTCAGAGGCCGTGCGCGGCGAAGGCGCGACGCTGCTTGACGCCGAGGGTCGCCGCTTCATGCTCGATGTCGACCCGCGGGCCGAGCTCGCGCCGCGCGACATCGTGGCGCGAGCCATCGCCCGTCAGATGCGGGCACAGGATGGCCAACCGGTGCTTCTCGACGCCACCATGCTCGGCGCCGATGTGCTCGCCGCGCGCTTCCCGACCATCGACGCTCTCGTGCGCGCCACGGGTGTGGACTGGGCTCGCGAACCCGTGCCCGTCACCCCCGCAGCGCACTACGCCATGGGTGGCGCCCTGACCGATATGGATGGCCGCACGACGGTTCCGGGCCTGTTCGCTGTGGGCGAAACCGGGTCGACGGGCGTGCACGGCGCCAACCGCCTCGCCTCGAACTCGCTGCTCGAAGCTCTCGTCGTGGGATGGCGCGCCGGTGACACCGTCGGCGCCGCCGGCTCGGTGCCCGCGCTGCCGTTGCCGAGCTCGGCAGCACCCGGCGCAGCATCGGCAGGTGAGCTCGATACTCCGGTTCCCGTCGTCACCGCCACGGCCGACGACGCCCTTGCGAATGGGGGCGCCGCGATGACGGCCGACCGCATCCGTGATCGGGCCTGGCAGGCACTCGGTCTCGAGCGCACGGGCGACGAAATGACCGAGCTTGCTCGAGAGCTCGCGGCTGCCCACCCCGCCGACGACGAATCTCGCTCGCTGTTGCCGCTCGCACGCCTGACGGCTGCCGCCGCGCTCGCGCGCACCGAGTCACGCGGCGCGCACTGGCGCCACGACTTCACCGACACCGACCCCACGCAGCGCGTGCGTCGCGTGGTCGTGCGCCCCGGCGGGGCAGCCGCAGGCTGGAGCCGATCGGCCGACGCCTCCGTGATCGTCGAGGAGGTCCCCGCATGACCGACGACCTGCAGGGGCTCACGCTCGCAGGCGTGACCGACATCGTCGATCGCGCTCTCGCGGAAGACGCCCCCTGGGGCGACGCAACGAGCGAAGCCGCCATCCCCTCGAACGCCACCGCGACCGCGCGCATCGTGAGCCGAGTCGACGGCGTCTTTGCCGGTGGGCTGCCGCTCGAGCTCGCGTTCACGCGCGTCGACCCCACACTCGTCGTCGAGCGACACCTCGCCGATGGCGACGCGATGGTACCAGGCACGGTTATTGCCAC
>NZ_JANRKZ010000084.1:0-6081 GCF_033763155.1 Microcella sp.
CCCCGCTGTCACGGATCGGCCGTTCCCTTCGCGCCCCGCGGCGAACCGGGCGAGAGCACCGGTGCGCGCGAGCGCGCGAACGATCACCCAACTGCCCAGACCGGCAATGAGGCCACCCGAGATCAGCGCACTCACGGCATACACCGCCATGAACTCGGGGCGCGTTCCGGAGTAGTAGAACGTCAGATCCATCACGACCATGCCCGCGCCCGCGCCCAGACCAGCGAGCACGGCGGGCACGAGACCCCAGGCGCGGTAGAGCAAGATCGCAAACACGATCTCGGCGCCGAGCCCCTGCACGAGACCCCAGGCGAGGGCCGTCCAGCCCCACACTCCGCCGAGCAGCGCCGAGACCGACGCCGCGACCAGTTCGCCGTAGATCGCTGCCCCGGGCTTGCGCACGACGAGGCCCACGAGAACCGCCGGAAACAGCCACACGGCATACAGCAGGGCTTGCAGGCCCGGCAGAGCGACTTCAAGCGGCGCCGTGACGGGCGCATAGACGAGGTTCCACAGTGTCATGACGAGCCCACCGGCGACGCCGAGAACGCTCGCGATCACGATGTCGACGACACGCCACTGCAGAACGGGGCGGGTGGGGGTGGATGCTGCGGTGCTGACCATAAGAATCGTGCCTTTCGCTGTGCGCGGGCACGGCCTTCGTACCCGCGAATTCGGTCGGCACGGGTGCGAGAAGTCCTCCCTGCGCCGGCATGATCCGGATCAGGTTCGACGGTCGAAGCGTGAGTGCGCTTCCTCTCAGCCCGGTTCACCGGACTCCCGTGTACGCGAGAAGTGTATGCCCCGTCGCTTAGGATCGCGTCATGGAGTTTGTCTTCTCGCCCGAGTTGCTCGTGGCCTTCGCAACGTTGCTCGTGCTCGAGATCATTCTCGGAATCGACAACGTCATTTTCATCTCGATCTTGGCGAGCAAACTCCCGCCCGAGCAGCAAAACAGAGCACGCATCGTGGGGCTTTCGCTTGCGATGATCATGCGCATTCTGTTGCTCTTCGCCGCCAGTTGGATCATCAGCCTGACCAACGATCTGTTCGTGCTCGCGGGCATGGGGTTCTCGGGCCGCGACCTAATCTTGATCCTCGGCGGTCTCTTCCTCGTCTACAAGGCCGTCGTCGAGATTCACGAAAAGCTGGAGGGCGCTGAAGGGCACCAACAGGTCACCGGCAAATCGGTGACCTTCGCCGGCATCATCGTGCAGATTCTGCTCATCGACATCGTGTTCTCGCTTGATTCGGTGATTACCGCGGTCGGCATGGTCGATGAACTGTGGATCATGATCGCGGCGGTCGTCATCGCCATCACGCTCATGCTGTTCACGGCCAAGGCCATCAGCGATTTCGTGAACCGCCACCCCACGGTCAAGATGCTCGCTCTCGCGTTCCTCGTGCTTATCGGAACGACGCTCATCGCCGAGGGCTTCGATGTTCACGTCGACAAGGCGTTCATCTACGGCCCCATCGCTTTCGCGATCATCGTCGAGGTGCTCAACCTTGTCTATCGCGGGCGCCAAGCGAAGCGGCGCAACGAGACCATCGCTCCCGTGGAGCTTCGCCCGACGCTCGTGAAAGACGAGGCTCCTGCCGACGTCACGCCCGTGCACCTCGGTGGTGCGCGTCGGGCGACGGTCGACCCGCAGAACCACCCCGACGGCACCCCGTGAGCACGAGCCCCGGCACGCTCGATGCGCTCGTCGAGCGCATCATGCAGCGGGCCGAAGGGCTCGACGATGGCTACCACCGGGTCGGCCTGCTCATCTCGGCCTCCGAGGCGGTGACCGAAAGTCTCGATCTCACAACGCGTTTGCAACGCATCGTCGCGGTCGCCCGCGAGCTCGTCGGAGCGCGTTTCGGCGCTCTCGGCGTGCTCGGCCCCGACGGCGGACTCGAACGCTTCTTGCACTCTGGGCTCAGCGACGAGCAGGTGCACCAGTTGGGGGCTCCCCCCACGGGTCGCGGCATTCTCGGGGCCGTCATCACCGATCGCCGCAGCATCCGGCTCGAAAACTTGTCGAGTGACGCTCGGTCGGTCGGATTTCCGCCGAACCATCCCCCGATGAACTCATTTCTCGGGGTGCCCATCCACGTCAATGGCACGGTGTTCGGCAACCTGTACCTGACGGAACACGACAGCGGACCGTTTGACGACATCGACGAAGCCATCATCGTGGCGCTCGCAGCGATGGCGGGCACGGCGATTGCGAACTCGCGACTGTATGAACAGTCGCAAGAAGACCGCCGCTGGCTCGCCGCATCGGAGCGCCTGACGCAACGCCTGCTTGCGGGCGAGGTGGGCCCTGACGATCTCGACGCGATCGCGCAATCGGTGCGCGAACTCACCGAGGCGCCGTATGTGGCCGTGGTGGATGCTGTTGACGACGGTGCACAGGGCGCCGAACTCGCACTGCGCCAGCAGGCCAACGAAGCGCAGCTCGGACCTGTGCTTGTCGTGCCCGTGCAGGGCAGCGCCGACCGCGCGGCCGGCGGACTCGCGATTGCGCGCGGGCCCCACGGGCATCCGTTCACCGAAGCGGACCGCGAGACCGTTACTCGATTCGGGCGGTCTGTGGCCATCGCGCGCGAGCTCGCTCAGGCTCGAATCGACGAGCAGTGGCTCGCGCTGACCGATGAACGCGACCGCATTGCGCGCGACTTGCACGATCACGTCATCCAAAGCCTCTTTGCCGTCGGATTGTCGCTACAGAGCGTGGTGGGTGACCCATCGTCGCCCACGGGCGCTCGCATCGCCACGCAAGTCGACGCGATCGACTCGACTATTCGGCAGATTCGACAGGCCATCTACCGGCTCTCGACCACCCCCAGCGCGGGCACCTACAGCCTGCGCGCGCGCATCAACACGCTCGTTCGCGAAACGCTCGAAGGCGAGTCGGTCGACTCCCGGCTCGAGTTCAGCGGCCCTGTCGACACGTTGCTCAACCTCGGCTTAGGCGATGAAGTGACGGCCGTCATGCGCGAGGCGGTGTCGAACGCCGTTCGGCACGCGCAGGCAACGCTGATCGAAGCAAGTGTGGCGGTGCGGGGCGCGCAGGTCGACGTCATCGTGCGCGATGACGGAGTCGGCATGCCCGAGACTGATCGACGAAGCGGACTCGCCAATCTCGCTGCGCGCGCCCATGAGCGTGGCGGAACGTTCACGATTGAGCCCGTCGTGCCGCACGGAACTCTCGTGCGCTGGAGCGTACCCTGGGAGGCACGATGACTGAACCCATCCGCGTCTTTCTTCTCGATGATCACGAAATCGTGCGTCGAGGCATCGCTGACCTGCTCGAACACGAAGACGGCATCACCGTCGTCGGTGAGGCAGGAGTAGCGACCGGTGCGGCCGAGGCGATTCTCGCGGCGGACGTGACGGTTGCCGTTCTCGATGGGCGGCTTCCTGACGGCAGCGGAATTGATGTGTGCCGCGACGTGAAGTCAGAGCGACCGAGCATCGGGTGCCTCATTCTCACCTCGTATGACGATGACGAGGCGGTGCTTGCCGCGGTGCTCGCCGGCGCCAACGGGTATTTGCTCAAAGAGGTGCGCGCGACGGGGCTCATCGATGCCATTCGTCGCGTCGCACGAGGCGACGTCTTGCTCGACCCGGCCCTCGCCGATGGTGTTGTCGCCCGAGTGACCGCCGCTACGCCCGCGTCACCGCTCGATGGCCTCACTCCCCGCGAGTCAGAGATCTTGGCACTCATCGCCGAAGGCCTGTCGAACCGCGAGATCGGCGGCCGGCTCTTTCTGGCCGAGAAGACGGTCAAGAACTACGTGAGCGGAATCCTCTCGAAGCTCGGCATGCAACGTCGAACGCAGGCCGCCGTCTTGGCCACCGAGTGGTTGCCGAAGGGTCAGAAACGCGCGTAACGCGTGGGCTATGCGCTGACGGGCGCGGCGAGCAGGCTGACCGTCACGGTGCCGCCCTTCGTGGCTTGCGTACCGACCGACGCGAATCCCAGTCGCTCGTGGAACGCAAGGCTGGCGGGGTTGGGCGGGTCAAGATTGACCTCACACGTCACCTCGGCGCGACCTTCGGCCCGGGCAACGGAAAACACCAGTGCATAGAGCGCGGCTCCGAGCCCGTTACCGCGCTCTGATTCCGCAATGACGATTCGGTCGACGTAGCGAGAGCTCACACCGCGACTGCAGAAGAACTGGTAGTTCTCGCTCTCATACGCCGCGCCGTCACCCAGCGTGACAACGAAACCGACGAGCTGGCCGTCGCGCTTAATCGCCACGGCACAGTCAGAAAACTCGAGAAGCGACCGCATCGCGTCAACCGACGTGATCGGAACCGCCGGGTACGCGCTGTCATTGAGGTCAACCAGCGAGGGTGCATCGGCCGGAGAGAGACGTGTCAGCTCCACGCCAGACCCGGAGAACACCTCTCTTGCCAGCACGGAAAACTGCTCGTCAGAGAGAGGCACGGCTCGAGCCTACTGGGCGCCGTTGGCGGCCATCCACGGAACCGGATCGATCGCGATGCCGTCGATGCGCAACTCGAAGTGGAGGTGCGGCGCCGTCGTTACTCCCGTCGTACCGACGAGCCCGATCTGATCTCCGACCCGCACTCGGTCGCCGGCCACGAACGGAATGGATCCCGCCTGCAAGTGCGCGTAGACACTCGTGATGGGCTGCCCGTTGATGACGTGGGTGATTTCAAGGTGCACACCCAATGAGTTGCTCGGGTCACCGATGAGGGTCACGACCCCGTCAGCGATCGAGACGACAGGCGTGCCGTAGTCAGGGTTCCAGTCGACACCGAAGTGCTCGGTTGAACAGGCATCGCACGCAGCAGCGCGGTGTCCGAAAGGGCTACCGACCGGCGCGTCGGCGCCGACGGGATACACCAGTGGCGGCCGCACGTCGACGGTGAACACCTCGCGAACCTCAGCCCCGCTGGTTT
The DNA here is from genome assembly GCF_033763155.1 of Microcella sp. Taxonomy (GTDB): domain Bacteria; phylum Actinomycetota; class Actinomycetes; order Actinomycetales; family Microbacteriaceae; genus Microcella. The sequence goes on from NZ_JANRKZ010000084.1 coordinate 4,925, forward strand.
GAGCGACAGCGTCAGCGGTTGCAAGCTCTGCACCCGCTGCGAACGTCTGCGACCCAGGAGGCGACTCATTGCTCTCGCTTGCGGTCGCGAGCGAGACCGACACGCCCGTGCTGAGCAGAAGAGTTGCCGCAACCGCGAGTGACGCGACGAGCAATGCTTGGTGACGAAACCGGTAGGGGTCAAGAGTGGCGACGCGCGACAGCGCAGGGTGAATGAAGTGGAGCATGAGAAGAAAAACACTTCCTGGTGGCGGCCGGCAGGCCGTGGACACGGTGAGTGCACGTCATTGCGCATTCGACCTCGCGGCGCTCACGGCGAGCACTCGGCACAAGGTCAGGAGGTCTCAGCACCCGGCCCGGCGGAATCATTCACACCGGCGGCACTCGCCCCTGTCGGCAACGGAGCCAACACTCAATCCTGACCCATCAACCTATGAAAAGGCTGATCAGGGTCACCGTCAGGCGACGGTCGTGCCAAAGGCCAGCCCGAGAAGGTAGGTCGCCGCGGCTGCCCCGTAACCGATGGCCAGCTGTCGCAGCGCCCGCTTGAGCGGCGATGCCCCTGAGAGCACGCCCACAATCGCCCCCGTCACGAGCAACGCGAGCCCCACAAGAACCGCCGCCGTGACCACAGCCGCGAGGCCCTGCAGGCCGAGCAAATAGGGCACCACCGGAATGATCGCGCCCGAGGCGAAGAAGGCAAAGCTCGACAGCGCGGCACCCCACGCTGAGCCAATCGCCTCGTGCTGTTCGGCCTCCGCTTCGGCGGCCCGAGCCGAGGCCGCCACGGGGTCGTAGTCGGCGAGGATGCTGCGGGCATGCTCGACCGCCTCCGCCTCGTCCATACCCCGGGCGCGGTAGACGAGCGCCAGCTCGTTGGCGTCCACGTCCAGATGCGGCAACGCGGTGTGGGCCTCGGGGTCCGGTGTGGAGGCATCGAGCAGTTCGCGCTGCGACCGCACCGAGACGTATTCACCGGCGCCCATCGAGAGCGCTCCGGCAAGAAGCCCCGCGAGGCCGGTGAGCAGCACCGCTGACGGTCCGAGGCCCGCCGCACCAATGCCCATGACGAGCGCGAGGTTGCTCACGAGACCGTCGTTGGCCCCGAACACCGCCGCACGAAAGGTGCCAGACAGTCGCTGCCGCCCGCGCGCCGCG
>NZ_JANRKZ010000085.1:0-26548 GCF_033763155.1 Microcella sp.
CGCCAGAGCATCGAAACGCTCGAGTGGATGACCCCCGAGACGCGCGCCCGCGCCCTCGACAAGCTCGCGAAGTTCACGCCCAAGATTGGCTACCCCGAGCGCTGGCGCGACTACTCGAGCCTCGAGATCGACGCCACCGACCTGCTCGCCAATGTGCAGGCCGCGGGTGAGTTTGAGTTTGCGCGCGAGCTCAAGAAGATCGGTTCACCCATCGATCGCGATGAATGGTTCATGACCCCGCAGACGGTCAACGCCTACTACAACCCGGGCTTCAACGAGATCGTGTTTCCCGCGGCCATCCTCCAGTTCCCGTTTTTCGATGCGGGTCGGGATGCTGCGGCCAACTACGGCGCCATCGGCGCGGTCATCGGCCACGAGATCGGGCACGGTTTCGACGACCAGGGATCGCGCTTCGATGGCGACGGTCGTCTGCATGACTGGTGGACCGAGGCCGACCGCGCCGCGTTCGAGGAGCGCACCGCGTCGCTCATCGCGCAGTACGACGCTCTCGAGCCGGCCGAGACGCCGGGGCACCACGTCAACGGCGCACTGACGATCGGCGAGAACATTGGCGACCTCGGTGGACTCGGTATCGCGTGGAAGGCCTACCTGCTGTCGCTCGACGGCGCCGAGCCTCCTGTGATCGACGGGTTTACGGCCGCCCAGCGGTTCTTCTTGTCGTGGGCGCAGGCCTGGCAGATCGCGATTCGTCCCGAAGAAGCACTGCGGCTGCTGTCGATCGACCCGCACTCGCCCAACGAGTTCCGCTGCAACCAAATCGTGCGCAACATCGACGCCTTCTATGACGCGTTTGATGTGACGCCCAACGATGCCCTGTGGCTCGCCCCCGACGAACGGGTCACCATTTGGTAGACGGTCCGCTGCTTCGTGATCGGGGTGCTCGCGCGGGCACCCCGAGACGAGCGCGCCATCTTTCTGACGTGCGCGAGCCGAGCTTTCGTGCGGCCTACCGCTCGCTCGGGGCCGTTGCCTACGAGGGCGCTCGCGTGTCGGTCGCCGTTGTCGACCTCGAGTCGGGCGAAAGCGTCTTCGCCGTCGACGAGCGCATCGTGCTGCCCACGGCGAGCATCGGCAAGATTCTGTTGCTCATCGAAGTGAGCGCTCGCCTCACCGATCGCAGCGTGAGCGACTTTGCCATCGCCGATCGGTCGGTTCAGGATGCCGTGGCCGACAGCGGCATTTGGCAGCACCTGCAGGCTCCCGCTTTTCCGATCGCCGACCTCGCGGCTCTCGTCGGAGCGACGAGCGACAATCTCGCGACCAACGTGCTCTTGCGGCACGTCGGGCTCGACGCCGTGCGCTCGCGCACCGAGAAGCTCGGGCTCGTGCGCACGGCCTTGCTCGACCGCGTGCGCGATGTGCGCGGCCCCGACGATGCCCCCCAACTCTCCGTCGGCTCAACGGCCGAGCTCGCGTGGCTCTTTCAGGCGCTCGCGAACGGCCACATCATCGACCCGATCACGAGTCAGCGCGTGCTCAGTTGGCTCTCGCTCAACGCCGACCTCTCGATGGTCGCAAGTGCCTTTGGCCGCGACCCGTTCTCGCATCGCGGCGTCGAGCACAACACGTGGATGGTCAACAAGACCGGCACCGACGTGGGCGTGCGCAGCGAGGCCGGCATTCTGCGTGGCCCTCGCTCGGGCGTGGCCTACGCGGTCTCGGTGCACTTCGATGACACCGATTTGGCGCGGCGCCTCCGGGTGATCGATGCCCTGCGCGCGTTCGGGCTCGACCTGCTCGAGTTTGTGCACTGACGAGCGCCGAGCATCCCGCACCCCGCACGCGTTCATCGCACACTCGGGTGCGCGTGTCACCATGTGCGCATGATCAGCACGGGTCTCGCACGGCAATTGCGCGACGCGGGTCTGCGCTGGAAGCCCGCCTCGGGTGATCGCTTTCAGATCGATCGGCACGAGTTCGACGCCGACATCTTCACGGTCAGCGAGCTCACGATCGAAGCCCATGAGTACCCCACCGGCACGGCGCTGGGATTCAACGGCACGACGGAGTGGGCGCTCGACTCGGTCGAGGTCGATGACACCCTGTGGCTGCCGCGCGAGGACCAGTTGCGCGACCTGCTGCGCACGGCGTTCCGCGCGCTCGATCGCACTGACGAGGGCTATCGGGTCAGGATCGGGATGGATGACGCCGAGCGGGTTTTCGAGAGCGTCTCGGCGCCCGAGGCCTACGGCTTGGCGCTGCTCGCGCTGCTCGAGCGCGCGACGGTCTGATCGCGTGCCGTCTCGGCAGACTCGCTCAGTTCGATGCCGTAGAGGGTGCGCACGGCCTCGATGACCTGCTCGCCCCGACCGGCCGCGGCGTGCCGCCGGGCGAGCGTCGAGGGCGTGTGCAGCAGCACGCTCGTGAGGTGCCGCAGCGCCTCCTCGACCCGGCCGTCGTCGCCACGAGCGCGAGCGCGGTCGATCTCGGCCTGCACGACGCCGAGCACGTGCTCGCGCAGCGCCACCACGGCGGGTTCGACCGAGGCGGCGGTCACGTAGGCGTGCGCCGCGGCGTCGACGACGGCCCGGGCATCCTCTTCGGCCGACCAGTGCACGAGCGGGGCGTGCAGGCGGATGGTCTCGAGGTCGAGCAGGGCGATGCCGTCGAGGGCGCCGACGGCGGGGTCGACGTTGCGCGGCAGGCCTAGGTCGACGATGAGCGCGCGGGTTCCGGCCGGCACGTCCTCGACGCTGATGCTGAGCCGCGTGGTGCACGTGATGACGACTGCCGCGCTCGCGAGGGCGGCGGCGAGGTCGTTCGTGGGCGTGACCCCCTGGCGCCGGGCGAAGAGCTGCGCTCGGCCCGTCGGGGAGTAGACGGTGATGCGCTCGGCACCGCGTTCGCGCAACGACGCGACGGTAGTCGTGGCATAGCGACCGGTGCCGATGAGCAGCACGTCGGTGCCCGCCCAGTCGGTCAACCGGCTGCCGACGAGGTCGAGTGCCAAGCGGGCGAGCGAACGACCCGTGCGGCTGGCGTCGCCCTGCGCGCGGGCCGCGCGGGCGGTGCGGATCGCCTCTTGCACGACGTGATCGAGTCGGCCCGAGCTCGTGCCTGTCGCGCGAGCGTGGGCGGCGGCCCGCCGCACCTGCCCGGCGATCTCCTCCTCGCCCACGGCGACGGAATCGAGCCCGGCGCACACCGAGAACAGGTGATGAATCGCGGCGGCGTCGTCGAGCACCTCGGCGGTCGTCGTGAGCCCGCGTGCGTCGTCACCGCCGAGGGTGGCGAGCGCCCGTTCGAAGCCCTGCCGGGCGACGGCGTGCGCACTGATCGCGGGCGCATCGACCTCGAGGTAGAGCTCGATGCGGTTGCAGGTCGAGACGGCGACCGCGCCGCTCACCGCCGCACTCGACCCGGCGACCGTCTCGGCGAGCAGACCCGCGTCGACGGCGAGCCGTTCGAGGATCTCGAACGGGGTGTTCCGATGGTTGGCGGTCACGCACAGCAGCACGAGGCACCAGTGTAGGCGGGCTGAACACCTCGATTCTGCAAAACCCCCCGGGGGGTACAAGTGAATCGTGCTCGACCTGTGTCCCGGCCGGGAGGTCTCTGCAGGAGGCCGCCCTATGCTGTGGGGGTGACCCTGCCCCCCGCGCATCCCCTCGTCGACGGCCGAACAGCTCAGTCCCCGCTCGTGCGGGCCCTGCGCGGCGAGCGGCCCGAGCGGCCGCCGGTGTGGTTCATGCGCCAGGCGGGGCGCTCCCTGCCCGAGTACCGTGCGCTGCGGGCGGGCGGCGACATGCTGCAGGCCTGCCTGACGCCCGAGCTCGCGAGCGAGATCACGCTGCAGCCCGTGCGGCGCCACGGGGTCGATGCGGGCATCTTCTTCAGCGACATCGTCGTGCCCGTGCTGCTCGCCGGGCTGCCCATCCGCATCGAGCCGGGTCGCGGACCCGTGCTCGACGATCCGATCCGCACGGCATCCGACGTGCTGCGGCTGCGCCCCCTGGATCCGGGCGCGCTCGACCCGATCCGCGAGGCGGTCGCCCTGACCGTCGCCGAGCTCGGCTCGACGCCGCTCATCGGCTTCGGGGGCGCTCCCTTCACCCTCGCGGCCTACCTCGTCGAGGGCGGGCCGTCGAAGGACCAGCAGCGGGCGCGGGCGATGATGCACGCCGACCCGCGCTCATGGGCGGTACTGCTCAACTGGTGCGCCGACGTCACGGGTCAGTTCGTGCGCGCCCAGGTCGAGGCAGGGGCATCGGCGGCGCAGCTCTTCGACTCGTGGGTGGGTTCCCTCTCGGCCGTCGACTACCAGCGCCGCGTAGCGCCCCACACCAAGCGGGCGCTCGACCACTTGCGCGGGCTCGAGGTGCCGCGCATCCACTTCGGGCTCGTCACCGACCGCATCCTGCCGCAGATCGCCGCTCTCGGCGTCGATGCCGTCGGCATCGACTGGCGCATCCCCCTCGATGAGGCGAGTGCCACCCTGGGTGACGCCCTGCCGCTGCAGGGCAACATCGACCCCGCTCTGCTGACGGCGCCCTGGCCCGTGCTCGGGGCCCACGTCGACGACGTGCTGCGCCGCGGCCGGCAGGCTCCCGCGCACATCGTCAACCTCGGCCACGGCGTGCCCCCCGAGACCGACCCTGACGTGCTGACGCGCCTCGTGCAGTACATCCACGCGGGTGAGACGACTCCGACGAGGACGGACTGGTGACGACGCCCGACTCCGCCGAGACGCTCGTCGTCGGCGCGGGCATCGCGGGGCTCGTGCTCGCCCGCGAGCTCGTGCTGCAGGGACGCACCGTGCGGGTGCTCGAGGCCTCCGACCGCGCGGGCGGGCAGCTCGGATCGATCGAGCTCGACGGGCTTCGACTCGACAGCGGCGCCGAGGCCTTCGCGACGCGAGGCGGCACCGTGCGCGAGTACCTCGAGCGCATCGGCCTGGCCGACCGCATCATCGCCCCGCGCGACGCGCCGGCGTGGCTGCATGCCGCCGAAGGGCAGACCGTGCCGCTGCCCGCGGTGAGCCTGCTCGGCATTCCGGCGGCGCCGCTCGCCGAAGACGTCGTCGCGGTCGTCGGCCGCCGCGGCGCCTGGCGCGGCCTGCTGGATGCCCTGCTCCCCGGCCCCGTCGGGTCACGCCTGCCCACCGTCGGCGGCCTGGTGCGGCGGCGCATGGGCGACGCGATCCTCGAGAAGCTCGTGGCGCCCGTCGTCGAGGGCATCCACTCCACGCACCCCGATGACCTGCCCGTCTCGGCCGTGCCGGGGCTCGTGCACAACCTGCTGCGCGAGAACTCGCTGGGCCGTGCCGTCGCCCGCATGCGGATCGACGCCCCGGCCGGGTCGCTCGTCGCGAGCCTCGACGGCGGCATGTCCACCCTCGTCGACGCCCTGCTCGCCGAGCTCGACCGCTTCGGCGTGCCCGTCGAGTACGGCGTGCGCGTGGCCGAGGTGCACCCCGATCACGTCGTGCTCGCGAGCGAGCGCGACGACGTCGAGCCCGAGGTGCGCCCGGGCCACGTCGTCGTGGCCGCACCGGGGCTCATCGACCCCGCCGACGGGTCGAGCGCCGTGCAGACGGCGACGCACCTCGCGCTGCTGGTGCTCGCTCCGGATGCCGCCCTCGCGGCCGCTCCGCGCGGCACGGGCGTGCTCGTCGCCCGCGGCACGAGCGTCGTCGCTCGCGCGCTCACGCACGTCACCGCCAAGTGGGCCACCGTGCAGACGGCGGCCGAGGGCCGGGAGGTCGTGCGGCTGAGCTACGAGCGCACCCCGACGCTCGAGCAGGCGCGGCGCGATGCCGAGGCGCTGCTCGGCGTGAGCATCCCGAGCGATCGCGTGCTCGCCGGCGAGGTCGTGACGTGGCTGCGGGCCGGTCGCATCGCCGTGACCGATGACGGCATCCCCGTCGTCGGCGAGCAGGTGGCCGGCACGGGCCTCGCGGCCGTGATCGCTCAGGCCCGCGCGACGGCCGAGCGGCTGGGCGCCGCACAGCAGGGCGCCCCCGAAGACTCCGATACCCCGACGAAAGAGAGCACCCCGTGAGCGAGACCCTCGCCTACACCGTCTACGTCGTGCTGCGGCGCGACCCCCAGCGCCGTGCCGCGGGCGGCGGCGTGCAGGAGGCCGTCGCGGCGGTCACCGCGCAGGGCGTGACCGTGCGCGGCATCTACGACGTGAGCGGCCTGCGCTCCGACGCCGACATCATGCTGTGGCTGCACGGCGAGACGGTCGACGGGCTGCAGGCGGCTGTGCGCACGCTGCGCCGCGCGCCGCTGCTGCAGGACGCGCTCCCCACGTGGAACGCCATGGGCGTGCACGTTCAGGCCGAGTTCAGCCGCAGCCATGCGCCTGCCTTCATGCTCGGCAAAGAGCCGAAGGGCTGGCTGTGCGTCTACCCCTTCGTGCGCTCGTACGAGTGGTACCTGCTGCCGGAGGAGGAGCGCCGCGACATGCTCGCCGAGCACGGTCGCAAAGGCAGCGCCTTCACGGGCGTGCTCGCCAACACGGTGGCGAGCTTCGCGCTCGGCGACTACGAGTGGCTGCTGGGGCTCGAGAGCGACGACCCGCTCGAGCTCGTCGACATGATGCGCGACCTGCGCTACACCGAGGCGCGCCGCCACGTGCGCGAAGAGGTGCCCTTCTTCACCGGTCGTCGACTCGACGACGCGGCGCTCGACGCCGAGATTCTGGAGGTGCTGTCATGACCATCACGAACGGCCACTACCCGATGGCGGCGACGGATGCGGCGCTCGCCGAATCCGCGGGCGGCCACGTCACCATGCCGGTCGCCTACGACGCCGTCATCCTCGCCGGCTTCGGCGGGCCCGAGGGGCAGGACGACGTCATCCCCTTCCTGCGCAACGTCACGCGCGGCCGCGGCATCCCCGACGAGCGCCTCGAAGAGGTCGCGCACCACTACCGCCACTTCGGCGGCGTGAGCCCGATCAACCAGCAGAACCGCGAGCTGCAGGCGGCCCTGCAGGCCGAGGCCGATCGCCGCAGGCTGGGCATTCCGATCTACTGGGGCAACCGCAACTGGGATCCGTACCTGCCCGAGGCCCTGCAGCAGGCCTTCGACGACGGCCACCGCACGATCCTCGGCCTCGCGACGAGCGCGTACTCGAGCTTCTCGAGCTGCCGCCAGTACCGGGAGGACTTCGCAAACGCGCTCGACGCCACAGGTCTCTGGGGCCAGGTGCGCATCGACAAGGTGGCGCAGTTCTTCGACGCCCCCGGCTTCGTCGCGCCCTTCGTCGCGGGGGTGACGGATGCTCTGCGCGCCCTCCTCGCCGACGGCGTCGACCTGTCTCGCGCGCGCGTGCTCTTCGCGACCCACAGCATCCCCACGACCGATGCCGAGCGCAGCGGACCGCGCGACGTCGAGTGGGGCGAGGGTGGCGCGTACGCCGCCCAGCACCTCGCCGTGAGCGGGGTCATCATGCAGCGGGCGCTCGCCGCCCTGCGTGACGAGGGCGCCGACGTGCCCGACGTCGACTGGCAGCTCGTGTACCAGAGCCGCTCGGGTCCCCCGACGCAGCCGTGGCTCGAGCCCGACATCAACGACGCCATCGCCGAGCACGCCGCGGCGGGCGCGACGACGATCGTCATGGTGCCGGTGGGCTTCGTGAGCGACCACATGGAGGTCATGTGGGATCTCGACACCGAGGCGATGGAGACGTGCGCGGAGCACGGCGTGCGCGGTGTGCGCGTGCCGACCCCCGGCGTCGACCCCGTCTACGTGAGCGGCCTCATCGACCTCGTCGAGGAGCGCCTGCGCGGCACAGCGCCCGCCGACCGCGTGCGCGAGACGACCCTCGGGCCCTGGTACGACGTGTGCCGCCCGGGCTGCTGCGAGAACGTGCGCGCGGGCTTCAAGCCCGCCATCTCGGGGCTCGAACCGTGACGGCCGAGGCGCCGATCCGCCTCGGCACCCGCGGTTCCGCGCTCGCCCTCGCGCAGTCGCAGCGCGTCGCCGACTCGATCGCGGCGCGCACCGGCAGCCCGGTCGAGCTCGTGACGATCTCGACGCTCGGCGACCGGTCGACGGCCCCACTCGAGAGCCTCGGCGGCGCGGGTGTCTTCGTCACGGCCGTGCGCGAGGCCCTGCTCGCGGGGGAGTGCGACGTGGTCGTGCACTCGCTCAAGGACCTGCCCACGGCCCCGCACCCCGAGCTGGCCATCTCGGCGATTCCAAAACGGGCGGATGCGCGCGACGCGCTCGTGGCGCGCGACGGGCTGACGCTCGAGCAGCTGCCGCCCGGCGCTCGCGTCGGCACCGGGTCCCCTCGGCGCCGCGCTCAGCTGCGGAGGCGCCGCGCCGACGTCGAGGTAGTCGACCTTCGCGGCAACGTCGACACCCGCATCGGCCGCGTGCTCGGCGACCGCGAGGGCGTCGACGCCGATCTCGACGCGGTCGTGCTCGCCGTCGCCGGCCTCGAGCGCCTGGGCCGCGACGAGGTCATCACCGAGCACCTCGGCATCGCCGGCTGGCCGACCGCCCCGGGGCAGGGCGCGCTCGCCGTCGAGACCCTCGCGACCGTCTCGGGACCGCTGCGCTCTGCTCTGCAGGGCATCGACCACGCGGCGACCCGCGTGAGCGTCGAGGCCGAGCGTGCCGTGCTGCGACTGCTCGAAGCGGGATGCTCGGCTCCGCTCGGCGCCAACGCGTTCATCGACGGCGGCATGCTCTTCCTCGCCGCGCGCGTCTACTCCGAGGCGGGCGAGCAGGTCTCGGCCGCGCACGCCCTCTACGTCGACGACACGCGCACGCCCGGCGAGGACGCGGCCAAGCGCGTGGTCGACGAGCTGCTCGCGCAGGGCGCCGCCGACCTCGCGCCGCTCGGCGGCGCGCGATGAGCGCGCCGACGCCCGGCAGGTCGGGCGGTCTCGGTCCGAGCATCCGCCCCCGCCGTCTGCGCGCGACAGCCGCGATGCGCGGTCTCGTGCGCGAGACCGAGGTGCGGCCGCACCACCTCGTGCTGCCGGTGTTCGTCCGCGAGGGCCTCGACGCCCCGCAGCCGATCGCCTCGATGCCGGGCGTCGAGCAGCACTCGCTCGACAGCGTGCGCGCGATCAGCGCCCGCGCCGCCGCGGCGGGCCTCGGCGGCATCATGCTCTTCGGGGTGCCCGCCGTGCGTGACGCGGTCGGCTCGGGCGCGACCGATCCGCAGGGCATCCTCAACGTCGCCGCGCGCGCGGTCGTCGCCGAGGTGGGCGACGCGCTCGTCGTGCAGACCGACCTCTGCCTCGACGAATTCACCGACCACGGCCACTGCGGGGTGCTGGATGCCCAGGGCCGCGTCGACAACGACGCGAGCCTCGAGCGCTACGCGGCCATGGCGGTCGCGCAGGCCGAGGCGGGCGCCCAGCTGCTCGGGCTCAGCGGCATGATGGACGGCCAGACGCGGGTCGCCCGCGCCGCCCTCGATGCGGCGGGCTATAGCGACGTCGCCCTGCTCGCCTACTCGGCCAAGTACGCCTCGGCGTTCTACGGGCCGTTCCGCGACGCGGTCGAGTCGCAACTGCAGGGCGACCGCCGCACGTACCAGCTCGACCCCGCGAACGCGCGGGAGGGTGTGCGCGAGGCCGCGCTCGACGTCGAGGAGGGCGCCGACATCGTCATGGTCAAGCCCGCGCTCGGCTACCTCGACGTGCTGCGCCGCGTCGCCGATGTCTCGCCCGTTCCCGTCTGGGCCTACATGGTCTCGGGCGAGTACGCGATGATCGCCGCCGCCGCGCAGAACGGCTGGATCGACGGCGATCGCGCCCAGCTCGAGGCGCTCGTCTCGATTCGCCGCGCGGGCGCCGATGCCGTGCTCAGCTACGCCGCCCTCGACCTCGTCGAGAGAAAGCTCGTGTCATGACCCGCTTCATCTCCGGCCGCACCCCCTCGACCAACGCCGAGGCCTTCGAACGCGCGCTCGTCGTCACGCCCGGCGGCGTCAACTCGCCCGTGCGCGCGTTCCGGTCGGTCGGCGGCACCCCCGTCTTCCTGGCGAGCGGCCGCGGCCCCTACGTCACCGACGTCGAAGGCACCGAGTACGTCGACCTCGTGGGGCAGTGGGGTCCGGCGCTGCTCGGCCACGCGCATCCCGCCGTCATCGCGGCCGCGCACGCCGCCGTCGATCACGGACTCGGATTCGGTGCCGCCTCGACCGGAGAGGTCGAGCTCGCCGAGCTCGTGCTCGATCGGCTCACCCTCGGCGAGGGTGCTGCCGAGCGCCGGGCGATCGAGAAGCTGCGGCTCGTCTCGACGGGCACCGAGGCGACGATGACGGCGATCCGGCTCGCCCGCGGGGCCACCGGGCGGCCGCTGCTGGTCAAGTTCGCGGGTCACTACCACGGGCACTCCGACTCGCTGCTGTCGGAGGCCGGCTCGGGAATCGCGACACTGGGCATCCCCGGCTCGGCGGGCATCACGCCCGAGACCGCGGCGCAGACCATCGTCATCCCCTACAACGACGAGCAGGCGCTCGCCGCGGTGTTCGCGGCGCACGGCGACCGCATCGCGGCGATCATCACCGAGGCCGCCGCGGCCAACATGGGCGTCGTGCCCCCGAAGCCCGGCTTCAACCGGCTGCTCGCCGACACCGCGCACGCGCACGGCGCGCTGCTCATCAGCGATGAGGTCATGACGGGATTCCGCTCGACCGCCGCGGGGTGGTGGGGACTCGAAGAGCGGGAGGGCGTGCCGTACGACGCCGACCTCACGACCTTCGGCAAGATCATCGGCGGCGGGCTGCCGCTCGCGGGGCTCGGCGGTCGGGCCGAGGTTCTCGATCTGCTCGCGCCCCTCGGTCCGGTGTACCAGGCCGGAACGCTGAGCGGAAACCCCGTGGCCGTCGCGACCGGGGCCGCCATGCTGCGGGGCGCCGACGAAGCGGTCTACGAGCACCTTCCGCGCGCGGCCCGGGCGATCGGCGACGGGCTATCGGCCGCGCTCTCGACGGAGGGCGTCGAGCACGTCGTCGCCTGGGCGGGGTCGCAGTTCTCGATCTTCTTCCGGTCGGATGCCCCGCAGAACTACGCCGAGGCGCAGGACCAGGCGACCTGGCGATTCGGGCCGTTCTTCCACGCGATGCTCGAGCACGGGGTGTCGCTGCCGCCGAGCGTCTACGAGGCCTGGTTCGTCTCGGCCGCGCACGATGACGCGGCGATCGAGCGGGTGCTCGCGGCGGCTCGACCGGCGGCGCGGGCGGCCGCGGCGGCGCGGCCGTAGGGTCGCGTGCGCTCGGGCTCGCGAGTGTAGACGACCGATGCTCCCCTGGGAATCCCCTCCGCAGGACTCGACCGTCCGCAGGGAGGGCGCACTACGCTAGGGGAGTTGCCGCGACCGATCCGCCACGGCCGGGCAACGTGAGGAGTGCGTCATGAGAGGCAAGATCCTGTTCGCCGCCGGCCTCGCCGTCGGCTACGTGCTCGGCACCCGCGCGGGACGCGAGCGCTACGAGCAGCTCAAGAAGACCGCGTTGGGCTTCTGGAACGACCCCCGTGTGCAGCACCGGGTCGACCAGGTCGAGGACTTCGTCAAGGAGAAGGCCCCCGAGGTCGCCGACTTCGTCTCGGACGGGGCGAAGAAGGTCGTCGACCAGGTGACCGGTCGCGCATCGAAGAAGCCCGCCACGCCCGCGTCGGCGAAGCCCGCGAGTGCCGCGGCGAAGAAGCCGACGACCGCGACGAAGAAGCCCGCCGCGTCGTCATGACCGAGACGGCGGCTGGCACGTCGCGCGAGCGCCGTGGTCTCTTCAAGCTGATCTCCGACATCCCCGGGCTGATCCGTGAGCTCATCGAGGCCGAGATCGCCTCGCTCAAGGCCGAGATCGTCGGCAAGCTCAAGGCCGCGGGCATCGGGGCCGGGTTCCTGGTCACCGCCGGGGTGTTCGCCTTCTTCGCGACGCTCGTGCTGACGGCGGCGGGAATCCTCGCCCTCGCCCTCGTGCTGCCCGCGTGGGCGGCCGCCCTCATCGTCGCCGCGGCTCTGCTCGTGCTCGCCGGCATCACCGCGGCGATCGGCGTGGCGCAGCTCAAGCACGGCGTTCCCCCCACGCCCACCCAGACCATCGAGAGCGTCAAAGAAGATGTCCGCGTCGTTCGCGGGCTCAGAAAACGAGGACCATCATGAGCGACACCGTTTCGAGCACCGTCGCGGCCACCCGTGCCCGCCTGGAGCAGACCCTGGATGCGATCGACGACAAGCTCGACGTGAAGAAGCAGGCCGGCGAGCTCACCGAGCGCGTCAAAACCTCGTACCAGCGGAACCCCGTGCCGTGGATCATCGGGGCGACCGCCGCCACGGTCGTGGTCGTCGGGCTCGTCGCCTGGGCGATCTTCAGCGACGACTGATCGCAGCCCCCGTCGACCCCTGCCCCGATTATGACTCTCGCGCGAGCGGGGTCATCATGGAGGGGATGGTTCTCTCTTCGCACGACGTGACGATCGAGCGCACGCCCACGGGCGTGCTGCCGGTCATCAAGCCGCTCCTCGGCTGGCGGGTGCTCGTGCCCCGCGGCGGCAAGTGGGGCGACGGCGTCGCCGCCCAGCTGCGCGCGCTGGGTGCTGCTCCGGTCATCGCGCCGCTCATCAACTTCGCCGGAACCGAGAACCCCGAGCAGCTCGCCGCCGAGCTCGCGGCGCTGCAGGCGGGTGACTACGGATGGCTCGTCGTGACGAGCGCCACCACGGTCGACGTGCTCGTCGGGCACGGTGTGCGCGTTCCGGCGACGACGCGCATCGCCGCCGTCGGCGAGACGACCGCCCACGCCCTGCAGCTGGCCGGGTACTCGGTCGACGTCGTGCCGACCGACCACTCCGCCCGCGGGCTCGTGCGGGAGTGGCCGGGCACCGCTTCGCAGGGCCCCGTGCTCGTGCCGCAGAGCGAGATCGCCGAGCCGACCCTCGTGAGCGGCCTCGCGGAGCGCGGCATCGACGCCCGGTTCGTCACCGCGTACCGCACGGTCGGGGTGACCGCCTCTGCCGAGGTCGTCGCCGACGTCGCCTCGGGATCGATCGGGGCGCTCATCGTCAGCTCGGGCAGCGTGGCGCGCCAGATCGCCGAGCAGTTCGCCCCCCTGCCCCCGACCACCGCGGTCGTCTGCATCGGCCCCCGCACGGCCTTCGACGCGCGTGCCGCGGGACTCACGGTGCACCGCATCGCCGAGGAGCGCTCGACCCAGGCCCTCGTGCGCGCGCTCGCCGAGTACGCGATGAACCCGAACGACAGCGCTCCGCCCGTCATCCCCTAGGGCCTGCGGGCGGGTGCGCTCAGCGCCCCGCGACGAGCGCGAAGATCGCGAGCAGGGGCGGGATGCCCTGCGCGAGCGCGGCCGGCAGCAGGCGCGGCGCGGCGGTCAGCGCGAGGGCCGCACCGGCCACCACCATGACCGCGCAGCCCGCCACGACCACCGCGGTGCCCGTGACCGCCGAGGAGTCGATCGCGACGAGCACGATCCCGACGGCAACGACGATCGCGAGCGCCAGGTTGTAGACGCCCTGGTTGACGGCGAACAGCCGCAGGGGGGCCGAGTCGGCTTCGGCCCGCACGCCGAAGAGGCGTCGACCCAGCGGCAGCCGGAAGAGCACGCTCTCGAGCACGAAGAACGCCACATGCAGCGTGGCGGCCATTCCGGCGAGCACGAGCCCGATGAGCTGCAGGGCGGTCATACGCCCGCTCCCGGGTCCACGCGTACAGCAAGACGGCCGGGCACGCGTCCGGCGAGCACCTCGGCGGCGCACTCGGCCGCCTCGTCGAGCTCGACTGTGCGCGCGACGCTCTCGATCGTCGCCGGATCGAGGTCGCGCGCCAGGCGCTGCCAGGCCTGCTCGCGCAGGGCGGGCGGTGTGAACGTCGAGTTCACCCCGAGCAGCGAGACCCCGCGCAGGATGAACGGCATGACCGTCGTCGTGAGCGCGGGTGACGCCGCATTGCCGCATGCGGCGACGGCGCCCGATGGTCGAACCTGCGCGAGCGCGGTGGCCAGCGGCTGCCCGCCGACGGCGTCGATGACGCCCTCCCACCGCTGGGACTCGAGCGCGCGCGAGGGGCGGTCGAGCTCGGAGCGGTCGATGATGCTCGTCGCGCCGAGCGCGCGCAGTCGAGCCGCGTTCTCGGGACGACCCGTCGACGCGGTGACGGTGAAGCCCGCGCGGGCGAGCAGCGCGATCGTGAACGATCCGAGTCCGCCGCTCGCGCCCGTGACCAGCACGTCGCCGCTCGTCACGCCGTGCCGCTCGAGGGCGAGCACGGCGAGCATGGCGGTGAAGCCCGCGGTTCCGATGCCGGCGGCCTGGGCATCCGTGAAGACGGCCGGCGTGGCGACGAGCGTGCTGCCGTCGAGGAACGCGCGTTCGGCGAGCCCGCCGTGGCGCGTCTCGCCCGCGCCGGCGCCGTTGAGCAGCACGCGGTCGCCGACCATCCAGCGCGGGGTCGCCGAGGCGGCCACCGTTCCGACGACGTCGATGCCGGGCACGAGGGGCGAGCGCCGCACGACACCGGCGTTGCCCGCGAAGACGAGCGCGTCTTTGAAGTTGAGCCCCGAGAACGTGACGGCGACCTCGACGTCGGCGGCCGCATCCGGGGCGTCGGCGGACGGCCGCAGCGACGAGGCGTCGAGCTCGACGAGCTGCACGCGCGGCTCGTCGTCGGTGAGGGTGATCTGCCAGCCGCGCGTCATGACCGCCAGCCTACGGCGGGGGCGCCGGCCACGGCAGGGCTCAGCCGAAGAGCAGCGCCGCCTCGTCGTACCGCGACTGCGGAACGGTCTTGAGCTTTCCGAGCGCGGCCTCGAACGGCACCCGCACGATCTCGGTGCCGCGCAGCGCCACCATCTCGCCCCAGCGGCCGTCGTCGACCGCTGAGATCGCCGCCATGCCGAGTCGCGTCGCGAGCACGCGGTCGAAGGCGCTGGGCGTGCCACCGCGCTGAATGTGGCCGAGAGTCGTCGCGCGCGTTTCGATGCCCGTGCGCTCTTCGATGAGGGGGGCGATCCGCTCGCCGATGCCGCCGAGGCGCGGGCGGCCGAACGCGTCGAGACCGCGCTCGTTGAGCGGCTCGTCGTCACCGTCGAGCGTGAAGCCTTCGGCCACCACCACGAGCGGCGCGCGGCCGCGGTCGTAGGCGCTCGTGACCCACGCGCACAGTTGCTCCATGCTCGTGTGCTGCTCGGGAATCAGAATGGCGTGAGCGCCCGCGGCCATGCCCGAGTGCAGAGCGATCCAGCCGACGTGGCGTCCCATGACCTCGGCAACCATGCAGCGGTTGTGCGCGTCACCCGTCGTGCGCAGGCGGTCCATGGCCTCGGTCGCGATGCCCACCGCGGTGTCGAAACCGAAGGTGTAGTCGGTGGCGTCGAGGTCGTTGTCGACGGTCTTGGGCACTCCGACGATGCGGATGCCCGCATCCGTCAATCGCTTCGCCGCCGCGAGCGTGCCCTCGCCACCAATCGCTATGAGTGCGTCGAGGTTGTTCTCGGCGAACACCTCGTTGATGCGGTCAACACCGCCGCGCCCCTCGAAGGGGTTCGTGCGGCTCGTGCCCAGAATGGTGCCGCCCTGCTTTGAAATGCCCTTGACCTCGTGGCGACCGAGCGGAATCGTGTCGTTCTCGACGAGGCCTTTCCAGCCGTCTTTGAACCCAATGAACTCGTGGTGGTGAACCGTGGTTCCGGTGAGAACGGCGCCGCGAATGACGGCGTTGAGCCCGGGGGCGTCTCCGCCGGAGGTGAGCATTCCAATACGCATGGGTTCCATCATGGCGGCTCACGGTGGCGGGCGCGAAACGAGGCGGCGCGCGGGCGATTCACGGCGCGTGCATGGCCAGCGGCACTACCGTGAAGCCCTGCCTTTGGCAGCTGACAAGTGGAGGAATCATGGCTGACAAGACCAGCTCACCGGCCCCGGCACCCGCTCCGGCCGTCACCCCCGAATACCCGGGCCAAAGCCTCGGCATTACGGGCCTCGTGTTCGCGTTCGTGCTGCCGCTCGTCGGCCTCGTGCTGGGCGTGATCGCCTATAACTGGTCGAAGAAGGTGGGCGTGGTCAACGGCCCCGCGCGTGCGGCCGTGATTGTCGGCGGTGTCATTCTTGCCGCTGGGCTCCTCATCTATGTGGCGTGGGTCATCGCCGTGGGCCCGGCCCTGCTGCAGTACATGCACGGTCCGTGGGGCATGCGTGGCTTCTGAGCCTGACGCGCCGACCGATCCGTTCGCGGCGCTCGCCGACGAGCAGTATGTGCTGCTCACGACGACGCGCCGCAACGGCGTTGCCGTGCCGACTCCCGTGTGGGTTGTGCGGCATGCCGACGCGCTGCTGGTCACGACGGGAGACGAATCGGGCAAGGTCAAGCGCATTCGCCACACCCCCCGCGTGACTCTTCAAGCGTGCGATCGGGTCGGGCGGCCCTTGCCGGGCGCGGCCGTGGTTGCGGCTACGGCCACGGTGCATGACGACGCTCAGTCTCGTGCCGACATCGTCGCGGCACTGACCAAGAAATACGGGGTGCAGTACCGCGTCATTCGTGCCATGAGTGCGATGCGTGGCCGGGCAGACACGGGCTCGGTCGTCGTACGCCTGGCCGCCATTCGTGACTAACAGGTATTTCCTCTGCCGCTGAGACACCTGCGGGTACTACGATTCGACCGAACGGGGCCATCCCGGCCCCCCACCCCGCAGGAGTCAGAATGACCGACGCCCCCACCCCCTCCGCTGTTGCTCCCGTCAACCCCGGCAAGACGATGGGCATCGTTGCCCTCGTGCTATCGATCCTCCCCTTCCAGCTCATCGGTGTGATCTTGGGCTTCGTTGCACTGAACCAGTCGAAGAAGGCAGGGCAGAAGAACGGTTTCGCTGTTGCGGCCATCATCATTGGCCTCATCGGCCTCGTTATCGGCGTCATCGTGGCGATCGGAGCTGCCGTCAGCGGCGCCGCTCTCTTTGGTGGCCTCGGTGGCATCGTGCAGATCTGTAACGACCTCGGCCCCGGTGTCTGGGAGGTCGACGGCGCTACCTACACCTGCGGCTAAGTTCTCGAACTGACAACGGCGGGGAGGGCGCTCATCTCGAGCGGCCTCCCCGCCGTTCTGCGTGGCGGCGTCACCCGTCAGGGCTGCGCTCTACGCTGAGCGCGTGAGCGATGCGGTGGCGGATGCGGAGCGCGAGTTCGCGCCCCCCGAGCCCCTCGACCTGCGCGCCACCCTCGGCTTTCTGCGACGCGGACGCGGCGACCCCACGCAGCACACCGTCGAGGGGCCGGATGCCTGGCGCGAGGTCTGGCGCGCGCAGCGCACACCCGAGGGCGTCACGTCGCTGCGGTTGCGCGTCGTCGACGGTCACCCGACCGCGGCGCGCGCGATGCTCGTTTCGGCGTGGGGCCCGGGCGCCGAGTGGAGCGCCGCGCACGCGCCCGAGCTTCTCGGCGAGGGCGATGACTGGTCGACGCTCGACGCCCTGCTCGAGGCCCGAGCGCCGCACGATGCGGCGGCCGCGGCCCTGCAGCGTCTGCGCCGGCGCACGCGCGGACTGCGGCTGACCCGATCCCACCTCGTGCTGGAGGCGGCGGTGCCCGCCGTGCTCGAGCAAAAAGTCACGGGAGTCGAAGCGCGGCGTGCGTGGCGGCAGCTCGTGCGGCAGCACGGCGAGCAGGCGCCTGGCCCCGCACCCGAGGGGCTCACCGTGATGCCCGGCGGGGTGGGGTGGCGCAGCATCCCGGATCATGATTGGCACCGCGCGGGCGTGGGGCCCCAGCGCATGGCGACCATTCGCCGGGTGGCCGCGGTGGCTCCGGCGCTCGAACGAACGCTCACGCTCGGCCGCGGGGGGCCGGCGGCAGTTGCGGCGCTGCGCTCGATTCCGGGCGTGGGGCTCTGGACCGCGGCCGAGATTCTGCAGCGCTCGCACGGCGACCCCGACACGGTCAGCGTGGGCGATGCCCACTTGCCGCACGTCGTTGGCACGTGGTTCACGGGCGACCGCACCGACGACGCCGGCATGCTCGCGTTGCTGGAGCCCTACGCCGGCCAGCGGCACCGCGTTGTGCGACTCATCACGTCGGCGGGGGTCGAGGCCCCGCGCTTCGGTGCGAAGGCCACGATCGAAGACCACCGCGCGCGCTGACGACGTAGCGTGGCCGGGTGAATAAACTGCTGCGCCTCTGGCGGGTCATGTGGCAAGCACGCCGCGGCCCCCGCTTGTCGCCCACCGATGTCAGCCGCGTGCCGTTTCGCGTGCTGCCCAATGACCTTGACGTGCAAAAGCACATGAACAACGGCGTGTATCTCTCGCTCATGGATCTCGGTCGCGTCGACCTCATGGTGCGGTCGGGCATTTGGCGCGAACTCACGAAGCGCGGCTACTACCCCGTCATCGTGAGCTCGACGATCACCTACCGCCGCTCGCTCGAACTCTGGGAGCGCTACGAGCTCGAGAGTCGTATGGTCGGCATCGACGACGTCGCGAGTTATGTCGAACAGCGATTTGTTCGGGATGGCGAGATCTGTGCGCGTGCTGTCATCAAGGCGCGCTTTCTCAAGAAGACGGGCGGCGTTGTGCCGATTCCTGAGCTCGCCGAACTGTTCTCGCTCGATCCCGACAACCACCCGCTGCCCGCGTGGCTCGCCGAATGGAGTGGTCAGGCGGCGCTGCCGTCGCGGCGCGAGCCCGCGCCGAGCGTCTGGGAGTGAGTTGTGCGTCCACAGTCACGATTGGACCCGTGACAGTCGCTCTACTCTTCGGTAGGCTTGCAGCACGACGAACCGGTTTCCGGGGCGTTGTTCGCCTGAAGCCCCGCTAGCGGGGCTTCAGTGCTTAACCGGTCAAGGTCGATGAGAGACACGTCTCTTTAGGGGTCCCATCGGCGCGTGGAGGGCCGCAGTGGCTGCGCTATGGACCACAAGTCGCGGGCAGACCGGGCTGCGCGATCATCGAGATGTTCGTGGGCGTCGACTCGGCGGTAGAGATAGACGATCATGTCGGCGCACTGGATGCCGGGAGACTCGGCCGACTTGCCGAATGTGATCGGAAATTCGATGCGAGCGAGCTTGCTCGGCTTGTACCCGCCGGTCGTCAACGACTGGTAGCTCGCCATCCTCATGGCGTGGGCTTGCTGGTCAGGAACCTCATCGGCGATCACGACGACGCGATCGCCCAAGCGTGACGCGTACTCGTTCAGCCTCTCGAGGAGGTGGCGCAACGCGATCTGGTGAGGCGCTTGCGGATAGCGATAGCGAGTGTTCAGGCGCGGAATGTCGACGCCCTCAACGAAGGCACGTGCTCCCGGAACTGCCGCGATCTCGGCAAGGGCCCGCCGGTAGATGGAGAGAGCAGCACGAGCCTTGCCCCGCAGCGGTGACCACGCGTCCTTACCCGACATGATCTCGTAGCCGTGAAGCTCGGCTGCACCGTCGATCCCGAAACCTTCCGCATACCTCAGCGCGGTGTGGACAGCCTTCTTGACGATCGCCAACTGGTCCTCGCGAACGACGTATGCGCCGACGAAGTACCGATCCCGCGAGTACGACTCGTCGACGAACGCGTACCTCACCCAGCCGCGTCCTTCTCCTTGACGAGGTCGAGCAGCAGAGCGACCCGCTCGTCGGGGGAGTTGAATCCTTCGGCGCGATAGAGCCGGTCGACGTAATCGTCGTTCGCGCTGTGCGCCTTGCGCAGCTCGGCGGGCATCGTGGTCGGGTCGTAGAGGTCGGCGAGCGTCGAATCCGGGTAGAGCGCCCGTGCGTTCAGGATGCTCTGGCCGAGCTCGGCGAGCGTTGCGCGCTGCCCGTCATCGATCGGGGGCACAACGAAGTTGTTGTACACGACGTCTTTCGAGTACCGGAGCCTGCTCTCCAGTCGGCCGCCGACGACGCGGAGCCAGTCCATGTGCATCCGGCTCGTGAGGAGTGCGAACAAATACTCCGGAGCGTTCTCGACCACAAGACAGGAATTGGCCACAACATGCCCAGGCGGGAGGAAGCTCATCGGCACGTACTCTCTGCGCTCGGAAGAGACACCGGGCACCACGAGCACGGGTTGTTCGGGGGACTGCGTGATCTGCGCAAACAGGTGAGGCACATCCGCGAGGTGTGGACGCGCTGACGTCAAGCGCTCCTGTCGATTCGCGGCGACTCGGGCGGCGACGGTGGGCATCGCCCGCAACTGCGCGGGTGTCACGCCCTTCAGCCACAACGTCCATCGCTCGCCGCCCTGCAGGAACTCTTTCGCGCCGATGTACGGCAGCACCCACTCGGCTGCCGCAGGTTCCGAGGCGAGCAGGGCATCGCGCTCCGATCGGCTCAGAATCAGGTTGCCCCCATCTGCCGGCATGTTGCCGAACGCCATCCGCGGCGCGCCGCTGATCTGCTCCTGACGGTTGGATACGACGAATTCGTCGCCGGCGATCAGGTACGGGCTGATGGACTCGACGAGGTCGAGCACGGGCTCGCCAGCGATGTCGGGGTAGTCGAAGAGCAGCGCGGTTGTCCGCACCGTTCGCGCGAAGCCGACAATCACGCAGTGCACTGCAGCAACGCCGCGAGCGGCGTTCATCCAGCGAAAGGTTCGGTGGGCGAACGTGATGTGGTTGCCATTCGCGTAGAGCTTCGGCCAGAGGATGCCCGGCTGCTCACCCTGACTGATCGAGTTCGTAGAGACGAACGCTGCCTCGATGGCAGGGTTCTGGGTAATCATGCGATCCGCCAGGATGTACCAACCGGTGACGAAGTCGAGGAACCCGGCCTGGGGGTAGCCTCTGGCGATAGCGCGTAGGTCAGCCTTCTGCCCCTTGTCCATCGTTCGGGAACCGAGGAAGGGCGGGTTGCCGAAGATGAAGTGAAGGTTTTCCGGCCTGACGATGCTCGACCAGTCAGTGGTCAGGGCGTTCGCGTGCACGATGTGAGCACCCTCGGTGAGAGGCAGACGGGAGTACTCGTGACCGATCTTCCGGCCCGCCTCGAGGTTCATCTGGTGGTCGGTCAGCCACATGGCGGTTCGCGCGATCTGCACCGGAAACTCGTCGATCTCGATGCCGTAGAACTGCTCAACGCGAACACGGAGGTCTGATTCGAGCACGACGATCGTCGAGTGCTTCGCTTTGGCCTCGATGACCTTCAGCTCGAGTCGTCGCAGCTCGCGGTAGGCAACGATAAGGAAGTTGCCCGAACCGCACGCGGGGTCGAGGAAGGTGAGGCTGGCCAACTTGTCGTGGAACGCATCGAGCAACTGGGCACTGTTCTTCGATGCGCGAGCCTTCTCGAACTCGGCGTAGAGGTCATCCAGAAAGAGCGGCTTGATGACCCGGAGGATGTTCTCTTCGCTCGTGTAGTGGGCTCCGAGGTCGTGACGGTCATCGCCGTCCATAACGCCCTGGAACATCGCTCCGAAGATCGCCGGCGAGACCTTGTGCCAGTCGGGCTGCGACGCCAAGAGCAGCGCCAGGCGCAAATTCGCGTCAAAGTCGGGGGCGGGCGTGTTCTCGGCGAAGAGACCGCCATTCACATAGGGGAAGGCCTTGAGGTCGTCATCGAGCAGCGCAGACCGCTCTTCGGGAGCAGTGTTGAGAACCTCGAAGAGCTTGGTCAGTCGCAGCCCGGTATCGGTTCCGTCGTCCGCCGTGCGGCTTCGGATGTAGTCGCGGAACTGCTTCGGCTCGAAGATGCCGGCATCTTCGGCAAACAGGCAGAACACAAGACGGACCAAGAAGAGTTCAAGTTTGTGGCCGATGTAGCCAGCCGCCTCGAGTCGGTTGTGCAACTCAGCCATGCGTTCGGCCGCTTGACGGTTGACCGGCGAGGTCTCCTCGATCGAGGTTGCCTGCTCGTCGACCAGCGCAGCGAACAGGCGCACGTAGTCGGGCAGTTCTTCGAGCCGGAACTCCACAACCTGTCGGGTGTCGAGGTCGACGTGCTGGAACGTGGCGAAGTCGGAGAGGACTACCGCCTGCGGCAGGTCGTGGTCATCGAGCCCGTCGAGGTACTCGAACGCCTGCCCTCGGGCTGCGTTCAGGTCGCGTCCACCCGACTTCTGTTCGGCCAAGAGCCGTCCTGGGAGGAACATGTCGATGTAGCCACGACGCCCACCGCTGAGCTTGACCGCGTACTCGAAGTACCCCCCGGCACGACGACGGTTGATGCCGAAGACGTCGAGGAAGTCAGCCCAGAACGACTGGCTCTCGCCCTTCTCGTACGTCTCGCCCTCCCACTCCTCAGCGAAGCGGGCGGCGCGGGCGCGGATCTCGTTCCAAGACAGTCGTGTCACACGCTCACTTTAGGCCGGACTACCCACCGCGACTCTCGTCAACACCAGGCGACCTTCGCGTTCGACGGTTTTGACCAGCCAGTCGCTAGCGAGCCGAACAGGTCTGATGCCACGCTGGAACGCGCGCACCTGAAGAGCGTTGAGTTGCGCCAAAGGAAGCGAAGAAGTAACGATTTGCCTCCAATGACTAGTTCTCTTGCGATGCTTGGGAAAATCCCAAGCTTGACGGGTACTGTTATCGCATGGCGAACGCTATTGGGGATCGCATTCGCGCGCGCATGCGGGAGGCATACGGCGAAAGCTTCACTCAGAGTGACCTCGCCCACTCTGTACGCATGACCCCAGATGCCTTGTCTCGTGCGCTGAATGGCCAACGACTGTTCGCGACCCTCGAGCTCGTCCGCGTCGCTAACTTCTTGCAGACTTCTCTGCACTGGCTGGCGACCGGGGAGGTCGACCCTGCTGCCGCAAAGGTGGCGGCCCGCCACACTTACGATGTCGCTGCTCGACGACACGAGTCAATTGATTGGTCAGCTGAACGAACTGCGATAGAGACGGTCTCGACGGCATACACGCAGGTGTTTCGTTCGGATCCAGAGCGTCCACAGGTCGAGATTCCGTCTTCCGCTCAGGATGCTCGGAAGCTCCTTATTGAATATGACCAGGACTTCGTCCGTCAATTCGCCGAATCGGTGGAAGCAGTCTTCGGCGTTGAAGTTGTTCGCGTACAGGAAGCAAGCCGGCCTTACTCAATCGAGGTAGTTGGCCGGCGCGTGGTCGTGGTGCCGCCCCATGTGAACTGGTTCTATCAGAACTTCTCGATCGCGCATGAGCTTGGGCACTTCTCGTCGGGAAACCTCGAACCGATTGAGGAAGAACCCTTGGCATCGGCTGAGTCAGAACGAGCGTCGAATGCTTATGCCGCAGAGCTTCTGCTGCCAACAGAAGAGATGACTTCCTTAAGCTGGTCGGCGATGCCATTGACGGATTTCGCTGACAGGCTTTGGCGATGGGGTGTATCGACTGACTTCGTTAAGCGGCGTCTCGCCAATCTGGGCATCGTGCCTCATGAAGAGATTCGCGAGGTCTTGAACATGTCGACACAGAAAGCGCTTCGTCGCCACTTGGTCCTGGACGAATCGACCATGTGGGTCGATGAGATCACCGATCGTATGGATCGCGCGAACACCCGGCGCTTTCCCAAGGGCCTTATTCGAGCACACATGGAGGCAGCCGCCGAAGGACGGCTTCGGCCAACGTATCTCGCTTGGATGCTTGAGACAGATGCACTTGAGCTCGAACGCGAATTGGGGCCCGCTGACGAAAAGCCCGATCTCGACTGGATGCTCTACGAAATCGAACGTGGCGTGCACCCGAACCCGTGACCCTTATCCAGTTTGCGGACAACACCGCTCTAGTGAACTTCGCCTTGGTAGGCAGAATCGATGTACTGGCGCGACTGATGAATGGGCGCGGTGCGTGGACCGCCACTGTTCGCCTGGAGTGTGAGCAGTCCGCTCTCTTCTTGGAGAACGATCAGCTACTTACCGTGGGTGATTTCCTAGGCGAGCCGTACTACCCCGAAACCCGCGACGAGTTCGAAGCCATCCAAGTCGCGAGGGAGTTTTTGCGTGAACCCGGCGACGGTCCAGAGCGACATCTAGGAGAAGCCGAAACGATCGCAATCGTGACGTCGCGGGGTTTGGCCGCACTCGTTGTCACCGATGACACCGGAGCAATGAGGCTTGCAATGCGCAGAGAGATTCCAGTTGCCACTTCATCTGACCTCATGATTCTGGCGGTCAGGGCCAACATCATCCGTCCACAAGAGGCTTGGGACTGCATCACCGCACTGCGTGTCGATCATGGTCGGTTCTTGCCCAGAGCGCCCGAAACGTTTGCAGATCTCCTAGTCCTGACCGGCCGTCTGTAGGGAATCTGACAACAGATCTTGTGTCCCGCAAAGTCATGGGGCACTGGGTCGCATTAGGTAATGAGCAGGTAACTCGGAGGGTTCTTGGTTGCGGGCCCGCCTCCTGAACTGAAGCCTCCGGGCGACGCGTCAGCAGTGGGCGAGCACGTGGTCGGGGCTCGAGGGGCGAGCGAGCATCCGGTCTCGCAACACCGAGAGCGCGGGAATCTCGTCGCGTGCGCAGACCTCGGCCCACGTGCCGCGCAGGTCGTCGGTGTATTCGATGTTCATGACCTGGTCGCCGTAGACCTCGATCGCGAGGCCACACTCTTTCCACCGATCGCACTCTTCGAGAACGACGAAGTCGAAGCCGGCCTCGTCGCGGCCCCGCTCACCGAGTTCGAGGGCGTTCTTCTGGCCAGCCGCGAGCCCGGCTTCGTGGGCGCGGTCGACGAGCAGCGTCGCGAGCGCGAGGGCGTCGTCGATCGAGAGCACGTCGTTCGAGCGCGAGTAGCTGTCGAGGTTGTCGAACTCGACGCCGACGAATCCCGCCTCCGCGCACCCATCGATGAGCGGGCCGAGCCGCTCGACGATCGCGTCGCGGGCCTCGAGCGTGCGGGGATCGAGCAACGCTTCGTCGGGCCAGTTCGGGTCGATCACGGGGTCTCCCGCGGCGTCGAGCAGCACGGCCTCGGGCGCCTCGGCGAGCCACGACTCGAGCTCGCCCGGTTGCGTCTGAAAACCGTTGATGTAGCAGATGTTCGGGATGCCCGCCGCGGGCTGCTCGGTCGCATCACGCACGACGAGCGTGACGCCGGGGGCCGGGTCGGAGGCGCCGCCGAGTTGGTAGTCGATGCGCCCCTCGACCGGGAGGGTGAAGAGCGCGGCGGGGTCGGGCGCGGGGCCGGGCGCGGTCTGCTCGAGCGGGGCAGCCCCCGAGCTCGCGGTGCAGGCCGTGAGCAGCAGCGCCGTGCTCGCGGCGAGCATCCCGAACCCGATGCGACTCGTCATCGCGACTCGAGCACCGCCATTGCGGCGTTGTGGCCGGCAATGCCGCTCACGGCGCCGCCGCGGCGCGCGCCCGATCCGCACATCAGCACACCCGGCAGCCCGGTGTCGACGCCCCAGCGGCGGGCGGGGGTGTCGAGCGGGTCGCCGTCGTCGGCCCAGGGCCACGCGAGGTCGCCGTGGAAAATGCTGCCGCCCGGCAGGCGCAACACGTGTTCAAGGTCGCGCGTGGTCTTGGTCTCGACGCACGGGTTGCCGTTGCCGTCGGTCATGAGCAGGCTCTCGATGGGCTCGGCGAGCACCGAGTTGAGCGAATCGAGCACGGCGCGTTGCAGGGTCTCGCGCATCGCGTCGTTGTTCGCTTCGGTGAGCAACCGGTCGGGCACGTGCAGGGCGAAAACCGTCAGCGTTTGTGCTCCTGAGGCGCGCAGCTCGGGGCCGAGAATGCTCGGGTCGGTCAGTGAGTGGCAATAGATCTCGGCGGGGATGACGCTCGGCACCTGCCCGGCGACGGCGTCGTCGTAGGCGCGCTGCAGCTGGCTGAAGGTTTCGTTGATGTGGAACGTGCCGCCGAACGCCGCCGCGGGGTCGATGCTCGCGTCGCGCAAGCAGGGCAGGCGCTTCAGCAGCAGGTTGACCTTGACTTGTGCACCCTCGGCGGGCGGCACGGCGAGGCCGTCTGATGCGGATGCGGCGCTCTCGTCACCCGCCGCCATGAGCCGCGCGAGCTCGTGCGGGGAGCAATTGACGAGCACGTGCTCCGCGCTCGTCTCGTGCTCGACCCCCGCGTCGTCGCGCCAGCGCACCGTGCGGTCAGGAGAGAGTGCGAGCACCTCGGCCCCCGTCGTGAGCGTCGCGCCCGCGAGCCGCGCGGCCCGCTCGAGCTCGCCCGATACCGAGCCCATGCCCCCGACGGGAACATTCCAGTCGCCGGTTCCGCGACCGATGACGTGGTACAGAAAACAGCGGTTGGCGAGCAAGGTCGGGTCGTCGTTCGGCGCGAAGGTGCCGATGATCGCGTCGGTGTAGACCACGCCGCGCACGAGGTCGTTGCTGAAGGTGTCGGCGATCGTGCGGCCCACGGGGTGCTCGATGAGGGAGGTCCACAGCGCTTCGCCGTCAATGCCGGCCGACTCAGCGGCGGCGACGACGGCAGCGCGCGCCTCTGATCGCGTCAGCAGCGGGTCGGTGACGGTCGGAAACAGCGCACGGGCAAGGTGCTGTGTGCCCTCGTAGAAACGCGCCCAGGCCATGGCGTCATCGTCGGCACCGAGAGCCGCGAAACTCTCGGCGGTGGCGACGGGATCGTGGTTGTCGACGAGCAATCCGCCCGACTCGCCGGGAACGGGCGTGTAGGAGCTATAGCGGCGCGGCGCGAGCTCGATCTGCAACCCGAGGTCGTCGATGATG
>NZ_JANRKZ010000086.1:0-7504 GCF_033763155.1 Microcella sp.
GCAAGTGGCCGACCAGCTGCTGACGCACCGCGACGAGCTCGCTGCCCGCATTGGCGCCGGCATCGAGCTCGCGGGCGTGGCTGTGCGCAACCTCGACGCCCCACGCGACACGGCGATTCCGCGCGAGCTGCTCACGACCGATGCCGAGTCACTCATTCTCAGCGCCGACATCGTCGTCGAGCTCATGGGAGGCCTCGAGCCCGCGCGCACGCTCATTCTGCAGGCGCTCAACTCGGGAGCCGACGTCATCACGGCCAACAAGGCCCTGCTCGCGACGCACGGCCCCGAATTGTTCGAGGCCGCCGAGCAAGTGGGTGCGCAGCTCTACTACGAGGCTGCCGTCGGGGGCGCGATTCCGATCATCCGGCCGTTGCGCGACTCGCTCGCGGGTGACCGCGTCAAGCGCATCTTGGGCATCGTCAACGGCACGACCAACTTCATTCTCGATCGCATGGATGCCCACGGCGAGTCGATGACCGATGCACTCGCAACGGCCACCGCGCTCGGGTATGCCGAGGCAGACCCGACCGCCGATGTGGGTGGATACGACGCGGCCCAGAAGGCCGCGATTCTCGCGAGCCTCGCCTTCCACACGCTCGTTCCGGCCGACGCGGTGTATCGCGAAGGAATCACCGAGGTCACGCTCGAACAGGTCGTTGCGGCGCGCAAGGCCGGATACGTCGTCAAGTTGCTCGCCATCTGCGAGCGGCTCACCGACCCGGTCACGGGCGTCGATGGCGTGAGCGCCCGCGTGCACCCCGCGCTGATCCCCGACACTCACCCGCTCGCCGCGGTACACGGCGCCAATAATGCCGTCTTCGTCGAGGCAGAAGCGGCCGGGTCGCTCATGTTCTACGGGGCGGGTGCGGGGGGCATCCAGACCGCATCGGCGGTGCTTGGCGACGTCGTCTCGGCGGCGCGTCGTCACGTGGTCGGTGGTCCCGGTGTTGCCGAGAGCACGCACGCCAACTTGCCCGTGTTGCCGATCAGCTCGGTCATGACGCGCTACCAGATCGCTCTGCTCGTGGCCGACGAGCCGGGAGTGCTGGCGCTCATTGCGGCCCTGTTCCAGAGTCACGGCGTCTCGGTCGAGACCGTTGCGCAGTCGGTGGCCGTCGTCGACGCGCACAGTGCGACGGATGCTCCGAGCGCGGCTACCCTGGTAATCGGCACTCACGAGGCTTCGGAGGCCGATCTCGCCGCAACGGTCGCGGCACTGACCACCAGCAGCGTCGTGCACAGCGTGACGAGCGTGCTGCGAGTAGAAGGACTCTGACATGGCCAAGCAGTGGCGCGGACTCTTGCACGAATATGCCGACCGCCTCGACATCAGCGCGGCGACGCCCATCATCACGCTCGGCGAGGGCGGCACGCCGCTCATTCCCGCGCGCTACTTGAGCGAGCGCACGGGAGCGAAGGTCTACGTCAAGTTCGAGGGCATGAACCCCACGGGTTCGTTCAAAGACCGCGGCATGACGATGGCTATCTCGAAGGCCGTTGAGCACGGAGCCAAGGCGGTCATTTGCGCGTCGACCGGCAACACCTCGGCGTCGGCTGCCGCATACGCCACGCACGCGGGCATCACGGCCGCCGTGCTCGTGCCCGAGGGCAAGATCTCGATGGGCAAGCTCAGCCAGGCCGTCGCACACAAGGCCGAGATCATTCAAATCGAGGGCAACTTCGACGACTGCCTCGACATCGCGCGCGACCTCTCGGCGAACTACCCGGTGCACCTCGTCAACTCGGTCAACCCCGACCGCATCGAGGGCCAGAAGACCGGCGCGTTCGAGGTCGTTGAGGTTCTTGAGGATGCGCCCGACTTCCACATTCTTCCCGTCGGCAATGCGGGCAACTACACGGCCTACCACCGTGGCTATCGCGAAGAGCTCGACCGTGGCGTGACCACAAAGCTGCCGCGCATGTTCGGCTTCCAGGCCGCGGGCAGCGCGCCGATCGTGCTGGGTGAGCCCGTCAAGAAGCCCGAGACGATCGCGAGTGCGATCCGCATCGGTAACCCGGCGTCGTGGGAGCTCGCTCTTGCGGCCCGCGACGACAGCAACGGCTACTTCGGCGCCATCTCTGACGAGCACATCCTGGTTGCCCACCGTCTGCTCTCGCAAGAAGTGGGCATCTTCGTCGAGCCCGCGTCGGCCATCTCGGTGGCAGGCTTGCTCGAGCGTGCTGAGGCCGGCGTGATCCCTGCCGGGTCGACGGTTGTTCTCACGGTGACGGGCCACGGCCTGAAAGACCCCTCGTGGGCTCTCAAGGGTCCGGATGGCGTCGACGTGAGCCCCACGGTCGTGCGCGTCGACACCGCGGAGGTTGCCTCGGTGCTCGGCCTCTCGAAGGCGTCGGCGTGAGTGCAGTCGACCCGCGCCTCGCGGGTCGTCGCGTTCTCGTGAAGGTTCCGGCCACGACGGCCAACCTCGGCCCGGGCTTCGACGTCTTGGGTCTCGGACTCTCGGTGTATGACGAACTCGAGGTGAGCGTGCGGGCAGAGCCAGGCGCCACCGTTGAGGTGCATGGCGTGGGCGAAGGTGAGGTGCCCACCGACGAGTCGAACCTGGTTGTGCGGGCAATCGCTCACACGTTTGCCGCTCACGGGGTCGCCCTGCCGGGCTTGCACCTCGTGGCGCACAACGTCATTCCGCACGGCCGGGGCATGGGCTCGTCGGCCGCCGCGATTGTCTCGGGCATCATGGCCGCGAAGGGTTTGCTCGAGGGCATCGTCGAGCTCGGGCCCGATGACTTGCTCGCACGGGCGACCGAACTCGAGGGTCACCCCGACAACGTTGCCCCCGCGCTGTTTGGTGGGCTCACGATTGCGTGGATGACGCCCGAAGGCCCCAAACACAAGCGGCTCACGGTGCACCGTGGCGTTTCGCTGCTCGTGGCCGTGCCTGAAACGAGCACGATGTCGACGGCGCTCGCGCGCTCGCTGCAGCCCGAGTCGGTGCCGCACGAAGACGCCATCTTCAACGTCTCACGATCGGCGTTGCTCATTGCGGCGCTTATTCAAAGCCCCGAGCTGCTGTTCGCCGCGACCGAAGACAAGCTGCACCAGAACTACCGCGCGAGCGCGATGCCCGAAACCCACGCGCTCATCACGGCATTGCGCGCCGAGGGTCTCGCGGCGGTCGTCTCGGGCGCTGGTCCGTCGGTGCTCGTGCTGTGCAGTGACCCCGCGCAGCGCTTGCGCGCCGCCGAACTCATTGAGCAGCACACCACCACGCCGTGGGTCTCGCACATGCTCGCGGTCGATTTCAAGGGTGCTACAGTGAACACGCATCCGGCAGAGGCCGCGGCCTAGCCCGATCTCCGCCCGAGCAATCACCAGCAGCCCTGCTGCTTCCACTCGCGCCACCCAGCGTTCGCGCGGTCGACACCGCTTTTCGTCGGTTTCCTCCTCGCCCCGCGATGGCGTCGCGATCATGAGGCACCAGGCATCCTCCGTGGCCTTTCGCGCCCGGAGCCGAAAGGAAAAACTCCGTGACTGACCCCACCGTTCACGCCTCGAGCGTGAATGTTCCCGCTGACCTCAGCACCCTCAAGTTGGCCGAGCTGCAGCAGCTCGCGACCGACCTGGGTGTGGCCGGCGTATCCAAACTTCGCAAGGGAGAGCTTGTGACCGCCATCAACGACAACCAGACCCCCACCGCCGACCTCGACGCACCCGCCGTCGACGCCGTCGCTGTCGAGGCCGACGGCGCTGTTGCCGCGGCTGCCGACTCCGCAGACGACGCGACGACGGATGCTGTCGCCGACGCCGGGCCCCGCCGCCGTGGCTCACGCCGCGTCACGAGCGACACGCTGACCGCGCTGCCGAGCACTGAGGTCGCGCCCGCCGCGGTCGAGGGCGACACGGCAGACGCCTCCGTCGAGGCGAGCTCCGACGCCGACGCTTCGACCGAGGGCGGCGAGACCGCCGCCGAGGGTGACGAGTCGGGAGCCGCTGGCGGACGCAACCGCAGCCGCAACCGCAACCGCCGTGGCGGCGACCGTGCCGAGAACGGTGCCGGCCAGAACGGCGCCCAGAACGGCGGCGCGCAGAACGCCCAGGGTGGCCAGCGCGGTCAGCAGAGCGCGCGCGCCGATCGCACCGAGGGGGCCGAGCAGAACCGTGGCCCGCAGAACGACCGTGCCGAGCAAGACCTCGACGGGCGCAACCGCAACCGCGGTCGCGGTCGTGACCGCAAGCGCGGCCCCGGCGGCGACGAGATCGAGCCCGAGATCAGTGACGATGACGTGCTGATTCCCGTGGCGGGCATCCTCGACGTTCTCGACAACTACGCCTTCGTGCGCACCACCGGTTACCTGCCCGGACCGAGCGACGTTTACGTCTCGCTCGGCCAGGTCAAGAAGTACGCGCTGCGCAAGGGTGACGCCGTGGTCGGCGCCATTCGCCAGCCGCGCGAGGGCGAGAACCAGGGTCGCCAGAAGTACAACGCGCTTGTGCGCGTCGATTCGATCAACGGCCAGACCGTCGAAGAGGCGGTCGCTCGTGTCGAGTTCAGCAAGCTCACGCCGCTCTACCCGACCGAGCGCTTGCGCCTCGAGACCACGCCCGACACCCTGTCGACGCGCATCATCGACCTCGCCGCACCGATCGGCAAGGGCCAGCGTGGCCTCATCGTCTCGCCACCCAAGGCCGGCAAGACGCTCGTGCTGCAGGCTATCGCCGACGCGATCGCCAAGAACAACCCCGAGGTTCACCTCATGGTCGTGCTCGTCGACGAGCGCCCCGAAGAGGTCACCGACATGCAGCGTTCGGTTAAGGGCGAGGTCATCGCCTCGACGTTCGACCGCCCGGCAGAAGACCACACGACGGTCGCTGAGCTGGCCATCGAGCGCGCCAAGCGTCTCGTCGAGCTCGGCCACGACGTCGTCGTGTTGCTCGACTCGATCACGCGCCTCGGCCGCGCCTACAACGTCACCGCTCCGACGAGCGGGCGCATCCTCTCGGGTGGCGTCGACTCGGCCGCGCTTTACCCGCCGAAGCGCTTCTTCGGTGCCGCGCGCAACATCGAAGACGGCGGCTCGCTCACCATTCTTGCCACGGCTCTCGTCGAGACCGGCTCGAAGATGGACGAAGTGATCTTTGAAGAGTTCAAGGGCACCGGCAACATGGAGCTTCGTCTCTCGCGTCAGCTCGCTGACAAGCGCATCTTCCCGGCCGTCGACATCTCGGCCTCGGGCACGCGTCGCGAAGAGATGCTGCTCGGTGCTGACGAAGTGCGCGTCACGTGGCAGTTGCGCCGCGCGCTCGCGAGCCTCGACACCCAGCAGGCGCTTGAGCTCGTGCTCGGCAAGCTGAAAGACACCTCCTCGAACGTCGAGTTCTTGGTCGCTGTTCAGAAGTCGCTGCCGCAGGCCGGCGCCGCGCACGCTGAGTAGCAACGCACAGTAGCTCGAGCCGTAGCATCCGTCGCCCGCTCACGCGGGTGAGCTGAGGGAGTTCTTGACATGTTCGAATCGGTCGGCGCGCTCATTGCCGAACACGAAGAGTTGCAGGGGCAGCTCGGCGACCCCGCCGTGCACGCCGATGCCGCGCGCGCCAAGAAGCTCAATCGGCGCTATGCCGAACTGAGCCAGATTGTGGATGCCCACAGCAAGTGGCAGCAGGCCTCCGACGACCTCGCCGCGGCTCGCGAGCTCGCGAAAGACGACGAAGCCTTTGCTGACGAGGTGCCCGCTCTCGAAGTTGCCGTGACCGAGCGCGCCGAAAAGCTGCGTCGACTGTTGATTCCGCGCGACCCCGATGACGGACGCGACGTGATCATGGAGATCAAGGGTGGCGAAGGCGGCGAAGAGTCGGCGCTCTTCGCGGCCGACCTCTTGCGCATGTACTCGTACTACGCCGAGTCGCGCGGATGGAAGGTCGAGTTGCTCGACGCCACCCGCAGCGACATGGGCGGATACAAAGACGTGCAGGTGGCCATCAAGGGCAGCTCGAGTGATCCCGCTCAGGGCGTCTGGGCCAGCCTCAAGTACGAGGGCGGCGTGCACCGCGTGCAGCGCGTGCCGGCGACGGAGTCGCAGGGGCGCATCCACACGTCCACCACCGGCGTTCTCGTCTTTCCTGAGGTTGACGAGCCTGAAGAGGTCGACATCAACCAGAACGACCTCAAGATCGACGTCTACCGCTCGTCGGGCCCCGGCGGTCAGTCGGTCAACACGACCGACTCGGCCGTGCGCATCACCCACTTGCCGACGGGCATCGTCGTGGCAATGCAGAACGAGAAGAGCCAGCTGCAAAACCGCGAGGCGGCGATGCGCGTGCTGCGCGCGCGCATTCTCGCGCGCCAGCAAGAAGAGCGCGACGCCGTGGCGAGCGACGCCCGCAAGAGCCAGATTCGTGGCATGGACCGCTCGGAGCGCATCCGCACCTACAACTTTCCCGAGAACCGCATCGCCGACCACCGCACGGGCTACAAGGCCTACAACCTAGACGCCGTCATGAACGGAGCGCTCGCTCCCGTGGTCGAGTCGTGCATTTCGTTCGACGAAGAGGCGCGACTCGCGGCTCTCGGCGACACCGACGTCTAGCGCCAGTTTCGTGAGCAAGCCCGACCTCGCGGTGTTGCGCGAGCACGCCATCACGGTGCTCGGCGAGGCTGGCGTGCCCACGCCCGAAGCCGACGCCGACCTGCTCATTGGGCACGTGCTCGGCATGAGCCGCGGACAAGTGCAGGCCAAGGCTCTCATCGGCGCGGCCGTCGACGCCGAGCAGGTCATGACGATCACCGAATACGTCGAACGACGCGCCACACGCGAACCCGTGCAGCACATCACCGGGGTGGCACCGTTCCGCACGCTCGAGCTCGCGGTCGGCCCCGGCGTCTTCGTACCGCGGCCCGAGACCGAGCTCGTCGTGCAGTTCGCCATCGACGCGCTTGCCGCCGTGCCGAGCCCGAGCCCGCTCGCCGTCGACCTCGGCAGCGGAAGCGGCGCGATCGCCCTCGCGATGGCCGTCGAGGTGCCGCACGCGCAGGTCGTCGCGGTCGAGAACTCGGCCCCCGCCTTCGTCTGGACCACCCGCAATGTGCGCCGCTACGGCGACGACCGCGTGCGCCTCGTCTTCGCCGATCTGGCGGATGCTCTGCCCGAGCTCAACGGAACCGTCGACGTTGTCGCCTCCAACCCGCCCTACATTCCCGTGGGCGCGGTTCCGCGTGACCCCGAGGTGCGCCTCTTCGACCCTGAACACGCGCTCTACTCGGGTGCCGACGGCCTGGACGCCGTGCGCGCGCTCATCGCCACCGCGCACCGCTTGCTCCGACCCGGCGGCACTCTCGTGATCGAGCACGGCGAACTGCAAGCCGAGTCCATTGCCGCGCTCGTGCGCGCGGGCGGCTTTGCCGCCGTCGCCTCACACCGCGACCTGCTGGGCCGCGACCGCGCGACGACCGCGCACCGCTGAACGATCGCCGACGGCGGCGACCGTTGTTCTAATTCGGGAGGATGGAGATTCATGGCCGGATACTCCCGCGAAGCTGGCTCTGAG
>NZ_JANRKZ010000087.1:0-3125 GCF_033763155.1 Microcella sp.
AGCTCGTATCCGGTATTAGACGTCGTTTCCAACGCTTATCCCAGAGTCAAGGGCAGGTTACTCACGTGTTACTCACCCGTTCGCCACTAATCCACCAGAGCAAGCTCCGGCTTCATCGTTCGACTTGCATGTGTTAAGCACGCCGCCAGCGTTCGTCCTGAGCCAGGATCAAACTCTCCGTAAATGTTTGATTGCACGGCGACCCGAGGGCTGCCGGCACATCTAGTGTCTCCACCGGACCGAAGTCTGAGTGGCGACGAGTTTGTCTGACTGAAGTTCGAATATCTACTGACATTCTTGTTTCAATCCAAAGGAATCTCTTGCGACCGATCGAAACCGGTCGCCGAGGTTATTTGGCATTGACTTAGTGCACGCTGTTGAGTTCTCAAGGATCGGGCGCTCCAGACCTTCAGCCTCTCGGCTGTCGCAACTGGGCAACTTCCCTACTGTATCCACCACAGCATCCCGGTGCAAATCGGTAACCTCGATGTTCTGAGTCCGACCTGCCCGGAGGCGATCTCGACGATCATGCCAACTGGGCGGATTCGCAATCCTACTTGGCGATGAGCGCACCAGCAAGTGGCTGCTCTTTCTTGGAGGATTGTGTCCCTCTTGAGGGCTGGAAGCTTTTCGCTTCCGGCACCTTTGGGGTGACGAGTTAGAAGATTACGGTTCGTTCGGGTGCGGGGCAAATTTCAGCGATTCCCGGGCGTGTCGCGCTCCACACGGCACGAGCACGGGGATCCCGTCAGCGCAGAATCAGGCCCGCGAGCGTCTTCTTTCCGCGACGGAGAACGGCCATGCCGCCGGCGAGGGCTGCGCCCGCGAGGGTCTGATCGTCGCTCGACACCGCGACGTTGTTGAGCGCAACGCCGCCTTGCGCGATCGCACGCCGGGCATCGCTCGCGCTCGAGCAGAGCCCCGTGGCGATGAGTGCCTGCACGACGGTGTCGGACTCTCCCAGCTCAGCCGTCGGAAGTTCGGCGATGACGGCGGCGAGAGTCGGAGCATCCAGCGCCGAGAGATCGCCTTGGCCGAACAGGGCTTCAGACGCGGCGATCGCTGCCTCGACGGCGGCCTGGCCGTGCACGATGGCCGTCACCTCGAGAGCGAGCCGCTTTTGGGCGGCGCGCCGGAAGGGCTCGTCGCGAACGAGCGACTCGTAGTGCTCGATCTCGGCGCGACTGAGGAACGTAAAGATCTTGAGCCTCGCGATGACATCGGCATCATCGGTGTTGAGCCAGAACTGGTACATCGCGTAGGGGCTGCACATCTCGGCGTCGAGCCAAATGGCGTTGCCCTCGCTCTTGCCGAACTTCGTGCCGTCGCTATTGGTGATGAGCGGTGTGCCAATGGCGTGCACGCTGCGGCCCTCGACCTTGTGGATGAGGTCGGTGCCGCTCGTGAGGTTGCCCCACTGGTCGCTGCCGCCGGTCTGCAGCACACAGCCGTATTGGCGGTGCAGCTCAAGGAAGTCGTAACCCTGCAAGATCTGGTAGCTGAACTCGGTGTAGGAGATGCCCGCCTCAGAGTTGAGGCGCGTCGCCACGGCGTCTTTCTTGATCATCGTGCCGACGCGGTAGTACTTGCCGATCTCGCGCAAGAAGTCGATCGCGCTGAGACCCGCGGTCCAGTCGAGATTGTTGACGAGCGTGACACCGTTCGGGCCGTCGGCATTCAAGAAACGACTGACCTGCCCTTGCAGCCGACCGACCCACTCGGCGACCGTCTCGCGGTCGTTGAGTTGCCGTTCGGCCGTGGGCCGCGGGTCGCCGATGAGACCGGTCGATCCGCCGACGAGCGCGAGGGGGCGGTGGCCAGCGAGCTGCAACCGGCGCATGAGCAGCAGCTGCACGAGGTTGCCGAGGTGCAGGCTCGGTGCCGTGGGGTCGAAGCCGCAGTAGTACGTGATGGGTTCGCCGCTCAAGGCAGCCTCGAGCGCGGACTCGTCGGTCGACACGTGCACGAGACCGCGCCACTGAATCTCGTGCCACACCGACTCGAAGCTCGAGTCGTTCTGGGTCGGAGCGGGCGTCAGGGTGCGGGATTCGTCGGCGGCGGCAGTCACCGCGCCAGCGTATCAGCGGGCTCGAGGGCGCTTTCGATGCCGGGCGTCGTGACGCTCGAGTCGCTCGCCGCGATTACGCCAGCGAGGCGAGCTGCTCGTGGAGCGCCGCGAACTGGGCAGCCACGGCCGAGGGAGCGGTGCCTCCGACGCCCGACCGTGACGCGATCGACCCCTCGACGGTCAGTACATCGCGCACGCCCGCCGTGAGGCGCGCGTCGATCGAGGCGTACTCGTCATCGCTTGGTTCGTGCAGCTCGAGTCCATGCCGCTCACAGTGGGCCACGAGAGCGCCGGAAATCTCGTGCGCCTCACGGAACGGCACACCCTGCCGAACAAGCCAGTCGGCGACATCGGTCGCGAGTGAGAAACCCTGCGGCGCGAGCGCCGCCATCCGGTCGACATCGAAGCGCAGCGTCGCGACCATGCCCGTGAACGCCGGCAGGAGCACCTCGAGCGTCTCGACGGCGTCGAAGACGGGCTCTTTGTCTTCTTGCAGATCGCGGTTGTAGGCCAGAGGAAGACCCTTGAGGGTCGTGAGCAGCCCGGCGAGATCGCCGATGAGGCGACCCGCTTTGCCCCGGGCAAGTTCGGCGATGTCGGGGTTCTTCTTTTGCGGCATGATCGACGAGCCCGTCGAGTAGCCATCGTGCAACGTCACGTAGCCGAACTCGCGCGTGTTCCAGAGAATGATCTCTTCGGCGAAACGCGACAGATCGATGCCGATTTGCGCGGCGATGTAGGCGAACTCGGCGACGAGATCGCGGCTGGCCGTGGCGTCGATCGAGTTTTCGGTGGGGCCACGGAAGCCCAGCTCAGCGGCGACGAGCGCCGGATCGAGGCCGAGGCTTGAGCCCGCGAGCGCGCCGGCGCCGTAGGGCGAGCGGTCAGCGCGTGCCGCCCAGTCGCGCAGTCGCTAGAGGTCGCGCACGAGCGGCCACGCGTGCGCGAGCAGGTGATGCGCGAGCAAGACCGGCTGGGCGTGCTGCAAGTGCGTGCGACCGGGCATGACCGCAGCGGGATGCGCCTCGGCCTGAGCGACAATCGCCCCGATGAGCGC
>NZ_JANRKZ010000088.1:0-16207 GCF_033763155.1 Microcella sp.
CCTCGACGTGAGCGGTGAGGTCGTTCTCCAGCGGAGTCCATGACGCGCGAAGCTCGATCTGCGCCCCGCTGCCCTGGCTCGCCAACTCGCCATAGCCGGTCGACAAGACTTTCGTGGCGGTACCACTTGCCGCGGTGTAGCGGGCACCTCGCGCGGCGAGTGCATCGACGAGCCACGACCAGGCGACGTCGGCCACAAAGGGATCGAGACCGATCTCGGTTTCGAGGGGAGCCTGTGCGTAGCAAATCACGCGCACGGTGCCGCCCCACCCTTCGGGCGCAGACGGGTCGAACAAGATGATGAGGCGACCGGTTCCCAGGTCGGAATCGTCGGCGTGACGCGCCGGATTCACGTCGGCCGCGAGCGCATAGGAGAAGGGCGCTATGCCGCTGGGAGCGGGAATCGTCGACACCTGAAGCTCATCACGCAGGGCAACGTGCTCAACCGAGGCCACGATGGCGTCGAAGACGGCCTGCGGCGTCGGCTCGTCGGCCGTGGCGTGAGACACGTGTGCAGGATAGGTGCACTTGCTAGGTTCGGTGCGTGAGACTCGCCGTGGTGACATCGTGCCCTGTTCGGGGCGTTTCGTGACGAGCGGTCGCCGCTGGGCCGCACGCGCGACTGCCCTCGCGGTCGTCGCGGCCGGGGCATCCCTTCTGGGCGCCGCCGCCGTCGCGGTGGCAGTTGCGCGCAATGTCGTCACGCCGCCTCGTCGCCGCACCTATGACATCGAGATTCTTGGGGTAGACCTCGCATCGCACACGGTGCTGCTGAGCCGCACGGCAGACACGGTCGTCAATGGGCGCTACAGCATGTGGTTCGACGGCGATCGCGGGCACGCACGGGTGGGCGAGGTGCTCGAGTCGGACGAGCGCTCGGTGTTGCGGCGGCTTGACAGCGTGCAACGGGGTGACCTGCAGCGGGCATCCCATGGGCGATGGGCCGGATGGTGGTTTCTCACGCCAGCCGACCTGAGCGTGCCGTTCTCTGACGTCGGCATCGAGACCCCGGTGGGAGTCGCCCCCGCGTGGCACATCCCGCCCGCCGCCGACAGCGACGACTGGATGATCGCGGTGCACGGTCGCGGCGTGACGCGCGCCGAAGGCTTGCGGGCTGTCGAGGTCTTTCGAGAGGCAGGCCATCACTGCCTGCTGATCAGCTATCGCAACGACGGCGACGCCCCCGCGAGCCACGACGGCCGCTATGCACTGGGTGATGAAGAGTGGCGCGATGTGCATGCGGCGATCACCTACGTCCGCGAGCACGGAGCACAGCGCATCGTGCTCATGGGGTGGTCGATGGGTGGCGCGACCGTCTTGCAGTGCATCACGCGTTCGCCGCTCGCAGCGCACGTCAACGGGGTTGTTCTCGAATCTCCCGTGGTCGACTGGATCTCGGTGCTGCGGTTTCAAGCCGCTGAAACCGGCCTGCCGCCGGCGGTGCGGGATGCGGCACTCGCGATGCTGTCGTCAGAGCGTGCGGCCCGCTGGGTCGGACTTGCTCAGCCCATCGACTTCGAGCGCCTTGACATCGTGGCGCGCGCGGCCGAGTTGAGCATCCCCATGTTGCTGCTGCACAGCGACGACGACGGGTATGTGCCGAGTGATGGCAGCGTGGCACTTGCCGCCGCTCGTCCCGATGTCGTGCGGATCGAGCGCTTCACGGTTGCGCGGCACACCAAACTCTGGAACTTCGACCCCGACCGATGGAACCGCGCGATTCGTGTGTGGCTTGACGAGCAGGGGCTTCGATCTCCGCACGGCACTAGCGCAACGACCACCGGCCGAACTGCGCGCCCGAGTCGTCCACGAGCAATTGGGTCACCGTCAGCGACCTCATGACTGCCGTCTCGTCGGCCAGAACCGGCACAGAGGATCCGCCGAGTCGCGGCATGACCGTCAGGCAGACCTCGTCAACGAGACCCGCGCGCATGAACTGCCCCGCCAGGGTCGGGCCCCCTTCGACGACAATGCCGGTGAACCCCTGACGACGCAGCTCGTGCACGATGACCGCGGGGTCGATGCGTGACGTGGGTGCCGAGTCGAGAACCCACACCGTCGCCGAGGGGGCGGTCGCGGCTGCCTGCTCGGCTCCCGCGGCCGTCGTGACAACGATGACGGGTGTCGTTCGATCGTCGTGATCATCGAGCCGGTGTCCGGCGAGGTCACCGCTGGCGGTCACGATCGCCAATGCCGCGCGACGTGGTCGGCCGAGGCCTTCGCGGCGAACCGTCTCGGCACCCACAACGACGACATCGGCGAGTTCGCGAATGGCCCCGAGAATCATGCGGTCGGCGCGCGACGTGAGCGACTCCGAGGTGCCGTCGGGCCCGGTGGCGTGACCGTCGAGTGTCGAGACAAGGTTGAGCCGAACGTACTCGGGGGAGTGCGGCGCGTACCACGCGAGCAGCGTTGAGCGGGTATCCGGAGCGTCGAGATCGAGCTCGCCGCCCGAGCCTGGAACGACGCGGCGCATGATCATGTGGCCATCTTCGCGCGAACCTGGCGTTTGACGCGCCACAGCATGCCCGACATGCCGTTCAGTCGCAGCGGGCTCACGGCGCCGCTGAGCCCCAGCATGAGCGCGAAGTCGTCGGGAACCGCGAGAACGTCGGCGGCGTCGAGGCCACTCAAACCGTGGGCAATGATCGAGGCGAATCCACGTGTCGTGGGCGCTTCCGCCGGGGCCGTCACGTGCACCTCAACGCGACCGGCGGGTGAAACGTCGGCGATGACGTACACAGGAGACTGGCACTCCTCGACGCGTTCAAGCAGTTCGGGATGCTCGCGATACGTGTCTGCCACCGCGGGCAACTCGTTCGAAAACTCGAGCAGCAGTTGCAGCCGGTCGGCCTCGCCGAACGAGAGAAAGTCGTCGCGAATCTCGGCGAGCGAGGCGGGAAGGTCGGTCACGCCATCAACGCTAGCGTCACGGCGTTCGTGCATCTGTGCCCCGGTAAACTAGAGACCACCGCCCACAACTCATGACCTGCACTCCGGTTGGGCGTCACGAGATTGCCCGTGAGTGCACCAAGCCTGAGAGCGAACATGACGGTGCACCCTGGCACGACTGCGGCGCGGCTGACCGATCGGCAGCCGGGCATGACCGCCGCCGAATTGGTCGGTCACCTCGTCCCGCCTCCTCAGTTCGCGAGCGCGAGTCTTGAGAATTACGTCCCCGACCCGCGATACCCCTCCCAGGCCGAGGCGGTCGAGGCCATGCGCGCGTTCGCGGGAGAGGCCGATGCGCCTGCGCGAGGCCTGTTTTCTCGCCGGTCGTCGGCACCCGTGGCTAAGCCAGGCATCTATCTCGACGGCGGCTTTGGCGTCGGCAAGACCCACTTGCTCGCCGCGCTCTGGCACCGCACGCGCGGCCGCACCTACTTCGGCACCTTCATCGAATACACCGCCATCGTGGGTGCTCTCGGATACCGCGAGGCCGTCGCCCATTTTCGCGGCGCGACCCTCATCGCGATTGACGAGTTCGAACTCGACGACCCGGGCGACACCATGGTGATGTCGCGGCTACTCGGCGAGCTTGTCGCGAGCGGCACGCGCATCGCGGCAACCTCGAACACTCCGCCGCACGCGCTGGGCGAAGGGCGGTTTGCCGCTCAAGACTTCTTGCGCGAGATCAACGCTCTCGCCGATCGCTTCACGACCGTGCGCATCGACGGCGAAGACTACCGAAAGCGCGACATCGAGGGCCACGCCGTCACGCTCACGAACGAAGAGTTCGCGGCTCGCATCGCGGCCGAGACCGGGGCGGTGACGGTCGACCGTTTTGCTGACGTGTTGGCGCATCTGGCCACCGTGCATCCAAGTCGCTATGTCGGACTCATTCGTGGCCTCGATGCCATCGGGCTTACCGACGTCGAGGTGCTGTCGAATCAGACGGTTGCCCTCCGGCTGGTCGCTCTCGTCGACCGGCTCTATGACGCTCAAGTGCGCATCCACGCCACGGGGGTGCCGCTCGATCAGGTGTTTCCCGACGACATGCTGAGTGGTGGATACCGCAAGAAGTATCTGCGAGCGACCTCCCGCATGATCGCGCTCACCACCGCGTAGACTCGACAGCGGAGCGCCGGGAAGTCTGGTCGGCCCGTTGAGAGAACTCGGCGGATCGCTGATTGCTGAGTCTGGGCTCGTCGAGCCGCAGATCATGACCCCGAAAGGCCTCATGACCGAGTCGCCGCAGCCTGTTTCGACCTCCGCTCCGCTGACCAGCGCGCAACGCCGCTATCGCGAGTCGTTGTGGATCGAACGCATCTTGCGCCGCGAAACCGTTGGCGGAATCTTGCTGCTCACGGCGACGGTTCTCGCGCTCATCATCGCGAACTCCGGCTGGGGTGAGGCCTACTTCGGGCTGCGTGACACCTACCTCACTATCGGGTTTGGCGACGCGAGCTGGAAGATTTCGGTCGGCCACATCGCGGCCGACGGCCTGCTTGCGATTTTCTTCTTTCTCGCGGGCCTCGAGCTGAAGCGCGAGTTCATTGCCGGCGAACTGCGTGACCCGCGTAAGGCCCTCGTGCCGGTGGTTGCTGCGGTGGGCGGCGTCACGCTTCCCGCGATCATCTACGTCGTGGTCACGCTCGACGCGGGTGCTGATGTGCAACGCGGGTGGGCCATCCCGGTCGCGACCGATATCGCGTTCGCTCTCGCCGTGCTCGCGGTGGTGGGCACGTCGTTGCCTCTCGCTCTGCGCACGTTCTTGTTGACGCTCGCGGTGGTCGACGACCTCATCGCGATCACGATCATCGCGTTTTTCTACACGACTGATCTCGCGCCGGCCTACCTCATCGCATCATTCGTGGGGCTCGCGGTTTATGCGGTCATCGCCCAGCGCTTCCAAGAGTTCTTCCGGGTTCGCGAGACGGCGGCGTGGTTCATCCTCATGCCGATTGGCCTGCTCGTGTGGTTTTTCATGTATGAGTCGGGTGTTCACGCGACGGTCGCGGGCGTACTGCTCGCGTTCGCGATTCCGGTGCGCGCCCGGGGCGGCGACGACGACGGACTCGGTACCCGCATGGGTCTCGCCGAATTGTTTGAGCACCGCTACCGCCCTTTGAGCGCGGGCGTCGCCGTTCCGGTGTTTGCCTTCTTCTCGGCGGGCGTCGCGGTGGGGGGCTGGAACGGACTGGTGGATGCCGTCACGAGCCCGGTCGCCATCGGCATCATGCTCGGCCTCGTGGTCGGAAAGACGGTCGGCATCACCGTGGCCACCTGGCTCATCACTCGACTGCCGGGCGTCTCGCTGCCGCGCGGCGTGCGCTGGATCGACCTCATCGGGCTTGCACTGCTCGCCGGCATGGGATTCACCGTCTCGCTCTTGATCAGCGAACTCAGCTTTGGGCTCGGAACGCCTCTCGATGATGTCGGCAAAGTGGGAATCTTGCTGGGCTCGCTGATTGCCGCCCTCTTGGCGGTTGCCCTGTTGGGCTCCCGCAACCGTCACTACAAGCGTCAGCTTGCTGACGAGCAGGTCGACGCTGACGGCGACGGCATTCCGGACGTCTACGGTGACGACAGGGTCAGCTCCTAGGCGATTCGAGCATCCACGAAACGCGATGTTTACCTGCGGGCTGCGGGTGTAACACCCGAGAAACATGGCGACACACCTGCCGAAACCTCCTCAGCCAACACTGGGCATGTGCCCGGACTCGCCGGGGGAGTCATGTCCCGAACCTGAGTCCTCGAGTCGGGCGGTCCCTTTGCCACCATAAGAGAGGTTTGACATGGATCAGGGCAATACTGCCTTCCTCCTCATCTGCGCAGCGCTCGTGCTGCTGATGACTCCCGGACTTGCGTTCTTCTACGGAGGACTCGTCAAGGCCAAGAGCGTCATCAGCATGATGATGCTGAGCTTCGGAGCTATTGGCCTCATCGGCGTTCTGTGGGTTGTGTATGGCTACGCCATCGCGTTCCCGACCATCGGGGGCACCGCGCCTTCGCCGTGGCTCTTTGACGCGAGCAACCTGTTCCTCGACGCGGCGGTGGCCGATGCGGCTGCTCCTGCCGCGGCATACCCCACGCTCGCTTTTGTCGCATTCCAGGCGACCTTCGCGATCATCACCGTGGCGCTCATCTCGGGTGCCATCGCTGACCGCGCGAAGTTCGGTTCGTGGATGATCTTCGCGGGTCTGTGGGCGACGCTCGTCTACTTCCCGGTTGCGAGCTGGGTCTTCAACTTCGGTCTGAACGTTGAGGGCACCGAGTCGTACGACCCCGAGGCGGGCATCTTCTCGTACGGCGGCTGGATCACGAACGGTCTTGAAGACTGGCTGGGCGCTGGCGCGATCGACTTCGCTGGTGGCACCGCGGTTCACATCAACGCTGGAGCCGCCGCTCTCGCTCTCGCTCTTGTTCTTGGCAAGCGCGTTGGCTTCGCCAAGGGCGCCCACGTGCCTCACAACCCGCCGTTCGTGCTCCTCGGCGCGGGTCTCCTGTGGTTCGGATGGTTCG
Organism: Microcella sp.; assembly: GCF_033763155.1. Lineage (GTDB taxonomy): Bacteria > Actinomycetota > Actinomycetes > Actinomycetales > Microbacteriaceae > Microcella. The sequence goes on from NZ_JANRKZ010000088.1 coordinate 6,465, forward strand.
GTTTCAACGCCGGCTCGGAGCTCGCTGCCGACGGCCTCGCTGCTGTTGCTTTCGTGAACACGATTGCGGCTCCTGCGGCTGCGCTTCTCGCATGGCTTATCGTGGAGAAGATCAAGGACGGCAAGCCGACCTCGATTGGTGCCGCGTCGGGTGCCGTTGCCGGTCTCGTTGCGATCACCCCCGCGTGCGCGAACCTGACCCCGGGCTGGGCGATCCTGCTGGGTCTTCTCGCTGGTGCGCTCTGCGCCCTCGCTGTCGACCTGAAGTTCAAGCTCGGCTTCGACGACTCGCTCGACGTTGTGGGCATCCACCTCGTCGGTGGTCTCATCGGAACCCTGTACCTGGGCTTCTTCGCGAACGGCGTTGGCCTCTTCACCGGTGGTGACGCCACGCAGCTGCTCGTTCAGGCGATCGCGGCCTTCGCGGTCATGATCTACTCGTTCGTCGTTGCCTTCATCATCGGCTTCGCGATCGAGAAGACCATCGGCTTCCGCGTGACCGAAGAAGACGAGATCGCGGGCATTGACCCGATCGTGCACGGCGAAGCGGGCTACGTTCTCGACGCCAAGTAAGCACACTGCTACACCTCCCGTTCGCGGGAACCGGGGCGCTACTTCCGACAGGGAGTAGCGCCCTTCGGCGTTTCGCGGCGCCGCAGAACGGCCTGATAGCCCGCACAACGGTTCGAATACGTCGAACGGCGGCCGAGTAAAGAGGGGTGAAATGGTGGGCGATACCAGACTCGAACTGATGACCTCTTCCGTGTGAAGGAAGCGCGCTACCAACTGCGCCAATCGCCCGTGCGCCCCTATCTTGCCACAAACCGGGGGGCGCTTCTGAACAGAGCGGGCCTCTATGACGCGGCATGGCGGGTCGGTTTGGCCCAGACCGAAATCGTGGGCTAGAGTCTCACTGCACCCGGTTACGGGAGCGAAATGCGGATGTGGCGCAGTGGTAGCGCATCACCTTGCCAAGGTGAGGGTCGCGAGTTCGAATCTCGTCATCCGCTCGAGTAATGGCCCTCTGTGAGGTGGGCTATTGCCCACGGTGGCGTGGCCGAGAGGCGAGGCAGCGGCCTGCAAAGCCGTGCACACGGGTTCGAATCCCGTCGCCACCTCACAGCACCACCGGTAGTACCCCATGCGAATGGGCGATTGGCGCAGCGGTAGCGCGCTTCCCTGACACGGAAGAGGTCACTGGTTCGATCCCAGTATCGCCCACCACCATTTCTCTCGAACCAGCGACCTCGCGAGCGCTGTAGCGCTCGCGCTGGTTCGATCCCAGTATCGCCCACCACCATTTCTCTCGAACCAGCGACCTCGCGACCGCTGTAGCAAAGACTTCACCCCGTATGGGGGAGAGAATCCTCAGCTTTTGTTGCCTAGGCTTGACGCATGGCTCTGGGGGGAGGGACATCGAAGCTCGGCGTGACCGACAGCGAAGCTTTTGCGCAGTTGTTGCTCGACGCCAAGCTCGTGACGCCCGAGAACCTCGCCTACGCGCGGCAGGTGAAGCACCGCACGGGCGCCCACATCGACCAGGTGCTCATCAGCCAGGGCTTGCTCGATTCCGAGACCCTGCTTCTTGCCGAGGCTCACTCGTGGGGCATTCATCCGATCGACCTGGCCGCGGTCACGTTTGATGACGAACTCGTGCGCCGGGTTTCGGGCCAGCGATACATTGCCGAGAACTGGTTGCCGCTGCGGCGCAATGCTGCCGGAACGATCATTGTTGCCACCGCCCGCGGTGTCGCCCCGGAGCGCGTTGAGCGCATCCGTTCACTGCTCGGTGGTGGCGAGCTGCAATTCGTCGCCACGACCTCGTGGGACATCAAGAACGCGTGCCTGCGGTTATTTCGTGCCGAGATTGCCGACGAGGCCGCTAATGAGCTGTGGCGTCAGAATCCCGCCATGTCGGCCCGCATCACGTTCAGCCGCGGGCAGAAGATCATCGGAGCGATCGCGGCCGCCGTGTTCGTGGTCGCGGCCATCGTTTGGCCCGTCGAGACGGCGATCGTCGCTCTCGCGACCATGAGCATCGTCTTCTTGGCGGGAACGAGCTTCAAGTTTCTCGTCGCGATGCGCGGGGCGCGCTATGACGTGGTTGAGCGCATCACGAAGGCTCAAGTGCATGCGCTTGACGACCGTGATCTGCCCCGCTACACCGTGCTCGTCCCGGTTTTCCGCGAAGCGAACATCGTGGGACAACTCATTCGCAACCTCGGCGGGCTTGACTACCCGACCGAGAAACTTGAGGTGCTCATCCTCATTGAGGAAGAAGATCACGAGACTCGGGATGCCGTTCTCACCTCGAATCCGCCCCCGCACTTCCGCATCGTCACGATTCCGAAAGGGCAGCCGCAGACCAAACCGCGCGCGTGCAATGTCGGACTGTTCTTCGCCACGGGGGACTTTCTCGTCATTTACGACGCGGAAGACACGCCCGATCCGGATCAGCTCAAGAAAGCGGTTGTCGCCTTCCGTCGGGGCGGCGATGAGACGGTGTGTGTGCAGGCCTCGTTGAACTACTTCAACGATCGCGAGAATGCCCTGACGCGCATGTTCACGCTCGAGTACAGCTACTGGTTCGACTACATGTTGGCGGGCCTTGATCTCGGTGACCTCCCGATTCCGCTGGGCGGAACCTCGAACCACTTCCGTACGTCAGCGCTGGTCGAGCTCGGCGGGTGGGACCCGTACAACGTCACGGAAGACGCTGACCTCGGCATTCGCGCGAGTGCTCTCGGCTATCGCGTGGGAGTTATCAACTCCACGACGATGGAAGAAGCGAACACTTCGATCCCCAACTTCATTCGGCAACGGTCGCGGTGGATCAAGGGCTATATGCAGACGACCCTCGTGCACGCTCGCCAGCCGCTCGCTCTTATCCGACAGATTGGCCTGAGGCGTTTTGTAAGCTTCGTGTTGCTGATCGCGGGCACACCAGCGACATTTCTCGGTGTCATCCCGTTCTATCTGGTGACCCTGTTCACGGTGTTCGTGCCGGTCGGGGCGCTCACGCAGCTGTTTCCGGTCTGGCTCTTGTGGCTCACCCTGCTGAACTTCGTCTTTGGCAACGTCATCATGATCTACCTGTCGATGATGGGCCCTTACAAGCGCGGAACCTTCCATCTGGTCTTGTGGGCCCTGTTGAACCCGGTCTACTGGTTGTTGCACTCGATTGCTGCTTATAAGGGCCTCTGGCAGTTGCTCACCAAGCCGCACTATTGGGAGAAGACCGAACACGGACTCACGACGCATGTCCAGCACGACTGATTCGGCACCGGAGCTGAAGCGCGATCGCCGCAATCGCGCAGCACCTCGCACTCGGCTCGACCACTTCCCTCGTGACCCGATCGCGCGATGGATGCTGCGCCTCGGCCTCGCGACACCGCTCGTGGTGCTCGCTCTGCTGTTAGACGCTGTTCCGCGCCCGACGACGTCACCGAACGCGCACCTCATGGATGACGTCGCTGCCATCGACTGGACGCGAGGCGATGCCGAGTGGCTGGCCCTGCTGTACCCACACATCTCGACGTTCATCGCGGCGAGTAATCCTTTTGGCCGCCTCGGCCTGAGCATCATGGGAGCGATCGCCGCCGGGTTCCTTCTGCAGAAAGTGGCCGAGATCATTGCTCAACGAGCGATACCGCGCTCGACCGGCGTGATCTTGATCTTCGCTCTCGCGGCGAACCCGTTGTTTGTCTACTTCGCCCTCGAGAATTTCCAGGGTTTTCTTGCCATCACGTTCTTGGGTCTTGCCCTGGCCGACGTCGTGCGGTTCGTGAACTGGGGCAACACAGAGTCCGGTTTCCGCGCGGGCATTCTGCTCATGCTCGCGGCATTGAGTGACCCGACCGGCATTCTCTACGCCCTCGTGGCCGTCGTGGCATCACCGTTCTTGCGTCACGGTCGCTCGTCAACGCGCGGGCTTCGTGCGGCGAACATGCTCGTTCTCGCCTTTCCGACGCTGGGCGCTTTCGCGACGATGATGTTTCTCAACGTGCTCTTTTTTGGAGTGCTCTGGCCAGTGAACGACGTCGCGCGCGTCGTGGGGGGCATTCCCGACGCACTGGGCGCGCTTTCCGACGGCGCGGGAACCGCCACGGGCTGGCTCCTGCTCGCCCCGGTCGCGAGCGCGTGGTTGGTGGCGGCGATCGTGCGGCGACCGGCGGCCATCCCGGTCTCGACGATTGTTGCCGTCATGCTCGCCGTGTCATTCGTGCTGGGGGCGTTCCACCCGGCAGCCGCGGGCATTGCCTTCACTCTGCTGACCTTGCTGGCCATCACGTTGATTCCTGCAGCGCGCACGCCGCTCACCAATGTGCTCGTCGACCTCGTGGCGATGCTCCAAATCGCGATCGCCTGGGCAGCCGCTCTCAATCGCGACGTCGTCGTGGTGTGGATGCAGTCGGTCGCCGATGCCATCGCGCTCGTCGTGAGTTAGCAGACGGCGCTGTGGTGCTCGCGGTCGCCCGAGCACTCAGAGCCCGCCAGTAGAGTTGGGCTGGTAACGGGCGCGAATCGCCCGTGTGTTTTCTCGAAACCCCCAAGGAGCACGCGTGACCGACGTCGCGGCAGACCAGCCCGCCCACCCGACTGCCCCGCTGGCCGTCGACGTGACGGAGGCCACCGACGGCTTCGGCATCTTCACCGATCGCTCGGTGGTGGCCATGCGAGTCGCTGGCGAGTTGCGTGACCTTGCGCACCGGCTCCAGCCCGGTGACGTTGCCGAGCCCGTGACGATTGACTCGCCCGACGGACTCGCGATCTTGCGGCACTCGGCTGCCCACGTGCTCGCGCAGGCTGTGCAGTCGATCAACCCTGAGGCGAAGCTCGGAATTGGCCCGCCCATCACCGATGGCTTCTACTACGACTTCGACGTGGCGACTCCGTTCACGACCGACGACCTCTCGGCGCTGAGCAAGGCGATGGACCGCATTATTCGGCAGGGCCAGCGTTTCGTGCGCCGTGTCGTGACCGACGACGAGGCCCGCGCCGAGCTCGCGGCTGAGCCCTACAAGCTCGAACTCATCGGGCTCAAGGGCTCGGCGGCCGATGGCGCCGACGGCGAGAGCGTTGAGGTCGGCGCCGGCGAGCTCACGATCTACGAGAACATCGACGGCAAGACGGGCGAGGTCTACTGGAAAGACCTGTGCCGCGGCCCGCACCTGCCCAACACGCGCATGATCGGCAATGGCTGGTCGCTCATGCGCGTGGCCGCCGCGTATTGGCGGGGGAGCGAGAAGAACCCTCAGCTGCAGCGCATCTACGGAACGGCATGGCCGTCGAAGGATGCCCTGCGCGAGCACCTCGGTCGCCTCGAAGAGGCCGCCAAACGCGACCACCGCAAGCTCGGCGTCGAGCTCGACCTCTTCAGCTTTCCTGACGAGATCGGATCGGGCCTCGCGGTCTTCCACCCCAAGGGCGGCATCATCCGCGCCGAGATCGAGAGCTACATGCGCGAGCGTTTGCTCGCCAACGGCTATGAACTCGTGTACTCGCCGCACATCACCAAGGGTCAGCTCTTCGAGACGAGTGGCCACTTGCAGTGGTACGAGGAGGGCATGTTTCCGGCGATGCACCTCGACGAAGAGCGTGACGCTGAGGGCACCATCACCAAGCAGGGGCAGGACTACTACCTCAAGCCCATGAACTGCCCGTTCCACAACCTGATCTTCCGGGCGCGTGGTCGCAGCTACCGTGAGTTGCCGCTGCGCTTGGCCGAGTTCGGCACGGTCTATCGCTACGAGAAGAGCGGCACGCTCTCGGGCCTCACGCGAGTGCGGGGCTTGACGCAAGATGACGCCCACATCTACGTCACGCCCGACCAAGTGCGCGACGAGGTCGCCCGACAGCTCGAGTTTGTGCTCGAGACCCTGCGCGGCTATGGCCTTGATGACTTCTACCTCGAGCTCTCAACGCGCAACCCCGAGAAGTCGGTGGGCAGCGACGAGCTGTGGGAACAGGCCACCGAGACCCTGCGTGAGGTCGCCGTCGACTCGGGCCTCGAACTCGTGCCCGACCCGGGCGGAGCCGCCTTCTACGGCCCGAAGATCTCGGTGCAGGCGCGCGACGCGATCGGTCGCACCTGGCAGCTCTCGACGGTGCAGCTCGACTTCAACCAGCCCGAGCGGTTTGACCTCGAATACACCGCGTCTGACGGAACCCGTCAGCAGCCGATCATGATCCACCGAGCGTTGCTCGGCTCGATTGAGCGGTTCTTTGCGATCTTGCTCGAGCACTACGCGGGGGCCTTCCCGGCGTGGCTCGCGCCCGAACAGGTCGTCGGCATCCCGGTCGCCGAAGACTACGCCGACTATCTCGAGGGCGTGATCGGCGAGTTGCGGGCAGCGGGCGTGCGCGCGCACGTCGACCACTCCGACGACCGTATGCAGAAGAAGATTCGCACTCACACGACGCACAAGGTTCCCTACTTGCTCATCGCAGGTGCGGACGATGTGGCGAACGGTGCCGTGAGCTTTAGGTTCCGCGACGGTACGCAGGTCAACGGGGTGCCCGTGGCTGAGGCGGTCGCGCGCATTACGGGCGCGATCGCGAGTCGTTCGGCTGAGCTGTAGCGAGCATCCGTTCATGATCGATCGAGACGAGGCGGCCGCCATCGACGGCGTGTCCGCAGAGCGCTCTGCCGATTTCGCGGCGGTTCCGGATGCTTTCCAGCGGCTCTGGACCCCCCACCGCCTCGTCTACATCGAGAACGGCCAGCAGCCCGACGACGACGCGTGCCCCTTCTGCCGAGCGCCTGAACTGGATGACGAGCAAGCCCTCATCGTCGCGCGCGGCACCCACGCCTATGTGCTCCTGAATCTCTACCCGTACAACAGTGGACATCTGCTCGTGTGTCCCTACCGCCATGTTGCGCTGTATGACGAGGCGACCGCAGAGGAAGTGGGCGAGATCGCAGCCCTGACCCAGACCGCGATGCGCGTGCTGACGGCGACCTCGGGGTGTCAGGGATTCAACATCGGAATGAACCAGGGGCGCATTGCCGGCGCTGGAATTGCGGCCCACTTGCACCAGCACATCGTGCCGCGCTGGGCGCTCGACTCGAACTTCTTTCCGATCGTGGCGGGCACCAAGGCCGTTCCTCGGCTCTTGGGAGAGGTGCGCGATGAAATCGCTCGCGCCTGGCCCTCAGGCTCGCCCCAGTAGACTGGCGCGCGCCGCCAAATCCCATGAAACTCTCGCGCGTTTGCGCGGGCACCGTGCCAGAAAGGGCCGATAGATCATGACCGAGACCACGACGACGAGCGTGCAGGGCACGAGCCGCGTCAAGCGCGGACTCGCCGAAATGCTCAAGGGTGGCGTCATCATGGACGTCATCAACGCCGAGCAGGCCCGCATCGCCGAAGACGCGGGAGCCGTCGCCGTCATGGCGCTCGAGCGTGTTCCGGCCGACATTCGTGCGCAGGGCGGCGTTGCTCGCATGAGTGACCCCGATCTCATCGACGACATCATCGCGAGCGTGTCTATTCCGGTCATGGCGAAGGCCCGCATCGGACACTTCGTCGAGGCGCAGGTATTGCAGTCGCTCGGTGTCGACTACATCGATGAGTCGGAGGTGCTGAGCCCCGCTGACTATGTCAACCACATCGACAAATGGCCCTTCACCGTTCCGTTCGTGTGCGGTGCCACCAACCTCGGTGAGGCCCTGCGTCGCATCACCGAGGGTGCGGCCATGATTCGCTCGAAGGGCGAGGCCGGCACGGGCGATGTTTCCGAAGCCACGAAGCACATTCGCACGATCCTCGGCGAGATTCGGGCTCTCTCGGCCAAGACCCCTGACGAGTGGTACGTCGCGGCGAAAGAGCTGCAGGCGCCCTACGAGCTCGTTGCCGAGGTCGCGCAGACTGGCAAGCTTCCCGTGGTGCTTTTCACCGCGGGTGGCGTGGCTACTCCTGCCGACGCCGCGCTCATGATGCAGCTCGGCGCTGACGGTGTGTTCGTCGGCTCGGGCATCTTCAAGTCGGGCAACCCGGCGGCCCGTGCGGCCGCCATCGTCAAGGCCACAGCCGGCTACAACGACCCGGCGATTATTGCCGAGGCCTCACGCGGTCTGGGCGAGGCCATGGTCGGCATCAACGTCGCCGACCTCCCTGCTCCGCACCGTCTTGCCGAGCGTGGCTGGTAATTCGCTTCCGCCCGTCGGAGTCTTTGCGCTGCAGGGCGACGTGCGCGAGCACGTCGCCGTGTTGCGTGAATTGGGCGCGGATGTGCGCGAGGTGCGTACTCCGGCGCAGCTCGACGAGGTTGCCGGGCTCGTGATTCCCGGGGGTGAGTCGAGCGTCATGGACAAGCTCAGCCGCTTGTTCGCATTGCAAGAACCGTTGCGGGCGCGCATTCGCGCCGGCATGCCGGTGTATGGCACGTGCGCTGGCCTGATCATGCTCGCTGACCGTGTGCACGATGGCATTGACGGGCAGCAGACGCTCGGCGGGCTCGATGTCGCGGTTCGACGCAACGCCTTCGGAAATCAGCTCGATTCGTTCGAGACGGAGCTGGAGGTACCCGTGCTCGGCGAACCCCCCGTGCACGCGGTGTTTATTCGGGCACCGGTCGTGGACGAGGTTGGTCCCGACGTTCAGGTGCTCGCTCGCCTCGACGACGGTCGCATCGTCGCGGTTGAGCACGGTCGACTGCTCGGCACGTCGTTTCACCCCGAGGTTTCGGGCGAGCGCCGATTCCACGAGCGCTTTCTCGGGCACGTCGCCGCGGCATCCTGATCGAAACTGCTGAGACCATGGAGGCATGAGCCTCTACTCGGACTACCCGGCAGCGCGCACTCGACAGATCATCGCCGATGTGATCGGTGTTGTCGCTGTCATCGTCGTGATCGCGATCGCCACAGCAGTCACGGCTGCTATTCGCACCCTGGGCAGCTTTGGGCGCGACCTCGAAGCCGCGGGGCTCGATTTTCAGAATGGGCTCAGCGGTGCGGCCGATGCTCTCGGCGACGTGCCCCTAATCGGTGACGGAATTCGTGCACCGTTCGATGCGGCCGCTGGTGCCGGTGCAGCTGTGGCCGAAGCCGGGCGCGGGCAACAGCAGTTCGTCGAGTTTGTCGCGGTGAGCGCCGGACTCACGGTTGCCATGATCCCTTTGCTGGTGCTGACTCTGCTGTGGGTGATGCCGCGGCTGCGGTTCGTGCGGCGCTCGAGCGCTCTACGACGGATGCTCGCGGGCGGCATGACGGCCGACACGCTCGCCGCACGCGCCGTGGCGCATGCGCCGCTCGAGAAGCTCGTTGCGGTGCATCCTGACCCTGCCGCCGCCTGGCGGTCGCACGATCCTTCGGTTCTGCGTGCGCTCGCGGCTCTCGAGCTGCGCCGCGCCGGAATTCGCCTCGACGCCCTGCCCTAAACTGTCACGGTCCGTCTGTCTCGCAAGGAGCCCCATGTCTGGCCATTCCAAGTGGGCAACGACCAAGCACAAGAAAGCCGTCATCGACGCGCGCCGTGCCAAGTCGTTCGCCAAGCTCATCAAGAACATCGAGGTCGCGGCCAAGATCGGTGGCGCCGACTTGAGCGGCAACCCGACGCTCGTCGACGCGGTGCAGAAGGCCAAGAAGACGTCGGTTCCGAACGACAACATCGAGCGTGCCATCAAGCGTGGTGCCGGACTCACGGGAGAGTCGATCGACAACCAGACGATCATGTACGAGGGCTATGGCCCGGGCGGACTCGCGCTGCTCATCGAGTGTTTGACCGACAACAAGAACCGCAG
>NZ_JANRKZ010000089.1:0-1733 GCF_033763155.1 Microcella sp.
ACCTCGATCTCTTTGAACCCCATGCGCACGAGCAAGTCGAACATGATGCGCTTGCGCTCGGGGCTCATGGGGTCGATGAGCGCCTGGTTGCCGTCACGCAAATCGACGGCGCACCAGCGGGGCGCCTGGGTGATGCGCTTCGACGGCCAGGTGCGGTCGGGAAGGTCGACACCGAGTTGCTCGTGGTACGGCTGGTACTTGTGAATCGGCATGCCCGAGGGCTGCTGACGGTTCTGCATGAGGTGCTCCTGCTGTGGTCGAGGTGTGGTTGTCAGCCGACGACGAACTCCGCGACGAGGGAGGCTACGGGTCTAAGCCTCGTCGCGGCAGCGAAGAAGGAGCTGGCCGAACACGGTTTCAGGGTACACCCGCGCCCGTCGCGGTACCGAATGCGGTTCGGGATGCTCGTCTCGCCGCACCCGCACCTAGAACCCGAGCTTGCCCAACTGCTTCGGGTCGCGCTGCCACTCTTTCGCGACCTTAACGTGCAGCTTGAGGTAGACGCGGCGGCCCAGGAGCTTCTCGATCTCGAGGCGCGCGCGCGTGCCGACCTCGGTCAAGCGCGAGCCCTTGTGTCCGATGATGATGCCCTTTTGGCTGTCACGCTCGACGAACACGTTGGCGAAGATGTCGAGCACGGCGCCGGGCGAGCGCTCGGCCATCTCGTCGATCGTGACGGCGAGCGAGTGCGGCAACTCGTCGCTCACGCCTTCGAGCGCGGCCTCGCGAATGAGTTCGGCGACGCGGTCGGTCGTCGACTCGTCAGTCACAGCGTCGTTGTCGTAGAGCGCAGGTGACTCGGGCATGAGCGCGATGACCTGCTCGGCGAGCAGGTCGACCTGCTCCCCCGTGACCGCCGAGAGCGGAATCACGAGATCCCACTCGCGCAGTTCTGACACGGCGAGCAATTGCTCGGCAACTTTCGTCGCGCCCGCCGCGTCGGTCTTCGTGACGATCGCGATCTTGCGGGTGCGCGGAAAGCTGTCGAGCTGCTCGTTGATGAAGCGATCGCCCGGCCCGATGGGTTCGTTGGCGGGCACGCAAAAGCCGATGACGTCAACGTCGCCGAGAGTGTCTTGCACGACAGCGTTGAGACGCTCGCCGAGCAGCGTGCGCGGGCGGTGCATGCCGGGCGTGTCGACGACGATCAACTGCCCGGATGCGCGGTGCACGATGCCCCGAATCGCGCGGCGCGTGGTCTGCGGCTTAGAACTCGTGATGGCGACCTTTTCGCCCACGAGGGCGTTGGTGAGCGTCGACTTTCCGACGTTGGGGCGACCGACGAAAGTGACGAATCCGGCCCGAAACGTCGGCTCGTCGGGCGTGGCGGCGGCGCCGCGCGGCTTGCGAGTGCTCACTCGGAGTCCTCTCGGTCGCGGTCAGTGGCAAAGGCTGCGCGAGCATCCAGCAAGGCCTGATCGGCTTCGACGAGCACCGTGACCACGCGCTTCCGTCGGCCCTCGGTGCGCTCGGCCGTGAGATTGAGGCCGTCGACCGTGACGGTCGATCCGGCAACGGGCAAGCGCCCCAGGTGTTTGGCGAGCAGGCCGCCGACCGAGTCGACCTCGTCGTCGTCGAGCTCGATGCCAAACAGATCGCCGAGCTCGTCAATGGGCATACGCGCGCTGACGCGATAGCTGTTCTCGCCCAATTGCTCGCTGTCGGCCGTCTCGCGGTCGTACTCGTCGACGATCTCGCCCACGAGCTCTTCAATGAGATCTTCCATCGTCACG
>NZ_JANRKZ010000090.1:0-10661 GCF_033763155.1 Microcella sp.
GCCGGGTCGCCGGGGCTGAGCCGCAGGGCGGCGGGCGGCAGCTCGGCGACGGCCGCCGCGCAGTGCGCCCGTGCCGCGCGCACGCCCGCGGGCCCGAGCCACTGCGGGTCGGGCTCGCCGTCACGCATGAGCGTGACCGTCAGGGCTCGCACGGTGAGGCCCTCGCCTCGCGCGGCGGCGGCGTCCCGCTCGGGCAGGCCGTCGCCGTCGTCATCCACGACCACGCGCTCGGCAACGGCGACGCCGTCGCGCAGCAGTCGCTCGGCGCGCTTCGCTCCGCCGACCGAGCGCTTGCCGACGGAGTTCTTGGCCACGGGCATCCATGTGCCCCCGTCGGCGCCGGTGCCATCGCGCCGTGCGACGAGCTTGTAGACGAAGCCGGATGCGGGGGCTCCCGCCCCCGTCACCACCGAGGTGCCCACGCCGAACGCGTCAACGGGGCTGCCGCGCAGGGCCGCAATCGCGTGCTCATCGAGGTCGCTCGTGACGGTGATGCGCGTGCCGGTGGCGCCGAGCGCGTCGAGCTGCGCGCGCGTCTCGCGCACGAGCGTGGGCAGGTCGCCCGAGTCGAGGCGCACGCCGCCGAGCTGCGGGCCGGCCACGCGAACCGCGGTCTCGACGCCCTGCCGCACGTCGTAGGTGTCGACGAGCAGCGTCGTGCCGACGCCGAGCGCGGCGACCTGGGCGCGAAAGGCCTCCTCCTCCGAGTCGTGCAGCAGTGTGAAGGCGTGCGCCGCGGTGCCCATCGTCGGGATGCCCCAGGTGCGGCCCGCCTCGAGGTTCGAGGTCGCGCTGAAGCCGGCGATGTAGGCCGCGCGGGCGGCGGCGACGGCGGCGTGCTCGCCCGTGCGCCGCGAGCCCATCTCGGCGATGGGATGCCCCTCCGCCGCCGACACCATGCGGGCAGCCGCCGTGGCCACCGCCGAGTCGTAGTTCAGCACGCTGAGCACGACCGTCTCGAGCAGCACGGCCTCGGCGAAGGTGCCGCGCACCGTCAGCAGCGGTGAGCCCGGCACGTACACCTCGCCCTCGCGGTAGCCCTCGACCTGGCCCGTGAAGCGGTAGTCGGCGAGGTACGCGAGCGTGGTGTCGTCGACGACGCGCTCGTCGGCGAGCCAGTCGAGCTCGGGCTGCCCGAACCGGAAGGCGGTGATCGCGTCGAGCACCCGACCGGTTCCGGCCAGAACGCCGTAGCGGCGCCCGCCCGGCAGTCGCCGCCCGAACACTTCGAACACGCAGTCGCGGCCCGCGCGGCCCGAGCGCAGAGCGGCCTCGAGCATCGTCAGCTCGTACCGATCGGTGCGCAGCGCGGTCGTCACGCGGTCAGCCTACGCGCGGCTGCCCGCCCTAGTCTCGGGCGCATGACCCCGCCCACCGCCGCGAGCGCAGCCGCGCCGACCCGCTGGCTCACCGCCGAGCAGCTCGGGCCGGCGTTCGACGACGGCGGGCGCATCCTGCTGCTCGAGAACCACGAGGTCTTCCGGCGCCGCCCGACCCACCGGCAGAAGGCGCACCTGTACCTCGTCGCGCTGCGGCAGCGGGCGCGCGAGCTCGGCGACCGCGGCGCGCTGCACCGGGTGCGCCGCTACCGTGACGCGCTGACGGATACGGCGCTCGTGCCCGGCGAGCTCGAGGTGATCGACCCGCCGTCGTGGGCCGCGCGGCGCCTGGTTCGCGAGCTCGGGGCGAGCATCCTGCCCGCCCGCGGTTTCGTGACGGGCGAAGAGCAGTTCGCCGCCTGGGCTGTGGGGCGAAAGCCGAGCCAGCTGGTGATGGACCGCTTCTATCGGGAGGTGCGCGAGCGCACGGGCATCCTCATGCAGGGCGGGCAGCCGGTCGGCGGGCAGTTCAGCTTCGACGCCGACAACCGCCAGCCGCCGCCGAAGGGCGCCGTCAGCCTCGGGCTACCCGATCCGTGGCGGCCGGTCGAGGACGACATCGACGCCGCCGTGCGCGCCGACCTCGACGCACTCGAGGCGAGCGGCGTGCGCTTCCTCGGCCGCGACGGCCCGCGCCGGTTCGCGGCGACGCGCGCCGAGGCGCTCGCCGCCCTCGACGACTTCGTGGCCACGCGGCTCGGCGACTTCGGACCGTACGAAGACGCGATGATGCTCGGCGACGACACGATGGCGCACGCGCTGCTCAGTGTGCCGCTCAACCTCGGACTGCTGCACCCCCTCGAGGTCGTCGACCGCGTCGTCGCCGAGCACGCGGCCGGGCGGGCGCCGCTCAACAGCGTCGAGGGCCTCGTGCGGCAGCTCATCGGCTGGCGCGACTGGGTCTGGCACCTGTACTGGCACCTCGGCCCCGACTACACGCGCAGCAACAACGCGCTCGACGCCCACGTGCCGTTGCCCGCCCACTGGTGGCAGCTCGACGGGTCGGCAACGGATGCCCGCTGCCTGTCGCACACCCTCGACACGGTCGGCGGCGCGGGCTGGGCGCACCACATCCCGCGCCTCATGGTGCTGGGCAACGCCGCCCTGCAGCGCGGCTACGACCCGGCCGAGCTCACGGCCTGGTTTCAGGGCGCGTTCGTCGACGGCACGCCCTGGGTGATGCCTGCCAACGTCGTCGGCATGAGCCAGTGGGCCGACGGGGGAGTCGTCGCGACCAAGCCCTATGCGAGCGGCGGCGCGTACATCGACCGCATGAGTAACTTCTGCGGTTCGTGCCGCTTCAACCCCAAATTGCGCGTCGGCCCGGATGCCTGCCCGTTCACCGCGGGGTACTGGGCGTTCTTGGATCGGGTTGAGCCGAGCATCCGGGGCAATCACCGCATGGCGCAACCGCTCGCGGGGCTGCGCCGCCTCGCCGACCGCGAGCAGGTCGTGGAGCAAGAGAGAGTTCGCGGCCCGCTCTAGACTGGCCCTCGTGAGCACTGCGCCGATCGGAGTCTTCGACTCAGGAGTCGGCGGCCTCACCGTGGCCCGCGCGATCATCGATCAGTTGCCGCGCGAACGCCTCATCTACGTGGGCGACACCGCCAACGGCCCCTACGGTCCGCTGCCGATCGCCGAGGTGCGCGAGCATGCCCTCCGCATCATGGACGAGCTCGTCGACCAGGGGGTCAAGGCGCTCGTCATCGCGTGCAACACCGCGAGTGCCGCGATGTTTCGGGATGCCCGCGAGCGCTTTGAGCAAGGCCACGGCATCCCCGTGGTCGAAGTGATCCAGCCCGCCGTGCGCCAGGCCGTGCGCCGCACGCGCACGAAGCGCATCGGCGTGATCGGCACCGCGGGCACGATCCGTTCGGGGGCCTACGCCGACGCCTTCGTTGCCGACCCCGAAATCACGCTCACGAGTGTGGCCGCCCCGCGCTTTGTCGAGTTTGTCGAGGCTGGCGTGACGAGCGGGCCCGAACTCTTCGCTGTCGCCGAGGAGTATTTGGCCCCCCTGAAAGCCGCCGACATCGACACGCTCGTGCTCGGCTGCACGCACTACCCGCTGCTCGCGGGCGCGATTCAGTATGTAATGGGCCCCGATGTCTCGCTCGTTTCGAGCGCGGAAGAAACCGCTTACGACGTCTACCGTCAACTCGTCGCGCACGGCCTCGAGACCACGGCGACGGATGCCCCGCCCCACATCTTCGAAGCCACGGGCCCCGACACCGAGCACTTTCGGCACCTCGCCCACCGGTTTCTCGGCCCCGAGATCGGGCACATCGAGTCTTTTCCCACCGGGACGATCCCGGCTCAATCCCCGAAAGGCACCTCATGACCACGATCGCCGAATCCACGGGCCTCGGCTCAACGAAGCGTGCCGATGGCCGCTCGGCCGACCAGTTGCGCCCCATCACGATCGAGCGAGGCTGGAGCGCCCAGGCTGAGGGCAGCGCCCTCATTAGCTTCGGCAACACGAAAGTACTGTGCACCGCGAGCTTCACGAACGGCGTGCCGCGCTGGCTCACCGGCAAGGGCAAGGGCTGGGTGACGGCCGAGTACGGCATGCTGCCGCGCTCGACGAACGACCGCATGGACCGCGAAGCGGTCAAAGGCAAGGTCGGCGGCCGCACGCACGAGATCTCGCGCCTCATCGGCCGCAGCTTGCGCGCGGTCGTCGACATGAAGGCCCTCGGTGAAAACACCATCGTCATCGACTGTGACGTGCTGCAGGCCGATGGCGGCACGCGCACGGCGGCGATAACGGGCGCCTACGTCGCGCTCGCCGACGCGATCGAGTGGGGCCGCGCGCAAGGCTTTATCGCCAAGAAGGCCGTCGCGCTGAAGGACTCGGTGAGTGCCGTGAGCGTGGGCATCATCGACGGCGTTCCGCTGCTCGACTTGGCCTACGTCGAAGACGTGCGCGCCGAGACCGACATGAATGTCGTCGTCACGGGCTCAGGGCACTTTGTCGAGGTGCAGGGCACGGCCGAGGGCGCTCCCTTCGATCGTGCCGAACTCAACGCACTGCTCGACCTCGCCCTCGCGGGCTGCGTCGACCTGGCGGGGCAGCAACGTGCTGTGCTCGGGGCCTAACCGCGTGCGAGTCGTCGTCGCGACGCACAACGCGCACAAGGTCGCCGAGTTGCAGCGCATCCTCGGGGCCGCCCTTCCGAGCCTCGAACTGTTGCCTTACGACGGGCCCGCGCCCGACGAAGACGGCGGAACCTTCGCCGAGAACGCCCTCATCAAGGCGCGCGCCGCGGCGGCCCACACGGGCTTACCGGCCATCGCCGACGATTCCGGCGTGAGCGTGGATGCTCTCGCCGGCGCCCCCGGCGTCGACAGCGCCCACTACTCCGGTGAGCGCGACGACACGGCCAACCTGCGGCTCGTGCTCTCGAACCTCGGCGACGAGTCGAACCGTGCCGCGCAGTTCACGTGCGCGGCAGCCCTCGTCGACCCACTCGAAGTGGATGAGAACGGCGTCGCTTTCGAGCACGTCGAGCTCGGGGTGTGGCCCGGCACAATCGCCCTCGAAGCCGCGGGAGTCGGCGGCTTCGGCTACGACCCCATCTTCATCCCCGAGGGTCTCACCGTCACGAGCGCCGAGATCAGCGCCGACGAGAAGAACGCCATCAGTCACCGCGGCCGCGCGTTCGCGGCGCTCGCGCGCGTGCTCGCCGAGCGGTACGGCGCGCAGTAGACGCCGCCTCGTAGGCTGGAGCTATGTCGACCCCGCCCATCGCTCGCACGGTGCCCCGCACCACGGTCGATGCCGCCGACGACTACCTCAAGACGATCTACTCGCACACCGAGTGGCAACCCGACCCCATTACGCCCAATCAACTCGCAACGCGACTGGGCCTCGCACCCTCGAGCGTCACCGAGATGGTCAAAAAGTTGCACGCCGCCGGGCTTGTCGATCACCGGCCGTATGGCCCCATCACGCTCACGCCCACGGGCGAGCGGCGCGCCCTCGCGATGCTGCGCCGCCACCGGCTCATCGAGACGTGGCTCGTGCGCGTGCACGGCTACGGCTGGGACGAAGTGCACGATGAGGCCGAGGTGCTCGAACACGCGCTGAGCGATCGACTGCTCGATGCGATTGATGTCGAGCTCGGGCATCCACAGCGCGACCCGCACGGCGACATCATTCCGGCCGCCGACGGCTCGCTGCGGCGTCCGGATGCCGTGCGGCTCGACCACGCGCCCTTCGGCTTTGCGGGGCGCGTCGTGCGCATCAGCGACCGCGACCCCGCTGTGTTGCGCGTGCTCGACCAACTCGGCATCGCGCTCGACGAGCCCGTGTGGGTGGGGGAGTCGCCCGAGGGCGGTGCGGGGGTTGCGCTGTTGCGCCGCGTCGGCACGGAGGTTGTCGTCTCGCCAGCCGTCGCCGGTTCTGTCTGGCTCGAACCGCGCCCCGAGGTCTGAGATTTCGGCGCACCGAAATCTCGGTGATATCGTCGGAGGGTGACCGACGCCGAGCCCCGTGACCCTCGTGTGACGGCCGCTCGCAGTGGCCTCATCATCGCCCCGCTGCTGGGCCCAGCGATGGTCGCGGGGGTTGCCTACCTCGACCCCGGCAACGTCGCCGCGAACATGACCGCGGGCGCTCTGTTCGGCTACCTGCTCGTGTGGGTCGTCGTGACGGGCAACATCATGGCCTGGCTCATCCAGTACCTCTCCGCGAAGCTCGGCATCGCCACCGGATTGAGCCTGCCCGAGGCGCTCGGCCAGCGATTTCGGCGGCGCCCGGCGCGACTCGCCTACTGGGGGCAAGCCGAGCTCGTCGCGATGGCGACCGATGTCGCCGAGGTCATCGGCGGTGCCGTGGCGCTGTATCTCCTCTTCGACCTGCCGCTCATCGTGGGCGGCGTCATCACGGGCATCGTCTCGATGCTGCTTCTCGTCGTCCAAAGTCGACGGGGTGGCGTGCGCATCTTCGAGCGCGTCATCACCGGGCTCATTCTCGTGATCGTCATCGGCTTCTGTGCCGGGCTCGTCATCGGCCCGCCCGATCCGGCGGCAGCCGCGGCCGGCCTGCTTCCGCGGTTTGAGGGCACCGAGAGCGTGTTGCTTGCGGCGAGCATCCTGGGCGCCACGGTCATGCCGCACGCGATCTACGCGCACTCGGCCCTCACGCGCGACCGCTTCGGCCAGGTTGCCGCGGGAGCCGAACGCGCAACGGTGCTGCGCGCGACCAAGATCGATGTGACCATCGCGCTTGCGATCGCGGGTTCGGTCAACGTGGTCATGCTGCTGGTCGCCGCCGCCAACCTGCAGGGCGTCGAGGGCACCGACACGCTCGAGGGCGCGTTCGCGGCACTCTCGTCATCGCTCGGCCCGACAGTCGCTGTGCTCTTCGCGATCGCCCTGCTTGCGAGCGGACTCGCCTCGACCTCGGTCGGCGCCTATGCGGGCGCCGAGATCATGAAGGGGCTGTTGCGCGTGCACATTCCGCTGCTCGTGCGACGGGTCATCACGATCATTCCCGCGCTCGCCATTCTGGCCCTGGGTGTCGACCCGACGCTCGCCCTCGTGCTCAGTCAGGTCGTGCTGAGCTTCGGCATCCCGTTCGCGCTCATCCCTCTCGTGCGGCTGACGGCCGATCGCGCGCTCATGGGCGAATCGGTCAACCGGATGCCCACGACGGCCCTCGCCATCGTCTGCGCTGGACTGCTCATCGCACTCAACGTGACCCTGCTCGTGTTGCTCGCGCTCGGTGGCTAGGCGCGCGCCCTAGTTCTTGGCGCCCGGCGCCTTCTTCTCGTGCTTGCCGTCGTGAGGGCCAACGCCGTAACCGGCCTTCGGGTGCTCGGCTTCGTGCCGACCCGGGTGCGCCGATTCGTCGACCCAGATCTCGACCTCGGGCACGACTTCACCCAAGATCGCAGCCTTGGCCTCTTTGCGCTTCTCCCACTGCTCGCGACCGAGGTGCCACGCGATGCCCGCGACGGCCATTCCGATGACGACGAGGAAGACAATCTCGATGTATTCGGTCACGACCTCGGCGACGCCGGGAATGTGAGCGGCCCACCAGCCAATGAGCGGCAGGCCGACCCCCCAGAGAAAGGCGCCGAGAATGTTGTAGAACAAGAACTTGCGATAGGGCATCTTCCCCACGCCCGCCGCGACGGGGGCGATGGTGCGCACGACGCCGATGAACCGGGCGATCGTCACGGCCCAGCCGCCATAGCGAGCGAAGAAATACTCGGTGCGGGCGACGCTCTTCTTGCTGAAGAAACCCGCCGACTTGCGCTCAAAGATCGGCGGCCCCGCCTTGTAGCCGATGTAGTAGCCCAATTGGTCACCCAGAACAGCGGCGATGAAGATGCACGGCACGACGAGCCAAATCGGCTGCGGAATCACGCCCGTGAAGGTCAAGATGCCCGTGATGAGCAACAGCGTGTCGCCCGGCAACAAGAAGCCGATGAGCAAACCGGTCTCAACGAAAACGATCGCGCACACGAGCAGTAGGCCCCACTGGCCCGCTCCCGTGATCCACGCTTCAACATCGAAGAGTCCAAGGTCCATGGGCATCATTGGGCGGCTCCGTTGGTCTGAATGACGAGTGCGCATAGGGTACCCCGGCGCTCTGTGCGGAAGGAGGGACTTGAACCCTCACGCCCGAAGGCACAGGAACCTAAATCCTGCGTGTCTGCCAATTTCACCACTCCCGCTGGCGTCGCCAGTCTAGAGCGAGCGGCTCACACACGCCCGATCGCCTGCAGCGCCGCCCACACCTCGGCCCGCGCCGGAAACGCCTCGAGGTCGCGGTCGAGCAGCTCGGCCGCGCGCCGCAGGCGCGCGCGAACGGTGTGGCGGTGGATGCCCAACCGCAGCGCAGCTGCCTCAGCCACGGCATCGCACCGCAGCCAGGTGCCGAGCGTGCCGACGAGGTCGTCGCCGGTCGCGGCGTCGTGCTCAAGCAGAGGCTGCACGAGCGCGGCCGGATCGCGGGGGTCGAGTGGCTCGGCGACCACGGCGGGGGACGGCTCGCTCGCGACGAGTGCCGCCTGCACGGCCGACCTCAGAGCCGCGAGGCGTGCGGCGGTGTCGGCGGCTGACGCGGCGTGGGCATCCCGATCGGCGATGCCCGCGAGGCCGGCCAAGGCGACCACGCTCGTGATGACGGCGCGCTCGGCATCGTCATGCACCGAACCGGGGCCAATCGCGAGCACGCCCGTGAGGGCCGTGGCGGCGCCGACGGTCTGCAGGTTCCAGTCGTCGAGCGTGCGCGCGGCGCGGCGCCCGGCGGTGAGCATGCCGCGTGCTTCATCGAGCACGGCCTGCGGGGGAGTGCTGCCGAGCACGCTTCCGCTCGGGTCGACGATGCCCGCCTCGGCACCGATGCGGCGGGCAAGCTCGGCGACGACCGCAGCGAGACCCGTGGGCCGCAGGGCGGCGACCGCGATCGCGCGCTGCGTCTCGAGCGTCCAGCGCACGCGGGCGAAACGCTCGTCGGTCTCGAGGTCGGCGACCGCGCGCGCGACCGCGATGAAGGGAGTGCGATAGGGAACTTCGATCAGCGCGATGCCGTGGGCGGCGCACGCGTCGACGAGAGCATCGGGGGTGCCGTCGCGAATCACTTCGGTGCCGAAGCCCACGGCGGGAACGCCCGCGGCGGCGAGGCGCCCGACCCACGGGGCGATGTCGTCGTCGCTGGCCCACTGCGTGCCCGTCGTGAGCAGGGCATCGCCCGGTGAGAGAAACGGTGTGGGGTCGACGAGGTCACTTGAGTGCACCCAGCCCCACGGCCGCGCGCCGGCCGCCTCGTCGGCCCAGATGAGCCGCAAGTCGAGCTCGCGTCGAGCGAGCACGGCGTCGAGCGTGACGGGCATTGGGCTTCCTTCGATTCGGGAGTGCGCTGAGAGCAACCTATCGCGCCGCTATACATCGCGTCGAGCATTCGAACGCTTCGTGTACAGCTCGTACATACGTGTCCGTCACGCGCGGTCGTAGTCTTGCCCCATGAGCATGACCATTGATGCCCCGACGCTGCTCGGCGGGCCGAGCCTGCCGCAAGAGCGCCGACTCGTGACGAGCATCCCGGGCCCGAAGAGCGAAGCGCTCATGGCCCGCAAGCAGGCGGCGGTCTCGGCCGGTGTCGGCACCATGATGCCCGTCTACGCGGCCGCTGCTGGTGGAGGCGTCATCGTCGACGTCGACGGCAACTCGCTCATCGACCTCGGCTCGGGCATCGCCGTGACGAACGTCGGCAACGCCGACCCGCACGTGACGGCCGCCGTCATCGAGCAAGTGCAGCG
The DNA here is from genome assembly GCF_033763155.1 of Microcella sp. Classification (GTDB taxonomy): domain Bacteria; phylum Actinomycetota; class Actinomycetes; order Actinomycetales; family Microbacteriaceae; genus Microcella. Next base: position 9,653 of record NZ_JANRKZ010000090.1, read on the forward strand.
CTTCACGCACACGTGCTTCACGATCACGCCCTACGACGGCTATGTCGAGGTGGCCGAGGCACTCAACCGCCTCACGCCGGGCGATCACGCCAAGCGCACCGCCCTCTTCAACTCGGGCGCCGAGGCCGTTGAGAATGCCATCAAGATCGCGCGCTACTACACCGGCAAGTCGGCGGTTGTCGCGTTCGACCACGGCTACCACGGCCGCACCAACCTCACGATGGGCCTCACGGCAAAAGCCATGCCCTACAAGGCCGGCTTCGGGCCGTTCGCGCCCGACATTTACCGTGCGCCCATGTCGTACCCCTATCGCGACGGACTGAGCGGTGCCGAAGCCGCCGAGCGTGCGATCCACATGATGGACCGCCAGATCGGTGTTGACCGCATCGCGGCCATCATCATCGAGCCCATTCAGGGTGAGGGTGGCTTCGTCGTTCCCGCCGAGGGTTTCTTGCCGGCGCTGCAGACGTGGGCCAACGCCAACAACGTCGTGTTCATTGCCGACGAGGTGCAGACCGGCTTCGCGCGCACGGGCCAGATGTTCGCGAGTGAGCACGAGGGCGTCGTTCCCGACCTCATCACGCTTGCCAAGGGCATCGCGGGCGGTCTTCCGCTTGCGGCCGTGACGGGCAAGGCTGAGCTGATGGATGCTGTGCACGCGGGCGGCCTCGGCGGCACCTACGGCGGCAATCCCATCGCGACCGCCGCGGCTCTCGGTGCGCTCAAGGCCTACGACGAGCACGATCTGCTCGCGCGGGCGCTCGAGCTCGAGGCGATCATCCGTCACGAGCTCACCACTCTGCAGTCGACGGATGCCCGCATCGGCGACATTCGCGGACGCGGCGCCATGATGGCGATCGAGCTCGTCGACGCCAATGGCAAGCCCGACGCCGCGCTCACCGGCAAGGTTGCGAAGCATTGCCACGTCAACGGCGTCGTCGTGCTCACGTGCGGCACCGACGGAAACGTCATCCGCCTGTTGCCGCCGCTGTCGATCAGCGACGACCTG
>NZ_JANRKZ010000091.1:0-8294 GCF_033763155.1 Microcella sp.
AGGGCGTCGATGCTCCAGGCGAGCGACACCACTTCGGGGTCGCGCGTGCGACGGCTCGGAATGATGGCGATGTCGTCGAACGAATACGCCCTGCGTGCCCGCTTTCCGCGGCCGATCTCGATCTCCATCACCCGTTCAGCCTACCGGGCGGGCGTGCGCGGGTAACGTGGCGAGCATCGGTCGGCGTCGACCGCGGCCTCGGCCTCGACCTCGACCTCGACCTCCACCTCGACCTCGAAGGAGCAACCATGGCGGGCAGTGCACTCAGCATCGAACGACCGGGACTGCCCGGGGTCGAACCCCTGCGCGTCGCGATCGTCGGCGCAGGCGGCTGGGGAGCCCAGCACGCTCGCGTCACCACCGAGCGCATCGACACCGAACTCGTGGGCATCGTCGGCCGGTCACCCGAGCGCACCGCTGCCCGGGCAGCCGCGTACGGCACGCGCGCCTACACCTCGATTGACGGGATGCTCGAGGCCGAGCATCCCGACCTCGTTATGGTGAGCCTGCCGAACGAAGAGCACTTCGCGCCCACTCTTCAGCTATTGCACGCCCGCGTGCCGTTGCTCGTCGAGAAGCCGCTCGTGTTCGACCTCGCCGAGGCCGACGCCCTGCTCGACGCCGCGGGCGACACCTTCTTCGCCATCAACTTCAACCACCGCTATGCCGAGCCGGTGCTGCGCGCGCGGGCGGCGCTGCTCGCCGGCGAACTCGGCGAGCTCGTCTTCGCCACCTGGCGGTTCGGCGGCGAGGCCAATCGCGGCCCCTCGCCGCACGCCAACCTCATCGAAACGCAGTGCCACGGCTTCGACATGCTCGAGCACCTGTGTGGGCCGATCAGCTCGGTGGCCGCGCAGATGACAACCATGACCTACGGGGCCTTCAGCACGGTGGCGATCGCGCTCGAGTTCACATCGGGAGCGGTGGGAACCATGCTCGGCTCGTACGACTCGTCGTATGCGTACCCCGACACCCAGCGCGTCGAGCTGAACGGCACGGCGGGGCGCGCGGTCATCCACGACACCGTGCGCTCGTTGACGCTGCAGTCGGTCGGCGACGAGACCGAGCGGGTGTGGCGCGCCGGCTACTTCGACGACGAAGCGCGGTCATTCGAGCGCACCTTCGACCGGCACTTGGATGCTGTGCTCACGGCTCTGCGCGCTGGCTCACCCCCGCCCGTTCCCGCGTCGGCGGGTCGCCGTGCGCTCGAGCTCGCGCACGCCGTGATTCGCTCGCACGAGTCGGGAGCCCGCGTTTCTGTGCCGCCCGCGGCGCGCTAGTCGCGCCCCCCTCGCACGCCTGCGCCCCCGCAAGACCGTGCGTTTCGGCCAACCCCGTGCGCCGTGCCGCACGGTCTACGCCGAAACGCACGGCCTTGCGTGCACTTCACTGCATGAGCCCGTGCTGCCGAAGCAGTCGACGCAACCGCTCTGGCTCGCGCAGGTCATCCCACACAATCCGCAGCACGGTCCATCCGGCGGCCCGTAGTCGGTCTTCGCGCTTCTTCTCAGCGATGACGACATCTTCCGCCGAGCGCGACGGCCCTCGCATTGGCGCGCGATACTTCTTCTCGCCGTCGAACTCGAGCACAATGTGGCGGCTTGGCCAGCAGAAGTCGACGCGCGCAATCCAGAGTCCGTCGGCGCTAATGTCGACCTGAAGTTCGGGATGCTCAACACCGAGATCGGCGAGCACCACGCGGGTCCACGACTCGCCCGCTGACTCGCTGTGACCGTTGGCAAATGCGGCAACTCTCTCGACCCGGCGGGCGCCACGCTGCAGGCGCAGCGCTTCGGCCATGGTGAGCAGTTCGCGTGCTCCATCGCCAGCGCCCCGATGCCCTGCCGAACGAAGTGCGGAGTCGGCAGTCACGAGCCCCGCAAGGTAGCTCTCGCGCGCGCTCAGCTCAACAGCAGTTCGGTAGGCGTTCGTCGCTCGCACCCAGCCGAGGTCGATCACCCCTGTGCGGTGGTCGTCGTGACCCCACCATGACACTCCCCCGCGCACGCGGGTGCCGTCGGCAACAGTATTCAGCGCGCACACTCGCCCGGGCCACTCGCCGAGGTAGGTCAGGCCGAGAACAGCGGCGGCCGATGCTCCGGCGAGCACAACCTCGCTTCCCAGCCGCGCGGCCAAGGCCCGGCATCGCAGCACATGCCGCTCACGTGTGTTCGCTGATTGCCATACGGCAGCGTCCACATAGATGCCCCGCGCGACACGGGTGAGACTGCCGGCAACCGCAGCCCGGCGGAGCGCTCGAGTGTCGTAGCCGTGCGCGTCGAGGTCGCTCGCGATGAGCATCCCGTCGGTCATGAGGTGTGGGGGAATGTGCATGGTGGCACCCTGCGCCATTCACGAGCGCTCTGTGCCACAACGAGCCTGAGCCAGTGGATGCTCGACTCAACTCGCTCGTGTGAAGGAGCCCGTGCGATTCGGTCAGCCCCGTGCGTTTCGGCGCACGCTCACGACCGAAACGCACGGTGTCGCGAGAGCACGGGCCCCTACCGGCGGTAGTTGGGTGCCTCGACGACCATCTGGATGTCGTGCGGGTGCGACTCTTTCAGGCCCGCCGCCGTGATGCGCACGAACTTGCCCCGCTGCTTCAACTCAGGAATCGTGCGGGCTCCGGTGTAGAACATCGACTGGCGCAGCCCGCCGAGCAACTGGTAGACGACCGACGACACGGGGCCGCGGTAGGGCACCTGGCCCTCGATGCCCTCGGCGATGAGCTGCTCGTCACTCGGCACATCGGCCTGAAAGTAACGGTCACGCGAGTACGAGGTCTTCTTGCCGCGGGTCTGCAGTGCGCCGAGCGAGCCCATGCCGCGGTACGACTTGAACTGCTTGCCGTTGACGAAGATCAGGTCGCCGGGGCTCTCGTCGGTTCCGGCGAGCAACGATCCGAGCATGACCGTGTCGGCGCCGGCCACGAGCGCCTTCGCGATGTCGCCCGAGTACTGCAGGCCACCGTCGGCGATGACGGGCACGCCGGCCTCACGTGCCGCAAGAGAAGCCTCGTAGACCGCCGTGACCTGCGGCACACCAACGCCCGCGACGACGCGCGTCGTGCAAATCGAGCCCGGACCCACGCCTACCTTCACCGCGTCGGCACCTGCATCAACGAGCGCCTGAGCGCCCGATCGCGTGGCGACGTTGCCGCCGATCACGTCGATGTGCGCGAACGCGGGGTCAGCCTTGAGGCGCGCGATGATCTCGAGCACGCCGCGGCTGTCGCCGTTGGCGGTGTCGACGACGAGGATGTCGACGCCGGCATCGCGCAACTGACCAGCGCGATCCCACGCGTCACCGAAGAACCCGATGGCCGCGCCGACGCGAAGCCGACCTTCGTCGTCTTTCGTCGCGTTGGGGTACTGCTCGCTCTTGTCAAAGTCTTTGACCGTGATGAGGCCGTGCAGGCGACCCTCGCCGTCGACGAGCGGCAGCTTCTCGATCTTGTGCCGTGCGAACAGCGCAAGCACGTCGTCTTGAGAAATACCGACCGGCCCGGTGATGAGCGGCGCAGGGGTCATGACGTCGCGCACGAGGGTGGTCTCGGCGTCAAACCGCGACACGAAGCGCATGTCACGGTTGGTGATGATTCCCACGAGGCGCCCGTCGCCTTCGACCACGGGAAGACCGGATACGCGGAACTGGCCGCACAGGGCATCCACATCAGCGACCGTCGCATCGGGCGTCGTCGTGACGGGGTTCGTAATCATGCCCGACTCAGAGCGCTTGACCTTATCGACCTGCTGGGCCTGCTCGTCGATCGAGAGGTTGCGGTGCATGATGCCCAGGCCGCCCTGACGTGCCATAGCGATGGCCATGCGTGACTCGGTCACCGTGTCCATCGCCGCCGAGAGTAGCGGGGCCGAGACCGAAACGCGGCGCGTCAGTCGGGATGCCGTGTCTGCTTCGCTCGGAATCACGTCGGTGTGCGCGGGCAACAGCATGACGTCGTCATACGTGAGGCCAATGAATCCGAACGGATCGGGCTGGTCCATGGTTTCCCTCGCATCGTGGGTCGTGTGTGATCGTTCACGCACTCGTGCGTGTTTCAAACCCGGATGCGGCGCCGAATTCGGGTATCTCATCTTAAGCGGGTTAGGTCGAAACGTATTCCGTCGCAATAATGGCTGAGCAGATTGGTCGAATCCGAAACACCTCGGCAACAATCGATCCGTATCGTCACCGTCGACGAACTGGGCCTGCTGGCCCGCGGGGCTGCACCGCCCCACCCGAAACGACCTGGAGGTTTCGTGGCACACGTTGCTAGCAGACCGCTCGCCCGGCGAACACATCGGCGCCTTGCCGCCGTGCTTCTTGCCGGACTCGTTAGCGCTCTGACCCTGTCCATTGCTGCTCCCGCTTCGGCCGAAGAGATCGGCCTCGACGAGTACGACAACAAGATCAGTGGTCTTGTTGAACTCGCCGATCAGCCCCTCGCTGACGTGCAACTCGTCATCGCGGGCGGCGGGTTCAGCGTTGAGGTCGTGTCAGGAGAAGACGGCCGGTGGGCTGTCGGTGTTCCTGAGCGTGGCGAGTACACCGTGACCCTCAACGAAGAAACGCTGCCCGAAGGCATAGCGGTCATCGACCCCGAGCTCGAGCAGCCCAACGTGCGCACGATCAACGTGGGTCAGTCGGGCAGCGCAGTGGCGAACTTCTTCATCGGTCAGGGTGAGCGCAACACCGTGAGCTTGCTCGATCAAGTTGTCGAGCGACTCTTCAACGGGCTCAACTTCGGTCTGTTGCTTGCACTCGCGGCCATCGGGCTCTCGCTCGTGTTCGGCACAACGGGTCTCAGCAACTTCGCCCACGCCGAAATGATCACGTTCGGCGGCCTCATGACTCTTCTCTTTGGCGTCGTGATGGGTCTTCCCATCTGGCTGGCGATTCCGATCGCGCTCGTGCTGAGTGCAGCGTTCGGCTACCTCAACGACGCGGCGCTCTGGAAGCCACTCCGCAAGAAGGGCGTGGGCCTCATCCCGCTCATGATCGTCTCCATCGGCCTCTCGCTCGCCGTGCGCTACATCTTCCAGATGTTCGTCGGCGGAGACACCCAGCAGCTGCCGGGCGCGACCGACACGAGCCTTGAGATCGGGATGTTCGGACTCTCGTGGACCGACGTGGCGAGCATGAGCGTGAGCGTTCTCGTGCTGCTCGGTGTCGCGTTCTTCTTGTTGCGCACGCGACTCGGCAAGGCCACCCGCGCCGTCTCTGACAACCCGGCGCTCGCCGCTGCCAGTGGCATCGACGTCGACCGCGTCATTCGCATCGTCTGGATCATGTCGGGTGCCCTCGCGGGCCTCAGCGGCATCTTGTGGGCCTACTTCCGCCCCGGCGTGAGCTGGGACATGGGCTTCCAGATCTTGCTGCTCACCTTCGCTGCCGTCACGCTCGGTGGTCTCGGAACGGCCTTCGGCGCCCTCGTCGGCGCGCTTGTCGTCGGCTTGTTCGTCGAAATGTCGACGCTCATCATCCCCTCTGACATGAAGTACGTCGGGGCCTTGGTGATCCTCATCCTGGTGCTGCTTGTGCGGCCTCAGGGCATCCTCGGACGCAAAGAACGAATCGGCTAGGGGCTGACCATGATCGACTGGATCCTTCTCTTCTCCAACGCCGCGCAGGAGATCATTTCTCCGACGACGGCCGCCTACGCCCTTGCGGCACTCGGGCTCGCGATTCACTTCGGGTTCACGGGTCTGCTCAACTTCGGCCAAGCAGGCTTCATGATGCTCGGGGCCTATGGCTTCGCCATCGCAACGCTCACCTTCGGGTGGCCGGTGTGGGCCGCGATTCTCATGGGTGTCGGCGCTTCCATTGTGTTCGCCCTGATCTTGGGCATCCCGACGCTGCGATTGCGCGCTGACTATCTCGCCATCGTGACGATCGCGGCGGCAGAAATCATCCGGCTGCTCTTCACGACCAACACTTTCGAGTCGGTCACCGGCTCGGCCGATGGTCTGCAGGGCTACAAGGGCGGCTTCGAGGCCCTCAACCCGATTCCGCCGGGCACCTATGGCTTTGGCCCGTGGGTCTACAACGAGTACGACTGGTGGGTGCGAATCTTCGGATGGGGCCTCGTTGCGATCGCCGCCTTCATCACCTGGCGCTTGTTCAAGAGCCCGTGGGGCCGTGTGATCAAGGGCATTCGTGAAGACGAGGATGCCGTGCGCGCGCTCGGCAAGAACGTCTACTTCTACAAGATGCAGTCGCTGGTCATCGGCGGTGTGTTCGGCGCCCTGGCAGGCATGATCTTCATCTTGCCCCGCGCCGTCGTGCCCTCGAACTACCAGACCTCGCTGACGTTCTTCATCTACGCGATTCTGCTGCTCGGTGGTGCCGCAACGGTGTTCGGCCCGATCGTCGGCTCGGTCATCTTCTGGGTGCTGCTGTCGTTCTTCTCGGGCTTCATCGCTCGCGCGGTTGAGGTGGGTTGGCTGCCGTTCTTGTCGAACGTGCAAGCGGGCCAGCTTCGTTTCATCTTGGTCGGTATCGCGATCATGTTGATCGTCATATATCGACCGCAAGGAATCTTCGGGAACAAGAAGGAGCTGGCCTTTGTCAAGTAGCGCCGGCGCCAAGGGCGCCCCCATTAAGTCGACCGGCCTGCACATCGGCGAGCCGGCTCCCGGAGTGAAGAAAGTCGACCCGATCATCGTGGCCGACAACATCACCCGCACCTTTGGCGGCCTGACCGCCGTGCAGGTCGAGCACCTCGAGATTCCGCGGGGAGCCATCACGGCTCTCATCGGGCCGAACGGTGCCGGCAAGACGACGCTCTTCAACCTGTTGACCGGCTTTGACAAGCCCGACACGGGCGAATGGACGTTTGACGGCCAGGGCATCTCGGGCATTCCCGCGTTCAAGGTGGCCCGCAAGGGTCAAGTGCGCACGTTCCAGCTCACGAAGGCGCTCAGCCTGCTCACGGTGCTCGACAACATGAAGCTCGGGGCGAAGGGGCAGCGCGGCGAGGGACTCTCTCGCGCGCTCTTCCCGTGGATCTGGCGCAAGCAAGAGGCGGAGATCGAAGCGCGCGCGATGGACTTGCTGGCGCGGTTCAAACTCGACGCCAAGAAAGACGACTACGCGGCCAGCCTGTCGGGCGGTCAGCGCAAGTTGCTGGAGATGGCCCGCGCCCTCATGAGCCAGCCGTCGCTCGTCATGCTCGACGAGCCCATGGCTGGGGTCAACCCGGCGCTCACCCAGTCGCTGCTCGACCACATCTTGAACCTCAAGACCGAAGGCATGACCGTGCTCTTCGTCGAGCACGACATGCACATGGTGCGCCACATCGCCGACTGGGTGGTTGTCATGGCAGAGGGTCGTGTGGTTGCCGAAGGCGACCCGCACGAGGTCATGGCAAACCCCGCCGTGATCGATGCCTACCTCGGCTCACACCACGACGAAGACCTCGGTGATCTCGACACCGGAGTGATGACTGCGATCAAGGAGCTGGCCGATGACGACGCCGACGAAGAAAAAAACTGACGCCGTGACCGAGACGCGCAAGGTCGTCGTCCACGTCGATTCAGTTACCGCTGGGTACCTCCCCGGCATCAACATCCTCAACAACTGCTCGTTGACGGCACACGAGGGTGAACTGATCGGCATCATCGGCCCCAACGGAGCCGGCAAGTCGACCCTGCTCAAGGCCATCTTCGGCCTCGTGAAGGTGCGCGAAGGAACCATTTCGCTCTACGGCGACGACATCACCAACCTCAAGGCCAACAAGCTCGTGGCGAAGGGCGTGGGTTTCGTTCCGCAGACGAACAACGTGTTTCCGACGCTCACGATTCGCGAGAACCTTGAGATGGGCCTGTTCCAAAAGCCGAAAGAGCTCGATCACCGGCTCGCCTTCGTCGTGTCGATCTTCCCCGAGCTCGCGAAGCGTCTCGGCCAGCGCGCCGGGTCGCTCTCAGGTGGTGAGCGCCAGATGGTGGCCATGAGCCGCGCGCTCATGATGAGCCCCGAGGTGATCTTGCTCGACGAGCCCAGCGCTGGTCTATCGCCTGTTCGCCAAGACGAGGCGTTCTTGCGCGTGAAAGAGATCAACAAGGCGGGCGTCACGACGATCATGGTCGAGCAGAACGCACGCCGCTGCTTGCAGATCTGCGACCGCGGTTACGTTCTCGACCAAGGAACCGACGCCTACACGGGCACGGGCCGTGAGCTTCTGAACGACCCCAAGGTCATCGGACTGTATCTCGGCACCCTCGGGCAAGATTAGGCCCGCAGAACGCCACACAGGGCCCCGCAGAGCGATTGTCGCTCTGCGGGGCCCTTCTGTA
>NZ_JANRKZ010000092.1:0-7244 GCF_033763155.1 Microcella sp.
AGCTCGGTGATGATGATGAAGAGAAGCACGGCAAAGGTCGTGACCTTGATGCCGCCGGCGGTTCCGGCCGGCCCGCCGCCGATGAACATCAGAACGTCGATGCCCAAGAGCGTCTCGGGCGCCAATTGTCCGATGTCGACCGAGTTGAAGCCGGCCGTGCGGGCTTGCACCGAGTGGAAGAACGACACGAGCACCCGATCGATGGGCGACATCTCGCCGATCGTCGCGCCGTTGTTCCACTCGAAGAGCGCGATCATCACCGTGCCCACAACGAGAAGCAAGGCCGTCATCGCGAGCACGAGGTTGGTGTTCATCGTCCAGTGCAGCGGGCGGCGAAGTTCGCGCCGCAATTGCAGCAGCACCGGAAAGCCGAGGCCGCCGAGAATCGTGGCGATGCTCATCGGCAGCACGACGATGGGGTCGGTGGCGAACCCGATCATGTTGTCACTAAACGGCGCGAAGCCGGCGTTGTTGAACGACGAGACGGCCAAGAACACTCCGCGGCCGAACGCCGTCGGAAGCTCAACACCGTACGAGAGCCAAAACTGCAGCGTGAGAACCATCGCGACGATCGCTTCGATCACAAGCGAGGTCAGCAAAATGCCGCGTGTCAGTCGGGAGGCATCGCCGGTGGTCACGGCGCGGTTCTCGGTGCCCGCGATCATGCGGCCGCGCAGCGAGATCTTGCGCAGCAACGCAAGACCGATGAGCGAGGCCACGAGCATGATTCCCAAGCCGCCGATTTGAATGAAGGCGACGATAACCGCGTGCCCGAAGGGCGACCACACCGTCGCGGTGTCGACGACGATATGCCCCGTGACGCACACGGCCGAAACGGCCGTGAAGGCCGCCTCGAGAAATGTCACTTCGACGCCCGGCGCGTGCGCGATCGGCAGCGACAACAACAGCGTGCACACAGCGATAGCCGTGAAGAACGCCAGCACCACGGTCTGCGGGGGGCTGAGCGTGCGGCGAGCGCGATAGGCGCGCCGAGGAACCGACGTGAGCACCGGGAAACAGTACTCCTGGTCGCGCACGGGAATCGTCATTTTTTGGCGAACAGGCGTTAGGAAACCGTGAGGACGCCCTCACGCCCGATTGCTCGGGCATAGCGTCAGCGCCGCCGGTGACTCTCCGGTTGCCGCCCGAGACGGACATCTCGAGTTGAAAGGTTCGTCGTGATTGACCTCATTGCGGTCGTGCTCGGTGTAGGAGCGCTTGCGTACCTCGTGGTCGCCCTGCTGAAGCCGGAGTCGTTTTCATGACCGAGCAGTGGGCGGTCTTTGCTGCACAACTCGGACTTCTCGCCCTCGTGTTGCTGCTGGCCTATCGCCCCCTCGGCGACTACATGGCTGCGGTGTACTCGAGTTCGCGACACCTCCGAGTCGAACGCTGGATCTACCGCGCCATCGGAGTCGACGCTGACGCTGAGCAAAGCAGTCGTGTCTACACGCGCTCGGTGCTGGTCTTCTCCGCCGTGAGCATCGCCACGCTGTACCTGCTCCAACAGACCCAGCAGTGGTTGCCCTACAGCCTTGGGTTGGGCGCCCCGAGCGAGCACCTCTCGCTCAACACCGCGATCTCGTTCGTCACGAACACCAACTGGCAGTCGTATTCACCTGAGTTCACGCTCGGCTACTCGGTTCAGGCCCTCGGCCTGGTCGTACAGAACTTCATGTCTGCCGCAGTGGGCCTTGCCGTGGCGGTCGCACTGTTTCGCGCTTTCGCTCCGGTCGCTCGGGATGCCCTCGGCAACTTCTGGGTCGATCTCACCCGCGGCACCCTCCGAATCCTGCTCCCTGGTTCGGTGATCGCGGCGATCGTCTTGCTCCTCGGCGGAGTCATCCAGAATCTCTCAGGGTTCATCGACGTGACAACTATCACGGGTGCCACGCAGACGATCCCCGGGGGGCCGGTGGCCTCGCAAGAGGCCATCAAGCTGTTCGGCACGAACGGCGGTGGATTCTTCAATGCCAACTCCGCGCATCCGTTCGAGAACCCCACGGCATGGACGAGCCTGATCGAGATTGCGCTGTTCTTGCTCATCCCGTTTTCACTGCCTCGCACCTTCGGCCGACTCGTCGGCGATATTCGACAGGGTCGCGCAATCGTGGGCGCCATGGCGATCATCGCCACGGTCGCCGTCACCCTCATGACCGTTGCCGAGCTCGCCGGCTCGGGTTCCGCCCCCCTCGCGGCCGGAGCGGCACTCGAAGGCAAAGAAACGCGGTTCGGCATCGTGGGGTCAACGCTGTATGCGGCGGGCACGACCCTGACCTCGACGGGCTCGGTCAACTCGATGCATGACAGCTACACGGCCCTCGGTGGTGGGGTTGCGATGCTCAACATGATGCTCGGTGAGATTGCGCCGGGCGGAGTGGGCGCGGGCATGTACGGCATGCTTGTCGTCGCGATCGTTGCCGTCTTCATCGCCGGGCTCATGGTCGGCCGCACGCCCGAGTACCTCGGTAAGCGACTCGGGCCCCGCGAGATGACGCTCGCGAGTGTCTACATCGTTGTCACGCCGGCCCTCGTGCTTATCGGCACAGCGCTGAGCTTCACCCTTCCAGGAGTGCGCGACGAGGTGTTCTCGACGTCGATACTGAACCCGGGAATCCACGGCTATGGCGAGGTTCTGTATGCATTCACCTCGGCTGCCAACAACAACGGGTCGGCGTTCGCGGGGCTCACCGCCAACACTGTGTGGTTGAATCTCGCGCTCGGCGCGGTCATGTTGCTGGGGCGCTTCGTGCCCATCGTGCTTGTGCTCGCGCTCGCCGGTTCGCTCGCCCGCCAGACCGCGGTGCCTGCGAGCGCGGGAACGCTCCCGACTCATCGACTCGCCTTCACCGGGCTCCTGATTGGCACCGCCCTCATCGTGTCGGCGCTCACCTACTTTCCGGCCCTGGCACTCGGGCCACTTGCCGAAGGGCTCTGATCACAATGTCTCCCATCACAACGGATGCGCACACCTCGCCGAGCACCTCGGTTCCGGCGGGGCTCGGCCTTCGCCAAATCACGTCGGCCCTGCCCGGCGCCCTGAGCAAGCTCAACCCCGTCACCCTGTGGCGCAACCCGGTGATGTTTCTTGTCGAGGTGGGTGCCGCTTTCACGACGCTCATCGCCATGAGCGATGCGCTCACCCAGAGTGGCAGTGTGCCTGTGGTCTTCACCGTGTCGATCGCCGCGTGGCTCTGGGCTACCGTGCTCTTCGGCACGCTGGCCGAGTCGATCGCCGAAGGTCGCGGAAAAGCTCAAGCCGCCTCACTGAGGGCCACGCGGACGAGCACCCCCGCACGTCGCGTGGTGTCGTACGCGCCGGATGTCGATGCCGATGCTCGCTCCGTCGAGGTCTCGGCTGTCTCTTCCTCGGAATTGCACCTCGGCGACATTGTCATCGTCGAAGCAGGGGAAGTCATTCCCGGTGACGGCGAAATCATCGCCGGCATCGCGACGGTGGACGAATCGGCAATCACGGGCGAGTCGGCCCCGGTGGTTCGCGAGCACGGGGGCGATCGCTCAGCGGTCACGGGCGGTACCCGCGTGCTCAGTGACCGCATCGTGGTGCGCATCACAGCAGAGCCCGGCGCGAGCTTTGTCGACCGCATGATTGCTCTCGTCGAGGGCGCTAGCCGACAACGCACACCCAACGAGATCGCTCTCTCGATTCTGTTGTCGAGCCTGTCGATCGTCTTCGTGCTCGTCGTGCTCACGATCAATCCGCTCGCGAGCGCCGCCGGAGAGCCCGTTCCGGTGGTCACCCTCGTTGCGCTCCTCATTTGTCTCATCCCGACCACCATTGGTGCGCTCTTGAGCGCCATCGGCATCGCGGGTATGGATCGGCTTGTGCGCCGCAACGTCTTGGCGCTCTCGGGTCGCGCGGTGGAAGCCGCTGGCGACGTGACCACGCTCTTGCTCGACAAGACGGGGACGATCACGTACGGAAACCGTCGAGCGACCGATGCCCTTCCTCTCGAGGGTGTCGAACGGGCTGAGTTATTGCGGGCCGCTCGCCTCGCATCACTGGGCGATCCGACGCCTGAAGGGTCATCGATCGTCGAGTTGGCCCAGGCTGAAGGCAATGCCGGCTCTATGCCGTCGGGAGCAACGATCGTTCCGTTCACGGCTGAGACCCGCATGAGTGGAATCGATGTGCCCAATGGTCCGTCTCTGCGGAAGGGCGCCGGCTCGATGGTCGCGCGCTGGGCAGAGGTTGCATCAGCAGCGCAAGGTGTCGAGCTCGACGGCGTGGTCGAAGAGATCTCTCGCTCGGGCGGAACTCCGCTCGTCGTCGCGGAACGGTCGGCGGCAGGGGTCGCGAGGGTTCTGGGGGTCATCCACCTCAAAGACGTCGTGAAAGAGGGTTTGCCCGCTCGATTCGCCGAACTGCGCGCGATGGGGATTCGCACCGTCATGATCACGGGCGACAACCCCCTCACCGCGGCGGCCATCGCGGCCGAAGCTGGCGTCGACGACTACCTGGCCGAGGCGACACCCGAAGACAAGATCGCCCTCATTCGTCGCGAGCAAGAGGGTGGCAACCTCGTGGCGATGACCGGCGACGGAACGAATGATGCCCCTGCACTCGCGCAAGCCGATGTCGGTGTTGCCATGAACTCAGGCACCTCGGCGGCGAAAGAAGCCGGCAATATGGTCGACCTCGATAGTGATCCGACAAAGCTCATCGAGATCGTTCGCATCGGCAAGCAACTTCTGATCACGCGCGGTGCTCTGACGACGTTCTCGATCGCGAACGATGTGGCCAAATACTTCGCGGTCATTCCCGCGATGTTTGCGGGAGTCTTTCCGGGGCTCAGCGCACTCAACGTCATGGCCCTTGCGAGCGCGCAGTCGGCGATCTTGTCGGCAATCATTTTCAACGCCCTCGTGATCATCGCGCTCATTCCGATCGCCCTGCGAGGGGTTGGGTACCGAGCACAATCGGCGACCGCCCTCCTCGGGCGCAACCTGCTCGTCTACGGGCTCGGAGGGCTCGTGACCCCCTTCATCGGTATCGCGCTCATTGACCTCATCGTGCGCACCCTGCCGGGCTTCTAGTCGTTCTGCCTCGAGAAAGCACTCATCATGATCCGTTCGCTCGTGCGTCAAGCAGCCACCTCGGTGCGCGCCTTGCTCGTCTTCACTCTCGTGCTCGGAGTCGGGTACACCGCTCTTGTGCTGGGTCTTGGGCAGGCCATCGCGCCCGCCCAGGCCAACGGCTCACTCGTCACGGTCGATGGCGTGCCCGTTGGGTCAACGCTGATTGGCCAGTCATTCACCGATGCTTCGGGGGCGCCACTGCCCGAGTGGTTTCAGTCTCGCCCGTCTGCGGCAGGAGACGGATACGACGGAGGAGCCTCGAGCGGCACGAACCTCGGGCCCGAGAACGACGACCTAGTTGCGGCGATCAGCGAGCGGCGAGCATCCATCGCGGCATTCGAAGGCGTCGACCCCGCCTCGATCCCGGTGGATGCCCTGACCGCGTCGGCCTCAGGCCTCGACCCACACATCTCACCCGCATACGCGTTGCTGCAAGTGCCGCGGGTTGCCGACGCCCGCGCCCTCAGTGAGCAGGAGGTGCGCGAGCTCGTCGTGTCTATGATCGAACCGCGCCTGCTCGGCGTTGTGGGCGAACCGCGAGTCAACGTCCTCGCGCTCAACCTGGCACTCGACGCGCTCGAGCCGTAGCGCGAAGGGAGAGGCCATGGCGCGCGGTCGATTGCGGGTTTTTCTGGGCGCCTCGCCCGGGGTCGGCAAGACCTACGCGATGCTCGAAGAAGCACACCGCCTGAAAGATGCCGGTGTAGACGTCGTCATTGGACTCGTCGAGACGCACGCGCGCGCCGCGACCGCAGCCCTGATCGACGGCCTCGAGCAGGTCGACCGTCTGACGATCGACCATCGCGGCGTCACGCTCAGCGAACTTGATGTCGATGCCGTTGTCGCACGCCAACCCGACGTCGTCCTCATTGACGAACTCGCCCATACCAATGCGCCGTCGCTGGCCCGAAGTAAACGGTGGATGGACGTTCACGTCGTGCTTGACGCGGGCATCGACGTCATGACGACCGTGAACGTGCAGCACATAGAGTCGCTTACCGATGTGGTTGAGCGCGTGACAGGAGCGCCGCAACGCGAGACGGTGCCCGATGCCGTGCTGCGAGAAGCCGACCGCATCGAACTCGTTGACATTGCTCCGCGAGCTTTGCGCGAGCGACTCGCTGACGGACTCGTGTACCCCGCCGGTCGAATTGACGCGGCCTTGAGCAACTACTTTCGATTGGGCAACCTGACCGCGCTGCGGGAACTCGCTTTGTTGTGGCTCGCCGACGAAGTCGATGAGACTCTTCGCGTCTATCGCCGCGACCACGGTATCGATGCGACGTGGGAGGCCCGTGAGCGCGTTGTGGTCGCTGTCACCGGCGGACCCGAGGGCGACACGCTCATTCGGCGCGCCGCGCGAATAGCGGCGCGGGCGGGCACTCGTGAACTCATCGCGGTGCACATCGGCGAACCAGACGGCTTGACATCACGCGCCAACTCGCACCTCGACGCGAACGAAGCACTCGTCACGTCGTTGGGCGGCAGCATGCACCGCCTGGTCTCCTCCAACATCGCCGCAGCGTTGATCGAGTTCGCTCGCGGCGTCGACGCCACGCAGCTCGTCATTGGGGTGAGTCGTCGTACCCGACTGGGTGCCGCCATCGGAGGAGCGAGCATTAGCGCCGCGGTCATTCGCCAAGCGGGGGACATCGATGTGCACATCGTGTCGCACGGGGTTGTTGGGCATCGGCGACTTCCGCGCGCGCGCGGTGCACTCGCGCTTCGACGGCGCGTGACGGGGTTCGCCATCGCAGTGCTCGGGTTGCCACTGCTCACCGTGGTTCTTGCGCCCGTACGGTCGCCCGACTCACTCGTCACCGATGTGCTGCTCTTTCAGCTGTTGGTCGTGGTCGTCGCGGTCGTGGGCGGTCTATGGCCTGCGCTCACGACCGGCGTGATCGGCGGTCTGGTTCTGAATTATTTCTTCACTGAACCGCTCTACTCACTCTCGATTCGCAACCCCCGCGAGATCGCAGCGCTCGCGATCTTCGTCGCCGTAGCCCTCATCGTGAGTGTGATTGTCGATCAGGCCGCTCGGCGCGCACGAGCGGCGAAACGATCGGCCGCTGAAGCCCGCACGCTCGTGAGCGTCGCGGGCGCCGTAATCTCTGGCTCCGATGCGCTCTCGACACTTGTTGAAC
>NZ_JANRKZ010000093.1:0-6538 GCF_033763155.1 Microcella sp.
CACCGAGCGCGTCGCGGCGCTGCGCAAAGAGCTGCAGGAAGAGATGGACAAGAACGCGCAGGTGTTCCGCACCGAAGAGAGCCTCGAGAGCGTGACGAAGACCATCCAGTCGCTGCGCGAGCGCTACCAGAACATCGGTATCCACGACCGGGGCAAGCGGTTCAACACCGACCTGCTCGAGGCGATCGAGTTGGGCTTCTTGCTCGACATCGCCGAGGTCGTCGTCTACTCCGCGCGCAACCGCAAAGAGAGCCGTGGTGGCCACATGCGCGACGACTACCCCGACCGCAACGACGCCGACTACATGCAGCACACGATGGCCTACCTCACGGGCGACGCGCACAGCGCCGACGCGAGCGATCACATCCGCATGGATTGGAAGCCCGTCGTGATTACTCACTACCAGCCGATGGAGAGGAAGTACTGATGGCGACCGCCCCCGCCGAAGTCGGAGCCGTTCAGGAGTTCACCGTCACGGTCATCATCCGCCGGTTCGACCCCGAGACCGACACCGAGCCGTACTGGCAAGACTTCGATGTGCAGATGTACTCGACCGACCGCGTGCTCGATGCGTTGCACAAGGTGAAGTGGGAGCAAGACGGCACGCTGTCGTTCCGTCGCTCGTGTGCCCACGGCATTTGCGGCTCTGACGCGATGCGCATCAACGGCCGCAACCGCCTCGCGTGCAAGACGCTCATCAAAGACCTCGACATCACGAAGCCGATCTACATCGAGGCGATCAAGGGCTTGCCGCTCGAGAAAGACCTCATCGTCGACATGGAGCCGTTCTTCGCGTCGTACCGCGCCGTGCAGCCGTTCTTGCAGGCCAACTCGAAGCCCGACAAAGAGCGCATCCAGACGATCGAGCAGCGCGCGCGCTTCGACGACACGACCAAGTGCATCTTGTGCGCCGCGTGCACGTCGTCGTGCCCCGTGTTCTGGACGGACGGGCAGTACTTCGGCCCGGCCGCGATCGTCAACGCGCACCGCTTCATCTTCGATAGCCGTGACGACGCCGCTCAGGTGCGCCTCGACATCCTCAACGACAAAGAGGGCGTGTGGCGCTGCCGCACGACCTTCAACTGCTCGGAGGCCTGCCCGCGCGGCATCGAGGTCACTAAGGCGATCTCTGAAGTGAAGCAGGCGATGCTGCGGGGTCGTCCGTAGCGTTTTCGTGTCGATAGCGTTGGGCCCCGGAGGGAACTCCGGGGCCTTCGCTATGGTGGCGGGGTGAGTGAGCCTGCCGCCGACACCCGCCCTGGCTGGTGGGCGCGACTCTTCGCCTGGATCGAGCGCACCGTCGCATGGGTCATGGAGTTCAAGCCCGTCAAAGTCTTCATCGTCTTCGGCGAGAAGCGCGGTTACCTGCTCTCGGCCGGCCTCGCCTATCAGGCCGTCTTCGCTGTCTTTGCCGCGCTGTGGGTGGGGTTCTCGATCGCGGGACTCATCGTGTCGGGCAACCGCGACCTCCAGCTTGCGCTCATCGAGGTGCTGCGCCAGACCGTTCCGGGCCTCATCGACCCCGAGGGCAGTGGCGAGGGGATCGTCGACCCCGGGCTCTTGCTCGAAGCCACCATCTTCGGCTGGACGGGCGCCATCGCGCTCGTCAGCCTGTTCCTCTCGGCCCTCGGCTGGATGGCGGGCGCGCGCGACGCGATCCGCATCATGTTCGACCTGCCCGGGCCGCGCACCAACTACTACCTGCTCAAGCTCAAAGACGCGGGCCTCGCCCTGGGCTTCGGCATTCTGCTGCTGATCTCTGCGGGACTCTCCGTCAGCGGCACAGTGGCGATGGAGGGCGTGCTCGAGTGGCTGGGCATCCGCGATTCGAGCTCGACCACGGTTGTCGGGCGCGTGGTGACGCTGAGCGTCATGTTCGTTCTCGACACGTTCATGCTCGGGATGCTCTACCGCGTGCTCTCCGGAATGCGCATCCCCCTGCGGCGCCTCATCCCCGGCGCCCTCATCGGAGCCGTCGCCCTGGGCGGTCTCAAGGTGCTCGGCAACACCCTTCTCGGCGGAGCCAGCACCAACCCGCTGCTCGCCTCGTTCGCCGTGTTCGTCGGCGTGCTGATTTGGTTCAACTTTGTGAGCCAAGTGATTTTGCTCGCCGCCATGTGGATCGCCCTCGGCGTTGCCGACGACGGCGTCGTGCTCGACCCCGTGCACGAGGCGAAGCGACTCGAGGCCGCGCGGGCGTACGTCGCGGCCTTCGAACCCGAGCCGGAGCCTGCAGAACCGCCGTGGTACCGGCGGCTGTTTGGGCGGCGCTGACCGCTCGTCACGCGTCGCCCAGCGCACAGCCCGGCGTCGGGTGCCGCTCATAGACTGGGCGCATGCCGACCACTGTGCGCATCGCTTCTGTCAACGTCAACGGCATTCGCGCCTCGTTTCGCAAGGGCATGGCCGAGTGGCTCGCCGTACGCAACGTTGACGTGCTCGCGATGCAAGAGGTGCGCGCATCGACCGATGACGTCACCGGGCTGCTCGGGCCGGAGTGGCACGTGCTCCACGACGCCGCCACCGCGAAGGGCCGCGCGGGCGTCGCGATCGCCGCGCGCCGCGAGTTCGCCGCGCACCGTGTGGCACTCGGCCCCGACGACTTCGACTCCGCCGGCCGGTGGCTCGAGGCCGACCTCGACATCAACGGCACGACACTGACTGTCGTCAGCTGCTACGTGCACTCGGGCGAGGTCGACACCCCCAAGCAGGTCGAGAAGTACAAGTTCTTAGAGGCGATGACCGAGCGCCTCCCGCTGCTCGCCGCGCACACGCCCTACGCGCTCGTCGTCGGCGACCTCAATGTGGGTCACCGCGAACTCGACATCAAGAACTGGCGCGGCAACCGCAAGAACGCGGGCTTCTTGCTCGAGGAGCGCGCCTACTTCGACCGGTTCTTTGGCGAGCGGGATGCTCCCATCGAGTGCGTCGATGGCACGACGCGAAGCGGCCTCGGGTGGGTCGACGTCGGCCGCGTGCACGCCGGAGAGGCGCCCGGCCCCTACACCTGGTGGTCCCAGCGCGGCCAGGCCTTCGACACCGACACCGGGTGGCGCATCGACTACCACGTGGCAACTCCGGCTCTTGCCGCGACCGTGCAGGCCTACGCCGTCGATCGCGCGCCGTCGTGGGACACCCGGTGGAGCGACCACGCGCCCGTGGTGGTCGACTACGCGCTGGAGCTATGACGATCGCATCGCGATCGTGCGACGCCAGCGCCGACGAGGCTGTGCCTCGTCGGGTCACTCGAGCCGAGCATCCACTGAGACAATGAACCTATGAGTCTTCCGCGCCTGTTCTCGGGCATGCAGCCCTCCGCCGCCAGCCTGCACCTCGGCAACTACGCCGGAGCCCTGCTGCAGTGGCGTGACATGCAGGCGACCCACGACGCCGTGTTCTGCGTCGTCGACCTGCACGCCATCACGGTGCCGCAAGACCCGGCTGCCCTGCGCGAGCAGACCCGCCGCACGGCAGCGCAATACATCGCCGCGGGCATCGACCCCGAGCACTCGACGCTCTTCGTGCAGTCGCACGTGAGCGCGCACGCGCAACTCGCCTGGGTGCTCAACACCATCACGGGCTTCGGCGAGGCCTCGCGCATGACGCAGTTCAAAGACAAGTCGGCGAAGGGCGGGGCCGACCTGGCATCGGTCGGGCTCTTCACCTACCCGATCTTGCAAGCCGCCGACATCTTGCTCTACGACGCCGTCGTCGTGCCCGTCGGCGAAGACCAGCGGCAGCACATCGAACTCACGCGCGACCTCGCCGCACGCTTCAACGCGCGCTTCGGCGACACCCTCGTCGTGCCCGAGGTGCGCATCCTGAAAGAGACCGCCAAGGTGTACGACCTGCAGAACCCGGGGTCGAAAATGTCGAAGTCGGGCGAGAGCCCCGCGGGCATCCTGTGGCTCATGGACGAGCCCTCGGTGCTCACCAAGAAGGTCAAGTCGGCCGTGACCGACTCGTCGGGCGTCGTGTCATTCGACCCGGTCGAGAAGCCTGGGGTTTCGAACCTGCTGTCGATTCTCGCCCTGCTGACGGGCCAGACGACGGATGCCCTCGTCGCGTCATTCGACGGCCTCCAGTACGGCGCGCTCAAGACGGCAGTTGCCGAGGCCGTCGTCGAGGCGTTCACGCCGATCCGCACCCGCACCCTGGAGCTGCTCGACGACCCCGCCGAGCTCGACCGCCTGCTCGCGCTCAACGCCTCGCGTGCCGAAGAGATCGCCGATGCCACGCTGACGCGCGTGTACGACGCGCTCGGCTTCTTGCCGCGCGCGTGAGCCGCGCCATCGAGGTCGTGCTCTTCGACCTCGACGACACCCTCATGGCGCACACCCGTGCGGTCGAAGAGGCGATCACGCTCGCGCAGTCGACAGCAGGCGGAACCTTCGCGGCCGACGACACCGCCGCCGTGCAGCGCCGCTGGGCTGAGCTCGAAGAGCGGCACTACACGCGCTACCTCACGGGCGAGCTCACCTACCTGGGCCAACGCGTCGCGCGAGCCCGCGACCTGCTCGCGCCCTACGGCATCGAGGTCACCGACGACGAGGCGCTCGCCTGGTTCGAGCGCTACCTGGTCGGCTACCGCGAGGCCTGGAGGCTGTTCGACGACGTGCTCCCTGCGCTCGACGCCCTGCCGCCCGTGCGCGTTGGCATCATCACCAATGGCGACCTCGACTTTCAGATCGACAAGCTGCGGCGCATTGACCTCTGGGATCGCCTCGACCTCACGGCGGTGCGCGCCGACGGGTCGATCGACGAACCGGCCCGGCAGGGCCGCGTTATCGCGTCGGGCGAGCTGGGTGTCACCAAGCCCGACCCGCGCATCTTCCACGCCGCGGCCCGCGCGTTCGGGGTTGAGCCTTCGCAGTGCGCGTATGTGGGCGACCGGGTGCGCACCGACGCCGTCGGGGCGCACGACGCGGGGATGCTCGGCATCTGGCTCGACCGCGGCCGCGATCGCAACCCGCTGACCGACCACGCCGAGGGCGATGCGCCCGCGGGCGTGCCGAGCATCCCGAGCCTGCTTGCCCTGCCCGCCCTCTTGACCCGCTAGTTCGGCGAACAGCGCCCCGCGAACGCGTGTACGAACGTCTGCAGAATCGGGTCGAGAGATGCGGAACAGGTTCAACCGTCACGTTCTGCAGACGTTGGTACCCGCGAACCGTGGACTCACGCCTCGATCAGAACGCGCGGACGACGAAGCGCCTGCCGCACAGCACCCACCACGAGCTCTGCTTGCATCATCGCGTGTGTGTAGTCGACCCGAACAACTCCGAGGCCTGAGGCGAGCGCCGCGAGGTCTCGACCATAGTCTCGACTTTGCTCACCCTGGTGCCAGCGGCGGCCATCGACTTCCACGATGACGCGACCGTCGACGAGCAGATCTACTCGGCCGACTCCCGGGATCCAGACCTGAGACGTGCACGTGAGTCCGGCCTCGACGAGAGCCACCCGCACGAGCGACTCGATCCCCGACTCGCTTCGCGCGTCGAACAACGACGTGGGAATGCGACGGCACATCGGCACACGCGCGAGGATGGCGTGCAACTCACGTTCCGACACCAAACCCGCGTACAGAGCGCTGTCAATCACTGCGATCGCGGTAGCACGCGGCTGGCAGCGGACGACGTGGGCGAGTGAGTCGACGAGGCTGGTGCGTGTGGGTTCGCGAGCGGCAACTGTTGGCCACCAGTGCGCCACTGGCCCCGATGCGCGGCGTCGTGATCGAGAGCGGTCGAAGTGAACGTGTACGCGCGCGTCCGATGGGTGCCAAAGGCCGAGCGACTGGGCCGCCGATACGCAGCCGAGCACGCCGCCGGCGCGAACGGCATGCTGAACACCGCCAGGTAGCTCTGGGGAGCAATAGACACCACGCCGAAGGCGCACGACGCTGCCGGCTTCAACCAGCTGATCGAGACGTCGCCGCGAAACCAACGCCAAGAGCTCGTCTCGCCCGTAGAGGGCGCCGGGGTTAAGCAGAGTCACACCCCGGATTCTGCGCGTGCACAGCATGGGCGGGTGCGAAACCTCAGCACCGGCGCGCAGCCGCGGCAACTGCGCGTCTCGGGGAGGAGGGGCGCGGGCACTAACGTCTGCAGCATCCGCCGAGCAGCGTCGCGCATGGCCAGGGAAGCCGTTCTGCAGACGTTGGTGCCCAGACAGACGAGCAAGGTCGCTGAAGCGAAGACCCGAGCGGGCGAACTACACCGATGTGTCGTCGTCGACCCAGTCGAGCGTGCGGGTCACGGCCTTCTTCCACACGCGGAGGCGGCGCTCGCGTTCTGCCTCGTCCATCGTGGGGAGCCAGCGCCGGTCTTCGTGCCACAGCGCGGTCAACTCGTCGCGCGACGACCAGAATCCGACGGCGAGGCCGGCGGCGTAGGCGGCACCCAGCGCGGTCGTCTCGATGATGCGCGGCCGCACGACCGGAATGCCCAGGATGTCAGCCTGAAACTGCATGAGCAGCTCGTTAGCCGTCATGCCGCCGTCAACGCGCAACTCAGCGATCGGCACAGGCACCTCACTGTCGGCG
>NZ_JANRKZ010000094.1:0-8332 GCF_033763155.1 Microcella sp.
CATCGCCCAGACTGTTGTCGCCCATCGGCTAATCGCCGATGTCCGGGCGACCCTGCCGGGCCGCCCTCATACGCCGTGCCATCTCGTCGCCCATCGGCTAGTCGCCGATGTCCGGGCGACCCTGCCGGGCCGCCCTCATACGCCGTGCCATCTTGTCGCCCATCGGCTAATCGCCGATGTACGACATCACATGCTTGAGGCGCGTGTAGTCCTCGAAGCCATAGTGCGAGAGGTCTTTGCCATAGCCCGAGTGCTTGAAGCCACCGTGGGGCATGTCGGAGACGAACGGAATGTGGGTGTTGATCCACACGCACCCAAAGTCAAGGTCGCGCGCGAAGCGCATGGCTCGCGTGTGGTCACTCGTCCACACCGACGAGGCAAGGGCGTAGCGCACACCGTTGGCGAGGGCGAGCGCTTCATCGTCGGTGCGGAAGGTTTGCACCGTGAGAACGGGGCCGAAGATCTCTTCTTGCACGGCCTCATCGTCTTGGCGCATGCCCGTGACGATCGTGGCCGGGTAGAAGTAGCCCCGGTCTCCCTGGCGCGCCCCGCCCGCGACGATCTGGGCGTGCGCAGGCAGACGATCGACGATGCCGGATACGCGCTCGAGCTGCGCCGCGTTATTGAGCGGCCCATAGAAGACGCCGTCGTCGTGGGGACCACCCGTGATGGCGTGCGTCGCCGCGCGCGCGACGAGAGCGGAAACGACCTCGTCGTGCACCGACTCGTGCACAATGACGCGCGTCGCTGCCGTGCAGTCTTGACCCGCGTTGAAGTAGGCCGCGAGCACGAGACCCTCGGCGACCTTCTGCGGATCGGCGTCGGCAAAGACCACGGCCGGCGCTTTGCCCCCTAGCTCGAGGTGAACGCGCTTGAGGTCGCTGGAGGCAGCCTTCGCCACCTCCATGCCCGCGCGCACCGAGCCCGTGATCGCCACCATCTGGGGGGTCGGATGCTGCAGCAGAGCCGCGCCCGTCGAGCGGTCACCCATCACGACGTTGAACACGCCCGGGGGCAACACGCCCGCGGCGAGTTCGGCAAACCGCACGGTCGAGAGCGGAGTCGTGTCTGACGGCTTGAGCACCACCGTGTTTCCCGCGGCGATCGCGGGAGCGATCTTCCAGACCGCCATGTTGAGCGGGTAGTTCCAGGGTGTCACTTGACCGATGACGCCGATCGGTTCGCGCCGCACATACGAGGTGTGGTCGGCGAGGTACTCCCCCGCCGAACGGCCGTCGAGGTCGCGCGCCGCACCGGCGAAGAACCGCAGCTGATCGATCGACTGGTCGATCTCGTCGGTCACGAGGCTCGCTCGCGGCTTTCCGGTGTCGAGCGACTCGAGGTCGGCGAGTTCATCGGCATGCTCGGCCATGACATCGGCCAGGCGAAACAGCGCGAGTTGACGCTCGGCCGGAGTCGTGCGGCCCCAGTGAGAAAACGCGGTGTCGGCAGCTAGATAGGCAGCATCAATCTCGGCCGGAGTGCTGACAGGCGCGTGCCCGTACACCTCTTCTGTGGCCGGATTGATGAGGTCGATGTGGGTTTCGGCCGAACTCGTGACCGATTCACCGCCAATAACGTTCTGCAGAATGCGGGCGCTCATGGCGCCACTGTAGCGCGGCTTGAGCACAGCATCCAGCGCATTCGCGACGGATTTCGTCGCACGAATGCCCTCCGACTGCGGATTCACTTGTATTCGCGACGCTTGACTGTCAGAATCAGCCCATGGCCTCCCGGAGCAAGCCGATTCAACTCGACGACGTGTCGAAGGCCATTGTTGAGCAACTGCAAACCGACGGCCGTCGCTCGTACGCCGAAATCGGCAAGGCCGTCGGATTGAGCGAAGCGGCAGTGCGCCAACGCGTGCAAAAACTCACCGACGCGGGAGTCATGCAGGTGGTCGCTGTCACCGACCCGATGCAGTTGGGCTTCTACCGGCAAGCGATGATCGGCATTCGCGTGAGCGGAGACACCACGCACGTCGCCGACAAGCTCAGCAGCATGAGGGCCGTCGACTACGTCGTGCTGACGGCCGGCAGCTTCGACATTCTCGCGGAGGTCGTGTGCGAAGACGACGACGACCTCATTGACCTGCTGAACAGCCGCATTCGTGCGATTGAGGGTGTGCAGTCGACCGAGACCTTCGTCTATCTGCGACTGCAGAAGCAGTTCTACAACTGGGGAACACGATGACCATCTTCCGCACCAAAAAGTCCAAGAAAGAGCACACCATGACCATCGAAGCCGTTCGCGCCCCCGAAGGCGTCGCGCTCGACGCGGCGACCGAAGCCGATCTGCAGCAGAAGGCGAAAGATCACCTCTGGATGCACTTCGCCCGCCAATCGGGCATGGAAGCCGGCAACGGCGTGCCCATCATCGTGCGCGGCGAAGGCCACCACATTTTCGACTCGCAGGGCAAGAAGTACATCGACGGTCTCTCGGGGCTCTTCGTCGTGCAGGTCGGTCATGGCCGCGAGCGACTCGCTGAGGCGGCGCGCAAGCAGGCAGAAGAGCTCGCGTTCTTCCCGCTCTGGTCGTACGCACACCCGACGGCGATCGAACTCGCCGACCGCCTCGCTGATTACGCGCCCGGCGACCTCAACCGCGTGTTCTTCACCACGGGTGGCGGCGAAGCCGTCGAGTCGGCCTGGAAGCTTGCCAAGCAATACTTCAAGCTCACGGGCAAGCCCATGAAGCACAAGGTCATCTCGCGTGCGATTGCGTACCACGGCACCCCGCAAGGCGCGCTTGCCATCACAGGCATCCCGGGCATGAAGGAGATGTTCGAACCGCTGACGCCCGGCGGGTTCCGCGTGCCGAACACCAACTACTACCGCGCTGATGAGATGGGCTTTCACGGCTCACTCGAAGAGTTCGGCCAGTGGGCAGCCAATCGCATCGAAGAGGCGATTCTGTTCGAGGGCCCCGACACCGTTGCCGCGGTCTTTCTCGAGCCCGTGCAGAACTCGGGCGGCTGCTTCCCGCCGCCCCCCGGCTACTTCGCCCGAGTGCGCGAAATCTGCGACAAGTACGACGTGCTGCTCGTCAGCGACGAGGTCATTTGCGCCTACGGCCGCATCGGTGAAATGTTCGCGTGCACCGCGCTCGGCTATGTGCCCGACATCATCACCTCGGCCAAGGGCCTCACGAGTGGCTACTCACCTCTCGGAGCCATGATCGTGAGTGACCGCATCTATGAGCCGTTCAAGCACGGGCAGACGGCGTTCTACCACGGCTACACCTTTGCCGGGCATCCCGTTTCGGCTGCTGTCGCTCTCGAGAACCTCAACATCATGGAAGAAGAGGGCATTCTCGCTCACGTGCGCGAGAACTCGCCGAAGTTCCGTGCCGCACTCGAGCGCCTGAAAGACCTCCCGATCGTCGGCGACGTGCGCGGCGAGGGGTACTTCTTCGGCATCGAGCTCGTCAAGAACAAAGAGACGAAAGAGACCTTCAACGAGGCCGAGTCAGAGCGCTTGCTGCGCGGCTTCTTGTCAAAGGCCCTCTTCGACGCCGGGCTCTACTGCCGCGCCGATGACCGGGGAGACCCCGTGATTCAGCTCGCTCCCCCGCTCACGATCGGCCCCGCCGAGTTCGACGAAATCGAGAGCATTTTGCGTCGCGTGCTCACCGAAGCCGGAACACTGCTCTGAGCACTGGAGCGGCCGGAACTGCGGAGGTCGACTACCGCGGTCTGAGCTACTGGCACGCGACGGTCGACGACGATCTCACGCCGCGTGCTGCCCTCGATGGCGACCTCGACACCGATGTCGCCATCGTGGGAGCAGGTCTCACGGGGCTGTGGACAGCCCACGAGTTGCTTAAGCGAGAACCGAGCCTGAGGGTCACGCTGCTCGAGAAGAACATCGCGGGTTTCGGGGCATCGGGGCGCAATGGTGGCTGGTGCAGCGCGCTGTTTCCGGCATCGACGCGCTCGCTCGAAAAGCAGCATGGTCGGGATGCCGCCCTCGCGATGCGGCGTGCGATGGTGTCGACCGTCGACGAGGTGGGTGCCGCGGCAGCGGCGGCCGGCATCGATTGTGACTATGCGCGAGGCGGCACGGTCGTCTTTGCGCGCAGCGACACACAGTGGCGGGCCGCCCAGCATGAGGTCGATGAGGCTCGCGGCTATGGCGTCGACGCCCTCGAACTGTGGGGCGCCGAACGCGTGTATGCCCGGGATGCGCGCGGCGCGGTGTACGACCCGGCCTGCGCCCGCGTGCACCCCGCCGCCCTCGTGCGCGGGCTCGCGCGCGTCGTGGAGCAACAGGGTGCGGTCATCCACGAACACACCACCGTCGAGAAGTGGACGCCAGGCGCGGTGCAGACCGACCGCGGCAGTGTTCGCGCACGCCACATCGTTGCGGCGCTCGAAGGCTATGGCGCGACGATCGCGCAGACCAAGCGCCGAGTCTTGCCCCTGTATTCGCTCATGGTGGCGACACAGCCGCTCGACGACGCCGTGTGGGATGCCATGGGCATTGCGCACGGGCAAACCTTCGCTGATGGTCGTCACCTGGTGATTTACGGTCAACGCACGGCCGATAACCGCATCGCCTTCGGCGGCCGGGGGGCGCGCTACCACTGGGGTAGCGCCATTCGCCCGGAATACGACCGAGTTGAGCGCGTTTTCGACCACCTGGTTGCAACCTTGCACGATCTCTTTCCGCAATTGCCGGCTCTCGAGATCGAACACGCGTGGGGCGGCCCGCTCGGGGTTCCCCGTGACTGGCACGCGAGTGTGACGTATGACCCCGCCACGGGCCTGGGCTCAGCCGGTGGGTACGTGGGCGACGGCCTCTCGACGACCAACCTCGCAGGCCGCACACTTGCCGACCTCATTACCCGCCGCGACACCGAGCTCACGCGCCTTCCGTGGGTGGGGCACCGCTCCCCCTCGTGGGAACCGGAACCCTTGCGATTCGTCGGCGCCAACGCGGGCCTCGTGGCGATGACGGCCGCGGATGCCGAAGAACGAATCACCGGTCGGTCGTCTCTCATCGCACGCGCCATGAGCGGTCTCATCGGCCACTAGACCTGGTCACGCCGGGCCGCGGCCCGCCGAGGGCGGCACGCCATGGGCCGGGCGAGTATTGGCCCCGCACCAATCGCGCTCGCAGGGCTTGCGCAGGAGGTTCGGAGCCTCGCCGTCTACTCTCGCCCAGACACACAGCGCCGAATTCGGCTGGCACGGGTGTCGGAACACGACCGCGAGCACCGACGAGGAGGGGCGATGACGACCGAGTCGATCGACGGCAACGCGCCCGCCGCGCGCTCTGCCTACGTCAGCGCAGCATCCGCGCCTCCCCCGCCGATGCGGCCCACCGCCGCTCTCGTGACCGGAGCACCCGTCGCAACCACGGCTCGGCGCGGCGTTCGATCGGCATTCGCGCTGCTGGCCCTGTTGTCTATTGCCGCTCTCGTTGCCGCATTCGGCTCGATGTTCTCGAGTGCCGCGATCGACGGCTGGTATGCCGCCGCCGCGAAACCCATGTGGAACCCGCCCAACTCCGTTTTCGGCCCCGTGTGGACGGTGCTCTACACAGCCATGTCGGTCGCCGCGTGGCTCGTGTGGCGCCGTCCAGATTCCGAAGCCCGATCGCGGGCGCTGCGCATCTACATCACGCAGCTCGCGATCAATGCCGTGTGGACCCCGGCCTTTTTCGGGCTCGGCGCGGCGCTCGGGGCGCCAGGGCTTTGGGTAGCTCTCGTCATCATCGTGATTCTCGACTTCGTCATTCTCGCCACGATCATTCGCTTCGGTGATGTCTCTCGAACGGCCGCCGCGTTGCTTGTTCCCTACTGGTTCTGGGCACTCTTTGCGACGACACTGAATGCCGCGATTGCCGTGCTCGCTCGCTGACGCAGTGAGCGCCGATAGCCTAAAGAAATGAGCCACGCCGAGCCGTCGAGGTCGTCACGATCGCGCGCTTCTCGCGTCGGGCGCGGCATACTCGTCGGCCTGGCGGTCGTGAGCATCGTTGCGCAGTCGGTATTTCTCGCGGCAGCGGGGTGGGCCGTGGCCAACCCCCGGGCGGTGACGGATGCCGTCACGGTGTGGCAATACGACCCCACTCCGGCCATCGCGGGCTATGCCACCCGCGCGGTCATGAGCGAGCGAGGGCGATTCTTGTTCTACGCGAGCACCCCCCAGGTCGTTGAAGGAGATGCCTTCGACTCGCTCTGCTCTCGTGACCAACCCGACATCGGCGTGCTCTGGTGCTACACGCTGGCCGACGGCCGCATCTATCTCTTCGACATCACAAATCCCGAACTGCAAGCCTTCGAAGTCGTCGTGGCGGCACACGAAATGTTGCACGCGGCGTGGGATCGCATGTCGGCGGCCGAACAGGCAGCGCTCGTTGAACCGCTCGAAGCCGCGTTCGCCACGGTCGACCCCGACGACGAGCTCATCGAGCGCATCGCGGCCTACGAAGACGCCGACCCGTCGTCCCGTATCCCCGAGTTGTACGCGATTATCGGCACCGAGTTGGCGACGCTGCCCGAGACCCTCGACGAGCACTACTCCCAGTTCTTTGACGATCGCGCTGCGGTCGTCGAGCAGTGGCGGGAGGTCAAGACGCTCTTTCTTGAGCTCGAGGCAGAGCTCACCCGGCTGAGCACCGAGCTCGAGCGACTCTCGCTCGAGATCACCGCTGAACAAAGTGCGGCCACTCAAGCGGCCGCCGTGCTCGAGGCCGACATCGCCGCGTTCAATGCGCGAGCCTCGCGCCCCGGCGGCTATACGAGCCAGTCAGCATTCGAGCGCGACCGTCAAGCGCTGATTGCTCGGCAAGATGCACTGTCGGCCTCGATCGACGCCACGAACGCGAAAGTCGCCACCTACAACAGTCTCGTCGAAGAGTTCACGGCCCTGAACGAGGAAGCCGCGGCGCTCGATAAAGACCTCAACATCAATCCGCAACCGCTCGAGACAAGCGAGTAGTCCGGCGGTCACGGGCACGGCCGCTCGCGGCGCGAGCTAGCCGCGCGCCGGAAACAGTTCGTCGATGCGAGCGAGCGCGTCGGCATCCGGTGCCCATGCCGAGGCCGCCGCCGCGTTCTGCGCCACCTGCTCGACCGTCGTCGCGCCCGCGATGACGGAGCCCATGGTTGGGCGGCTCAAGAGCCAGCCGATCGTGCCCTCGAGCATCCCGATGCCGTGGTCGCGGCACAGAGCCTCGAACGCCTCAATGGCATCCCACGGAGCGTTCTCGACGATGTGAGGTCGCTGCCGCATGATGCGCGAATCGGCCGGCCCGCCATCGCGGGAGAACTTGCCGGTGAACAAGCCGTTCGCGAGCGGAAAAAACGGCAGCAGGCCCAGGCCGTGTCGCTCGAGAGCGCGCAGCAGGTCGGCATCGGCGCCGCGTTCGAGCAAGCTGTATTCGTTTTGTGCCGAGATGAACCGTGGATGCCCCGCCGCCTGTGCCGCGGCCTCGGCCTCGGTCACCTGCTCTGCTGAAAAGTTCGAGTGTCCGAGAGAGAGCACTTTTCCTTCGTCGACCAGCTCATGCAATGCCGACAACGTTTCGTCGATGGGAGTCGCGGGGTCGGGGGTGTGCATCTGATAGAGGTCAATTCGGTCGGTGCGCAGTCGTCGCAGCGACCCCTCAACGCTCGCGCGAATGTAGGCTCGTGATCCGTGCGGGGTGTCGCGCAGCTCGGGGTTCTTGACCTCGATGTGTCCGAACTTTGTCGCGATCACCACCTGATCGCGGTGCCCCGCGAGCGCCACGCCCATCATCGACTCACTGCGGCCATGCTCGTAGCCGTACATTTCGGCCGTGTCGAGCAGCGTGATGCCGTGATCGATCGCCGCGTGGAGCACGCGACTCGTGCCCGATTGATCTTCTGTGGCCGCACCAGGCCGACCGAAGTTGTTGCAGCCGAGACCCACCGCCGACACACGAAGGTCAGAACGGCCAAGCGAACGAAGCGGCATCGACGTCATGCTCCCATCCTCCCCCGCCGCGGCCCAGAGTTGGCAATCCCGATGTCGCAAAACCGCCAGTGAACGGATGCTCCCTGCCGTTAGCCTCGGACCATGACACCGCGCACTCCTCCCGCCCACGGCCTGCTCACCATCGAGTCGCCCCTCGGTCGCATCGCTCTTCAGGGCGACGCTGAGGCCGTCACGAAGCTCGAGATCGCCACAGCGGGCCGGCTCTCCACCGACGGACTTCCCGACGCTCCGACTCCCGTGCTGCGCCGCGCCGCGACCGAGTTGGGCGAGTACTTCGCCAAGAAGCGCACCTCGTTCACGGTTCCCGTGCGTGCCGAGGGCACGCCGTTTCAAGAGGCCATCTGGCAACACTTGACGCAGATCCCC
>NZ_JANRKZ010000095.1:0-12345 GCF_033763155.1 Microcella sp.
CTGATGATCGCGGCGGTTGGCCCCGCCATTGTCCATGCACTCATCTTCCTCATCACCTGGTGGGGAATCGCGGAGCTCATTCGCCGAAAAAGACTTGCCTAAGGTGAATTTCATGATCGCCACTCCCGTTGCCGCCACCGACGGCTCGCCGTGGCTACTTGTTGCTCTGCTGGTCGTGCTTGCCATTGGCGCTTTCGGAGTATGGATGATCGTGTACCCCGATGACGCGCGCCGCTTCATGGATCACAGTCAGCAGAAAGGTGCGGCATGGTTCAACAGTCGAGAGCCGCGCCCGACGCCTCGCTCGTTTCCCCGCATCTTTGGTGCTGTGGTGGCAGCGTTCGCGGCCGTCGTTGCGGCCTTGTTCCTCGCGGAAATACTCGGAGCGTTCTGACAGCATTGGGCAGAGGGCGTCACATCGGCGGAAACCGCTCCTCACGCGGGCGGAGCGGGGGAGTGCCGGGCCTAGGCCGCGAGCGCCTTCTTCGCGAAGGCCTCGATCGCCGCGAGCAGCGATGCCTCGTCGACGTAGACGTGCCCCGTGATGCCGATCGACTCGGCTCCCTTGACGTTCTCGACGAGGTCGTCAGCAAAGAAGGTGTTCTCAGCCGCAGCGCCATAGTGCGCGAGCACGCGCTCGAACACGAGCGGGTCGGGCTTGCGTGCGCCGAACGAGGCCGAGGCGTGCATGTGCTCACGCCCCATGATGGGCACGAGTTCGGGCGCCACCTCGTGCAAGTGGTGGTGGATGAGAATGCCGTTGTTGGTCAGCAGCGCAACCTGCCCGAGCTCAGCGGCGCGGCGCACGGCGTCGAGGGCGGCAGGCCGCGCGTGCGTCGCCTCTGAGCGGATGCGCACCCACTCCTCGCGCGACACGGGCGCCCCGATGACCTCGGTCACGCGCCGCAAATACTCGTCCGGGTCGCTCGGGTCGCCCGCTTCGGCTTTCCACTCCAGGCCGCTGATCCACCAGCGGCGCCGCAACTCATGCAGGTCGTGGCCCGTGATCGCGGTGAGCTTGTCCATGCGGTCACGCCAGCGGTAGTCATAGAGCACGTCATCCATGTCGAACACAAAGAGCAGAGTCACGCCCCACAGTCTGCCCCAGTACGATGAACGCATCATGACCGCCGTGTACGACTGCTCTGTCGAGAGCGAGCTGCTGGAGGGTCTGCGGGCGGCACGCGGAGCCATTGGTCGTGGTGAACTCGTCGTGATTCCGACCGACACTGTCTATGGCGTGGCTGCTGACGCTTTTCGTCCCGCCGCGGTGCAGCGCTTGCTTGACGCGAAAGAGCGTGGCCGTGATGCGCCCCCGCCCGTGCTCATTCCGGGCATGCCGACCCTCAACGCTCTCGCGGAGACCGTGCCGGAGGTCGTCGAGCGGCTCGTGAAAGAGTTCTGGCCGGGAGCCCTCACGATCATCGTCGAGGCACGGGAGTCTCTCGCCTGGGATCTCGGTGATGCGCGCGGCACCGTCGCTCTGCGCATGCCCGCCAACCGCCACACGCTGCACTTGCTCGCTGACACCGGCCCGCTTGCTGTCTCGAGCGCCAACATCAGCGGGATGCCCGCCGCGCGCACCGCGGCTGACGCCCTCGCGATGCTCGGCGATCGAGTGAGCGTGTACCTCGACGCGGGCTCGGTCGGCGACGCGAGCATCGACGCCGTGGCCGACCCCGGCTCGACAATCGTCGACGCCACAAACCTGCACTTGCCCGAAGGAAAGCTGCGCATCGTGCGCCACGGTGTCATTCCCGACGCCGAGATTGTGCGCGTCGTTGGCGCCGAGCTCGTCTCGTGACCTTCTACTTGCTCGTCGCGCTCATCGCGGCCATCGTGAGCTTCGGTGCCTCGTGGGGGGTGCTGCGGCTGAGCCATCGGTTCAAGCTGTACCCGGGCATCCGTGAGCGCGACGTTCACACCACGCCCACTCCTCGGCTCGGCGGTATCGCCATCGTCGTCGGAATCGTCATTGCGCTCGCCATCGCATCGCAGATCAGCTGGTTTGACCTCGTCTACGCCAATCCTTTTCCGATCATCGCCATCGTGGTTTCGGCGCTCGTGATGCTCGGGCTGGGCGTCGTCGACGACCTCTATGACCTCAACTGGATGACCAAGCTTGCCGGGCAGTTCTTGATCGCCGGCTTCCTGGCGTGGTCGAGCCTGCAGATCACCTCCCTTCCAATTGGGCCCGACGGCGGAATCGCCCTCCTCTCGCCCACGCTCTCGCTCATCGTCACTGTGTTCGCCGTCGTACTGGTCATGAACGCCGTCAACTTCATCGACGGCCTCGACGGGCTCGTGGCGGGGGTGACGATCATCGCGGGCACGGTGTTCTTCATCTACAGCTACTTGCTCTCGATCGACACAGCGCAGACGGCATTCAACCTGGCCTCACTCGTCATGGCGGTGTTGCTCGGCGCGACCGCGGGCTTCTTGCCGTTCAACTGGCACCCCGCGAAGATCTTCATGGGCGACGGGGGAGCCCTCGTCGTCGGCATGCTCATGGCCGTCTCGACGATTTCGGTGACCGGTCAGATTGACCCGGGCATCGACCGCAGCCAGCTCGTGCCGGCGTTCATTCCGCTGCTCTTGCCGTTCGCGGTGCTCATCGTTCCGTTGCTCGACTTCGGTCTCGCGGTCTTGCGGCGCCTTCGCGCTGGCAAGTCGCCCTTTAGCGCCGATCGCAAGCACTTGCACCATCGCTTGCTCGACATGGGCCACTCGCACTTTCATGCGGTGCTGATCTTCTACGCATGGACGGCCGTCGTCGCTTTTGGCGCACTGCTGTTTTTGTTCGTTGCCTGGTGGTGGGCACTCACCGCGGTCGTCATCGGCCTCGTCGCATGCACGTTGGTCACGCTCGCCCCCCTGAGCCGCCGCAAGCGCATCGAGGCCGTCGCGCAATCGGCGCCCGAAAGCCACGATGAACTTCGACGCTTTGATCCGTTGGATGCTGAGGCTCCTGATTACCGTGATGATGACGCGTTCACGTCCCCCCGAGCAGAGGAATCCTGATGGCCCTTCACGAGCCCCGACCGTCGACCGCAGTTCCGGTGTTGCGTCGGGCGATTGTGTATGGCGCAGCGCTGAGTTTTGCGATCGCAATTGTCGGCAGTGTCGTCGGGGCGCTCGTCGCCGAACTGCCCGGAATGCTCAGCGCACTCATCGGGGCCGGAATGGGCTTCGTGTTTCTCGCGCTGACCGCCGCGAGCATCCTCTTGGCCGATCGAGTGACGGGGAGCGATCTGCTGTCACCTGCCTACTTCGGCATCGTGATCGGCTCGTGGATTCTCAAGTTCATCGTTTTTCTCGTGCTTGTCTTCACGCTGCGTGACCTCGATTTCATCGAGCCGGGGGTGTTGTTCGCGTGCTTGGTCGCCGCGGTCATCGGCGGTCTCGTGACCGACATTGTGGCGGTCACGCGGTCACGCGTGCCCTACGTTGACGTGACGTTGCCGAGCAAAGACGAGATCCCTGACCTGTAGCGGCTTCGGGCGCCCGAGAGAGTGCTGAGCGACCGTTCTTCGGTGCCCCGTTCTCTTGGTAGGGTAGAAGAACCGCCGCCGATCGCCGCGAAGCCGACCGTTTCGCCCCGATGCTGGAGACTCCCCTGAGCGCTGTTGCCCTACTTACCGCCCTGCCGTTCGCGAGCGATCCCGCGTCGGATACTCCGGAGTTCTCGGGCCCGTCGATTCTCGACTTCTTCCCGCCGGCCATTTTCTTCGAAGGCAACGATTTCTTCGAGCTGAACCGCATCATGCTCGTGCGCCTGCTCATCGTGGCGCTCATCTTCGTGTTGTTCTGGTTGGGCACGCGAAAGATGTCGCTCGTTCCCGGTCGGTTCCAGGGCACCATCGAGATGGGCCTCGACTTCGTGCGCGTCAACATCGCCGAAGACTTGCTCGGCAAGAAAGACGGCAAGCGATTCTTGCCGCTGCTGACGACGATCTTCTTCCTCGTGCTGTTCATGAACCTCACGGGCATCATCCCGGGCATCAATATCGCCGGTACCTCCGTGATCGGCCTCCCGCTCGTGCTCGCCGTTGCCGCCTACATCGCGTTCATCTGGGCCGGCCTGCGTAAGCACCCGTGGACGTTCTTGCGCAACGCGCTCTTCCCGCCCGGGGTTCCGTGGTTCCTGTACATCATCGTGACGCCGATCGAGTTCATTTCGATGTTCATCTTGCGGCCCGTGACGCTCACGCTCCGACTGCTCATGAACATGATCGTCGGCCACTTGTTGCTCGTGCTGTTCTTCTCGGCCACCGCGTTCTTCATGGTCGAGCTCGGCGGCTGGTGGATCGCTGCGAGCGCCGTGACGCTGACCTTCGGCATCGCCTTCACCTTCTTTGAGATCTTGGTCGCGACGCTGCAGGCCTACGTCTTCGCCCTCTTGACCGCTGTGTACATCCAGCTCGCGCTGGCTGACGAGCACTAAACACCCGAAGCCGGGCACCCGCCCGCTTCACTCCGAAACGGAAGGAAATACCCCTCGTGGACGCAAACACGGTTCTCGCCGAAATCAACGGCAACATCGCCACCGTCGGCTACGGCCTGTCGGCGATCGGCGCCGGTGTCGGCGTGGGCATCGTCGTCGGCAAGACGATCGAGTCGGTCGCCCGCCAGCCTGAGCTGCAGGGTCGCCTCACGGTGCTCATGTACATCGGTATCGCCTTCACCGAAGCCCTCGCGTTCATCGGTATCGCGACGTACTTCATCTTCACGGCCTAGGAACCCCTCGCATGCTCGCAGAGCTCATCATCGCGGCGGAGGAGAATCCGAACCCGCTGATTCCGGCGTGGTACGACATCACGTACTCGCTGATTCCGTTCATCCTCGTGTTGCTCCTGTTCTGGCGCGTCGTGCTGCCTCGCATGCAGAAGACGCTCGACGAACGTGCCGCGAAGATCGAAGGCGGCATTGCGAAGGCAGAGTCGGCTCAGGCCGAGGCCGCGGCTGCTCTTGAGCAGTACAACGCGTTGCTCGCCGAGGGCCGCGCTGAAGCAGCGAAGATCCGCGAGCAGGCGCGCGCCGAGGGCAACGCCATCCTGGCCGAACTTAAAGAAGCAGCGCAGGCTGAGGCCGCTCGCGTTACCGCGACGGCCCAACAGCAGATCGAGGCCGAGCGTCAAGCGGCGCTCGTTTCGCTGCGCGCCGAGGTGGGTTCGCTCGCCCTCGACCTCGCGAGCGGTGTCATCGGTGAAAGCCTCACCGACGACAAGCGTGCGACGGCTCTCGTCGACCGCTTCCTCGCCGAGCTCGAGAACGACTCGAAGAAGGCGGCTCGATAGTTATGGGTTCAGCGACGCGCAGCGCACTGCAGTCGGCCCGCTCAGCGCTGGCCGCCTCGTCAGGTGTCGATCTTGCGGCCGGAGAGCAACTGCTTGCCGCCGCGCGCACGATCGGCAGCTCGCCCCAGCTGCTGAGCGCGCTTTCCAACCCGTCGGCTGATGCCGCTGGCACGAAGGCTCTCGTCGCGACGGTGTTTGCCGAACTCGGCGGCGCGGCTCGCGCGCTCGTCGAGGTCGTGGCGAGCAGCCGCTGGTCGAGCGGAGACGACTTGCTCGCCGGGCTCGAAGAGCTGGGCATCCGCGCGATTGCGGCAACCGCTAAGTCGTCAGGAGACATCGAAGCCGAGTTGTTTGAATTCGGTCGTGCGGTGACGTCGGATGCCGAGCTCGAGCTCGCCATCGGGAGCAAGCGCGACTCCGCCGCCGGAAAGCTGAGCCTCGTGCAGAGTCTGCTCGGGGGCAGCGCCTCGGCGCAGACGGTCGCGATCGCCGGGCACCTCGTGCAGCAGCCGCGCGGCCGCCGCATCGGGGAGCTTGTGCGCAGTGCCGCAGCCATCGTCGCAGATACTGCCGGCAAGGGCGTCGCGACCGTAACGGTTGCCCGGCCGCTGTCGGCTACCCAACTCAGCGCGGTTACCGCGAGCATCGCTCGCCGCTACGGCCGCGAGCACGTCGTCAACCAGGTCGTCGATCCCGCCCTCGTGGGTGGCGTGCGCGTGCAGGTCGGCGACGAGGTCATCGACGGCAGTATCGCGTCGCGCTTGGCCGACATGAAGCTTCAGCTCGCCGGATAAGGCGCGCCCAGACACAACCAGACGAGTTGCCGCACGGCGACTCGAACGAAAAGGGAAGAACATGGCAGAACTCACGATCAGCCCGGACGAGATCCGCGACGCGCTGAAGAACTTCGCGAAGTCCTACGCCCCCGGTGCCGCCGTTGCGACCGAGGTCGGTCACGTCATCGACGCCGCCGACGGCATCGCGCACGTCGAGGGCCTTCCGGGCGTCATGGCCAACGAGCTCATCCGTTTCGCCGATGGCACGCTGGGCCTCGCCCAGAACCTCGACGAGAACGAGATCGGTGTCGTCGTGCTCGGTGAGTTCACCGGAATTGTCGAGGGCATGGAGGTCACCCGCACGGGTGAAGTGCTCTCGGTGCCCGTGGGCGACGCTTACCTGGGCCGCGTTGTCGACCCGCTCGGCGCGCCGATCGATGGTCTCGGCGAGATTGCGAGCGAGGGCCGCCGGGCGCTCGAGCTTCAGGCGCCCGGCGTCATGCAGCGCAAGAGTGTTCACGAGCCGATGCAGACCGGTATCAAGGCTATCGACGCGATGATCCCTGTTGGTCGTGGCCAGCGCCAGCTCATCATTGGTGACCGCCAGACCGGCAAGACCGCCATTGCGATCGACACGATCATCAACCAGAAGGCCAACTGGGAGTCGGGCGACGTCAACAAGCAGGTGCGCTGCATCTACGTCGCTATCGGCCAGAAGGGCTCGACGATCGCCGCCGTGAAGGGCGCGCTCGAAGAAGCCGGTGCCATGCAGTACACGACCATTGTCGCTGCCCCTGCCTCTGACCCCGCCGGCTTCAAGTACCTCGCTCCGTACACCGGCTCGGCCATCGGCCAGCACTGGATGTATGGCGGCAAGCACGTCCTCATCATTTTCGATGACCTGTCGAAGCAAGCCGAGGCCTACCGTGCCGTGTCGCTGCTGCTGCGCCGCCCGCCGGGGCGTGAGGCCTACCCGGGTGACGTCTTCTACTTGCACTCCCGTCTGCTCGAGCGTTGCGCCAAGCTCTCCGATGAGCTGGGCGCGGGGTCGATGACGGGTCTGCCGATCATCGAGACCAAGGCGAACGACGTCTCGGCCTACATTCCGACCAATGTGATTTCGATCACCGACGGCCAGATCTTCCTCCAGTCCGACCTCTTCAACGCCAACCAGCGCCCCGCCGTTGACGTGGGTATCTCGGTGTCGCGTGTTGGTGGTGACGCGCAGGTGAAGAGCATCAAGAAGGTTTCCGGAACCTTGAAGCTCGAGCTCGCGCAGTACCGCTCGCTGCAGGCATTCGCGATGTTCGCGAGCGACCTCGACGCGGCGAGCCGTCGTCAGCTCTCGCGCGGTGCTCGCCTCACCGAGCTGCTCAAGCAGCCGCAGTACTCGCCTTACCCGGTCGAAGAGCAGGTTGTGTCGATTTGGGCAGGCACCAAGGGCAAGCTCGACACGATCGACGTCGACGACGTGTTGCGCTTCGAGGCCGAGTTGCTCGATCACTTGCGTCGCAACACGAGCATCTTGACGACGCTGCGCGACACGAACGTGCTCGATGATGCGACCGAAGCCGAGCTCGAGAAGGCCGTTGACGCCTTTGTTGTTGCCTTCCAGGGCGGCGAAGAGGGCGGCGTGCATGCCGGCAACGAGCAGTTTGACGCTGTCGACGCAGAAGACATCAGCCAAGAGAAGATCGTCCGCCGCAAGAAGTAGTCGGGGGGCGTCTCGCGCGCCCACCGCATCCGGCATCGATTTCGTATTCGAGCAACGACCAAGAAACGGAAACCAACCATGGGAGCGCAACTTCGGGTCTACCGGCAGAAGATTCGTTCTGCCCAGACGACCAAGAAGATCACGCGCGCGATGGAGCTGATCTCCGCCTCGCGGATTCAGAAGGCGCAAGCGCGAATGGCGGCTTCGGCTCCCTATGCGCGTGCGGTCACGCGCGCCGTGTCGGCCGTCGCCACCTACTCGAACGTCGACCACGTGTTGACCACCGAGCGAGCGAACCCCACGCGCGCGGCCGTCGTCGTGTTCACGTCAGACCGTGGTCTCGCGGGCGCATTCAGCTCGCAGGCCATTCGCGAGGCGAACGAGTTGCGCACGCGGCTCGAGGGTGAAGGCCGTGAGGTCGTCAACTACCTCATCGGCCGCAAGGCGGTGTCGTACTTCGCCTTCCGTCGTCGTCCGGTCGAACAGGCGTGGACGGGCAACACCGACCAGCCCGAGTTCGCGACCGCGAAAGAGATCGCCGACACCCTCGTCGAGGCGTTCGTTCGTGGCGGCACCGATGGTGGCGTTGACGAGATTCACATCGTCTACAACCGCTTCGTGAGCCTCGTGACGCAAACGCCTGAGATCGTGCGCGTTCTGCCGCTCGAGGTCGTTGACGGTGTCGACGAGCCTGGCTCGAACGATGTTCTGCCGCTCTACGAATTCGAGCCCGAGGTTGACAGCGTGCTCGACTCGCTGCTGCCGGTCTACATCGAGAGCCGCATCTTCAACGCCATGCTGCAGTCCGCGGCCTCGGAGCACGCGGCACGCCAGAAGGCGATGAAGTCGGCGAGCGACAATGCCGACAAGCTCATTACCGACTACACCCGTTTGGCGAACAACGCTCGCCAGGCCGAGATCACTCAGCAGATTTCCGAGATCGTGGGCGGCGCTGACGCCCTGAGCTCGAAGTAGCGCGGCACCACCGCGCATCACGACACACACAGCTAGACGACAGGAAGAGAAATCATGGCTACCGCAACCCAGAAGGCCTCGGGCGCGACGTCGACCGCCGTGGGCCGCATCGCCCGCGTGACCGGTCCGGTCGTCGACATCGAGTTCCCGCACGACGCCATTCCCGGCATCTACAACGCGCTCTCGACCACGATCACGATCGGCGACCAGTCGAGCGAGCTCGTGCTCGAGGTTGCTCAGCACCTCGGCGATGACCTGGTGCGTGCCATCGCACTGAAGCCGACCGATGGCCTTGTTCGCGGCCAAGAAGTGCGCGACTCGGGATCGCCCATCATGGTGCCCGTCGGCGACGTCACCAAGGGCAAGGTCTTCAACGTCACCGGTGACGTGCTGAACGGTGCTCCCGGCGAGACCATCGAGGTCACCGAGCGCTGGCCCATCCACCGCAAGCCCCCGGCATTCGACCAGCTCGAGTCGAAGACCCAGCTCTTCGAGACCGGCATCAAGGTCATCGACCTGCTCACGCCGTACGTGCTCGGTGGAAAGATCGGCCTCTTCGGTGGTGCCGGTGTCGGCAAGACCGTTCTCATCCAAGAGATGATCCAGCGCGTGGCGCAAGACCACGGTGGTGTCTCGGTGTTCGCCGGCGTTGGTGAGCGCACGCGTGAGGGCAACGACCTCATCCACGAGATGGAAGAGGCGGGCGTCTTCGACAAGACCGCCCTCGTGTTCGGTCAGATGGACGAGCCCCCGGGAACCCGTCTTCGCGTGGCGCTCTCGGCGCTGACGATGGCGGAGTATTTCCGCGACGTTCAGAACCAAGACGTTCTGCTCTTCATCGACAACATCTTCCGCTTCACTCAGGCCGGTTCTGAGGTCTCGACCCTTCTCGGTCGCATGCCCTCGGCCGTGGGTTACCAGCCCAACCTCGCCGACGAGATGGGCATTCTGCAGGAGCGCATCACGTCGACGCGCGGCCACTCGATCACCTCGCTGCAGGCCATCTACGTGCCCGCTGACGACTACACCGACCCGGCTCCCGCCACGACGTTTGCGCACCTCGACGCAACGACCGAGCTCAGCCGTGAGATCGCGTCGAAGGGTCTGTACCCGGCCGTCGACCCGCTCACCTCGACCAGCCGCATCCTCGACCCGCTCTACATCGGCGACGACCACTACCGCGTGGCCACGACGGTGAAGCAGATTCTGCAGAAGAACAAAGAGCTGCAAGAGATCATCGCGATTCTCGGTGTTGACGAGCTCTCTGAAGAAGACAAGATCACCGTGGCGCGCGCGCGCCGCATCCAGCAGTTCCTCTCGCAGAACACCTACATGGCGAAGAAGTTCACGGGTGTCGAGGGCTCGACGGTTCCGCTGAAAGACACCATCGAGTCGTTTGACGCCATCGCTAAGGGCGAGTTCGACCACGTTGCCGAGCAGGCCTTCTTCAACGTGGGTGCGATTAGCGACGTCGAAGAGCGCTGGGCTCAGATTCAGAAGGAGAACGGCTAGTCATGGCCGAACTCACGGTGAGTGTCGTCTCGGCCGACCGCGAGGTCTGGTCGGGAACCGCGAAGCAGATCGTCGCGCGCACAACCGAGGGCGAGATCGGTATTCTTCCCGGCCACGAACCTCTGCTGGGCATTCTCAGTGCCGGTGAAGTGCGCATCACCCCTCTTGAGGGTGACGTCATCACCGCTCAGGCTGAAGACGGATTTCTGTCGGTCGAGAACAACACCGTCACGATCGTCGCCGGCGCCGCCGCGCTCGTTTAGCGCGGTGGGCCTGGCGGCGCGTGCGCGCGCCTGATGTTGTTTCTGCTTCCTCCGTCTGAGACCAAGCGCGATGGGGGGCTGGGCGAGAAGCTGGCGCTTGATCGCCTGTCATTTGCCACGCTGACGGATGCTCGGCGAGACACCCTCGATGAGCTCCGCCGGCTCGGCGGCGACCCCGAGGTGGCCGCGCGGGCGCTCAAGCTGAGCGCCGCCGCTGCACCACCCGAGCTCGCGCGCAACCGCGAGGTTGAGCAGAGCGCAACCATGCCCGCGATCGAACGCTATACGGGAGTGCTCTACGACGCGCTGGCCATCCACGAGTGGAAGGCGGCTGCTCGCGAGCGGGCATCCCGTCACCTCGTCGTGCACTCGGCGCTATTTGGCTTGCTGGGCGCCGACGACCTGATTCCCGCCTATCGTTTGTCGCACGATAGCCGCCTGCCGGATCAGACCCTGCGCGCGCGGTGGTCACGGCCGATTGCCGCCGTGCTCGAGAGCACGGAAGGTCCGCTCATTGACCTGCGGTCGGAGGGGTACGCGGCTCTCGGCCCCCTGCCTGATCGACGCGATGCCGTATTCGTTCGCGTTGTGGCTGTGGGAGCCGACGGCATCGCCCGCGCCCTCAATCACTTCAACAAGAAGGGCAAGGGCGAGTTTCTGCGTGACCTGCTCGGTGCCGGCCCGCTGCCATCGACGGTTGAGGGCTTGTGCCGGCGGTCGACGGCGCTCGGTTGGCCCCTGAGTCGAACGAGAGACCGAGAATTGCAGTTGATCGTGCCGGGAGTGCTGCCGGTGCGCTGAGCGCCACGAATGCTGCCGGTGCGCTGAGCACCACGAGTGTGTGTGCCGCTAGCGTGCGCGCCAGCAGCCGACGACGTGGTCGTCGACGAGGCCGGCAGATTGCATGAGCGCGTAAGCGGTCGTGGGTCCGACGAATCGCCACCCTCGAGCCTTGAGATCGCGAGCGAGTGCTCGAGACTCAGCTGTTTGTGTTGGCACCTCCCCGAGCGTTGCCGGGCGCGGCACACCAGACGGGGGTTGGTGCGACCACACCAAAGCGTCAAGGCCCCCGGGTTCGGTGTCGAGCCACGACACCAGCACACGGGCGTTGGCCATGGTGGCCTCGATCTTGGCGCGATTGCGAATGATGCGCTCATCAGCCATGAGGCGATCGATGTCGGGGTCGCCGTAGGCGCTGATTCGGTGCCAATCAAAGCCATCGAAAGCCGATCGAAAACCCTCGCGACGGCGAAGGATCGTGATCCACGACAGACCGCTTTGAAATGCCTCCAGGGTGAGTTTTTCGAAGAGAGCCCGATCGCCGTGCAGGGCATGACCCCACTCGGTGTCGTGGTACTGCTCGTAGAGACGGTCACTGCCGACCCAGGCGCAGCGTGCAACCCCATCGTCGCCGACGCGCACCGACGCGCGGGCGGGAGTTTCGATGCTCATCGGTGTTCGATGCCTTCGTGGTCGAGCAACCACGCCTTGGTCGCAATGCCGTCGCCCGCGCTGTAGCCCGTGATGCGGGCGTCGCTCGCGAGCACGCGGTGGCACGGAATCAGCAGAGGCACCGGGTTCGCGCCGACCGCACCGCCGACCGCGCGCCCCGCGGTGGCCCGGCCGGTTTCGCGACCCAGATCGCCATAACCGCGCACTGACCCGACGGGGATCTGCGTCAAGTGTTGCCAGATGGCCTCTTGAAACGGCGTGCCCTCGGCACGCACGGGAACCGTGAACGAGGTGCGCTTCTTGGCGAAGTACTCGCCCAACTCGGTCGCGGCGCGGCGCAGCACGGGAGTCGGAGC
>NZ_JANRKZ010000096.1:0-7570 GCF_033763155.1 Microcella sp.
CTCCGAGGCGAATCCGGGCGTCGCGACGATGAGAGCCGACACCGCGAGAATCGGCACGCCGGTGACCAC
The DNA here is from genome assembly GCF_033763155.1 of Microcella sp. Classification (GTDB taxonomy): domain Bacteria; phylum Actinomycetota; class Actinomycetes; order Actinomycetales; family Microbacteriaceae; genus Microcella. Next base: position 70 of record NZ_JANRKZ010000096.1, read on the forward strand.
AGCGCGGAGGCGGTGAGAGATCACGTCGATCGCCGATCGGGTAGGGCGATTCGCGGGTGCCGGAGGGCATCCACGAGCACAGGGATAGCGGGTGACCCCAGGCTACGCTCGACAGCTCGCGACAGCATTCCCCCGTATGGGGGCAGAACCGAGGCTAGCCCTGGTTGATGATGCCGATGATGCCGGAGATCAAGAGGTAGGCCCCGACGGCGCCGACGACGAGCCACAGAGCCAGCCGGTTCATGCTGATCTCGGGCTTCTTCTCGTCGTCGCCCGGAAGCTTGAGCTCGTCTTTCGCCATGTCGCGACCCTACTTCACCAGCGGAAAGAGAATGGTCTCGCGAATGCCGAGGCCCGTGAGTGCCATGAGCAAGCGGTCGATACCCATGCCCATTCCCCCGCTCGGCGGCATGCCGTGCTCAAGCGCGGTCAAGAACGCCTCATCGAGCTGCATGGCTTCGAGGTCGCCGCCCGCGGCGAGCGCCGCCTGGGCCACAAATCGCTCGCGCTGCACGACGGGGTCAACGAGCTCGGAGTACGCCGTCGCGAGCTCAAAGCCGCGCACATAGAGATCCCACTTCTCGACAACGCCCGGAATGCTGCGGTGCTCCCGCACGAGGGGGCTCGTGTCGACGGGAAAGTCCATAACGAACGTGGGGCGCACGAGGTCGCCCTTGACGAAGTGCTCCCACAGCTCTTCGACATACTTGCCGGGCAGCGGGTGATCGATCTCGATCTCGACCGCATCGGCAAGCTTCTTGAGGGCAGCCATGGGGGTCTGCGGCGTGATCTCGACGCCCGCGGCGGCGCTGAGCGACTCGTACATGCTCAGGCGATCCCACTCGCCACCGAGGTCGTATTCGGTGCCGTCGGCCCACGTCACGACGTGCGAGCCTGACACAGCCACGGCCGCGTTCTGGATCATCTCTTGCGTGAGGTCGGCCATCTGGTGGTAGTCGCCATAGGCCTGGTAGGCCTCGAGCATCGCGAACTCGGGGCTGTGCGTCGAGTCGGCGCCCTCGTTGCGGAAGTTTCGGTTGATCTCGAAGACTCGCTCGATACCGCCGACAACCGCGCGCTTCAAGAAGAGCTCGGGTGCGATGCGCAAAAACAACTCGGTGTCGAAAGCGTTGGAGTGCGTGACGAAGGGGCGGGCGGATGCTCCGCCGTGCATCGTCTGCAGCATGGGCGTCTCGACCTCGAGATAGCCGTGGCTCGCAAACGTGGTGCGCAAGCTGGCAACAGCCGCGGCGCGAGCGCGCACCGTGACGCGCGCTTGCTCGCGCACAATCAGGTCGAGGTACCGCTGGCGCACGCGCGTTTCGTCGCTCAGCTCGTTGTGCAGGTTGGGCAGCGGCAGAATCGCCTTCGCGGCAATGGCCCACGTCGAGACCATGACGCTCAGCTCGCCGCGCTTGCTCGTGATGACTTCGCCCTCGACAAACACGTGGTCGCCCAGGTCAACGAGGTCTTTCCACTGATCGAGCGCGGCATCTCCGACCTCGGCGAGGCTCAGCATCACTTGAATGCGGCTTCCGTCTCCGGCCTGCAGGGTGGCGAAGCACAGCTTGCCCGTGTTGCGCGAGAAGACGACACGGCCGGCAAGGGCAACCCGCTCACCCGTGGCGGTGTCGACCTCGAGGTTCGGAAACCGCGAGCGAACATCCGCAATCGTGTCGGTCACGGTGAGTCCGACGGCGTAGGGCTCGATTCCGGCATCGAGCATGCGCTGCCGCTTGTCGAGCCGAACCTGCTTTTGCTCGGCGATTTCTTCGACGGTGGGCTCGGCTTGAGCAGTCGGTGCAGCGTCGGTTTCAGCGTTCTCGGTCATCGCTGCCAGCCTACCGCGGGGCCCGATTCGGGGATGCTCGCGCACCCCGCCCCTCACGCCAAGTGCAGCAGCGTCGTGTCGATGAGTCGCGTCGTTCCGACGCGGGCCGCGATGAGCGCCCGCGCAGGCCCGTGGTAGTCGTCGTCGATCGACTGGAAGGTGTCGGGGCGCACGAGGGCGAAGTAGTCGAGTTCGACCTCGTTCGAGCCCATGAGCACGCCTTGCGCAGCCGCGATGACGGCATCGATGCCGCGGTCGGCGGCCGACTCGGCGGCTTCGAGGGCGTCGGGAATCGTGCGGGCGGCACGACGGTAGCGCTCGTCGAGGTAGGCGTTGCGGCTGGAGAGGGCGAGGCCGTCGTCGGCGCGCACCGTCTCGACCACGTCGATGCGCGTGCGCATGTCGAGGTCGCGCACCATGCGCTGCACGAGAAACACCTGCTGCGCGTCTTTCTCGCCGAAGACGGCAACGGTCGGCTGCGCGATGTTGAGCAGCTTGGCCACCACGGTGAGCACGCCATCGAAGTGTCCGGCGCGCGAGCGGCCCTCGTACATGCCGCCAAGGTTGCCGGCACTCACGCGCGTGGCCACCGGGCCCGTGGGGTACACCTCATCGGCAGTCGGAGCGAACAGCGCGTCGACGCCGTGCCCGGCCAGGGCCTCGCGATCGGCGTCGAGGTCGCGCGGGTAGCGCTCGAAGTCTTCCGTCGGCCCGAACTGCATCGGATTGACAAACACCGACACGATGACAACATCGGCAACCTCGCGCGCGTGCTCGACGAGGGCGAGATGACCCTCGTGTAGCGAGCCCATGGTGGGCACGAGAGCGACGGTTGATCCGGCCGCTCGGGCCGAGTCGAGGCGCTCACGCAGCCCGGCGATCGTGGTTTCGACGTCGGGCAGGGTGGAGGCGCTCACCGGTCGATGCTATCGACAGCGGCAGACTGCAACGCGTTCTCGACGGCCGAGCGCACGACTCCGCCGAGAACGCGTCCGGGTTCGTCCACTCCGATCGCGCGCAGGGCGGTAACCGACTGCGCGATGATCGCGGTCGAAAACTGCGACGCGGCCTCGATTGCGTCGGCATACGCCGGGCGATCGTCGTCGCCCACGACGACCGGTTCGGCGCCCATCTCCACGACGAGAGCTTGCGCGATCGGCAACACAGGCCCCGGAGCGGTCACGGCGCACCACGCGTCGCGCAAGCGGGCGAGGTCAATGCTCGTGCCCGTGAACGCAATGGCCGGATGCACGGCCAGCGGAATCGCGCCCACGGCCCGCGCGGGGTCGAGCGCCGCCAAGCCGTGGCGGGCCGACGTGTGCAGCACGAGTTGGCCGGGCTGCCACGCGCCGAGAGCCGCGAGCCCCGCGACGAGCTCGACGAGTTGGTCGTCGGGGACGGCGATCACGACAAGCTCACTGCGCTCGACGATCTGCGGCACCGTAAGCACGGGAACGCCCGGAAGCATGCTCTCGACGCGATCGCGCTCATCATCGGTGCTCGCCGAGACGCCGACGAGCGCGTGACCCGCACCCGCGAGCGCGGCCCCGATTACCGGGCCGACCCGGCCCGCGCCGACAATGCCAACACCAAGCCGACCGTCGCGCGTGCTCACCGCTGGCGCCAGCGATGACTCGTGTCGGTGGCCGCCGCCCGCAACGACGCATCCGCGACGCCATGAAACAAGCGCAGTGCGTCGTCGCGATCGAGAGCGCCGAGCATCGGAAGAATCGGACCGGCCACGGTGTGCACCTGAACCCACGCGAGACGCAGAGCGCGGAGCAGCGGGCCCTGGTGCACCGACACCGACTGCGTGCGCGAATAGGGCACGGCAATGAGTGAGCGCCAAATAGCACCGCGGCGCAAGAGCACGGCCGTGTCGGTGAGCGCGAATCCGTTGCGGGGCTGCGAGAACCACCGCAGCACGCGCGCCCGCCGCGGCGACACCGTGAAGCCGCCCTCGGTGCCGCGGCCGCTCAAGCCCAGCTCGAGCACGGGCAGGCTCGCTTCATGAGCAACCTCGGGCAACAAGAGCTGCAGTACGGCGCGCACATCATCGAGATTGCCCACGGGAAGGATGCTCGTCTGCTGTTGCCCCGCCGCCCCGTTTTGCGACGACCGCGAGGCGCGGTTGACCGCGATCTGCCACCAACCGAAGGGCCGCCAGAGCAGGGGCTGGCTGACCTTCACCGAGTGGATGCGCCCGGGAGGCAGCGTCTCGTTCGTGGTCGAGAGCAGCCCGAAACCCACCCGCACGCCGTCGGGGGTCGCGGCGATCGAGTAACGCAGTGAGCGCGTGATGCGCGCGATGAGAAAACCGCCGATGCCGATAATTCCCGGGAACATGGCGACGAGCAGAAACAACTCGCCCGTCACGATGCTCGTCACGACAATGGCCACGAGCATCGCGACGAGAACGATCATGGTGTCGCTGAGCACGGTCGAGCCGATGAGCCGGCCGGGGTTCATGCGCACGATCGACGTGGGCGCCACGAGGTCGACGTCGAGCTCGGGCGACAGCAGTTCTGAGACACGGGCATCGAGCATCCCGCCGATGCCGCTCGCCGCGGTGGCAGCCGGGTCGACACCCGCGCGCTGCGCACCCGAGGCGAGCAGCAAGATGTCGCGGCGCAAGGCGTCGGCGTCGGCTCCGCGCAGGTAGGCGAGCGGAACGTTGGCGTCATTACCCGCGACCGAGATCTCCAGCTTGGCGGCGCCAAACACGCGGGGCACGAAGGGTCGGGCGATGTTGATGCCTTGAATGCGGTCGAGGCGCGCTTTGCGATTGGTGCGAAACAGGATGCCCGAGCGCACTTCGACGACCTCGTCAGTAATGCGGAACGTGTGCAGTCGCCACGAGAAGTAGAAGCCCGCCACCAGCAAGAGCAGCACGCCCACGGCAATCAGCAGGGCGACGAGCACCAACTCTTCGCGCACGATGAAATCGATCGCGTCAGACTCGAGATCACCACCCGTCGGCGGCAGCGGCACCTGCTGGTCATCGAAGAAGATCTCGAAGAAGCGGTCACGCAGGTTCACGATCAGCACGCCGAGAATGGCGACGAAGGCCAGGCCGCCGCGAAACAGTGGTGTGGCGGGATGCAGCCGGTGCCATTCACCGTCAGCGAAGTCGGTGCTGACCGCGACTGGCTGGCGCGGCTGCTCGGTCGATGGTGTGGCGGGCGGGGCGGCCGGCGGGGGTGACGGCGGCGCCCACTCGGCGTGAGGGTCGGTCACAGTCCGGCCCGGCGCGTCTCGGCGACGGCCACCAGGTGGTCGCGCAACTGCTCAGCTTCGGCCAGGGGCAAGCCGGGAATGAGCACGCCACTTGACGCGGCGGCCGTCACAAACTTGAGCTCGGCGAGGCCGAACGCGCGCGCAACCGGCCCGCGACTGATGTCGACGAGCTGCATGCGACCGTAGGGCACCGCAACGAAGCGTTGAAACATGATGCCGCGGCGAAAGAGAAGGTCGTCGTCGCGCAGCAGGTAGCCGATGGCCCGCACGCGACGGGGCGTCAGCGCGAGCGTGATCACGAAGATCGTGGCAACGCCGACCCCGACAAGCCACCCTTCGGGCCAGCCGATCCAGAAGGGCACGAACGAGACAGCGGTGGCGATGGCCCCGAAAATGGCCGTGCCGATCATGTCGACCGGAATGTACTTCGGCGAGACGCGCTGCCACTCTCCCGCGACGTCGAGGCGAGCGGAGCCCGGTGCGGCGGGGTCGGCGCCGATTGATTCAGTGCCAGTCGATTCGGCGCCGGTCGATTCAGGGTTCGTCACGGGGCGGTCTCCTCAGTCGGATCATCGGGCGGCAGAGCGCACCAGTGCTCGGCGACGAGTGCCGCGGTCACCAGCGCAGCGGCGGCCACCAGGGTTGCCCCCGCAGCCAGGCTTGAGCCTAACGGCACCACTGTGCGCGTGAGCAGATAGATCAGAATGCCGGCCGCCCCGCCCGCGAGCATCGCACCCGCGAGGGCGCTCGCCTTGGCGAGCACGACGGCCCGCACGGCAAACAGCGGGTCGATGCGTCGCTCACCCTTCGCGGCGCGCCGCACCGGCCACGCCAACGCCAGCACGAGAGCCGCGATGAGCACGAGGGCGACGGCAAGCGAGAGCGGGGGCACGAGCACGGCGACTCCGCGCATGGCGAGCGCAAGGTCGAGCGCGAAGGCCACCGCGAGCCCGACGAGTGCCGCGATGAGCAGGGGAAGCGGGCGCGTGCGGGTCACTCGGCACCGCCCGACTGCAGGGCCGCGAGCAGAGCCGCGACGTCTCCGTGGCCGGTGAGGTGAGCATCCGGCTGCACCTCGAGCCACGGGGCGAGCACGAAGTCACGCTCGTGCGCCCGCGGGTGCGGAACCTGCAACACGTCGGAGTCAATCTCGAGGTCATCGAACGCGATGAGATCGAGGTCGAGCGTGCGGTCGCCCCAGCGCTCGATGCGCTCGCGACCGTTCTCGGCTTCGATCGCGCGCAGGGCGTCAAGCAGCGAGTAGGGGTCGAGGTGCGTCTGCAGCACTGCGACGCCGTTCAGGTAGGCGGGCTTCTCGGGGTCGAGCCCGTCGACCGTGAGTGCCACCGTGCCATGCCACGACGAGACGGCGAGGATGCTCGACTCGGGCAACCCGTCAAGCGCAGCAACCGCGCGCTCAAGTGTGGCCTCGCGGTCACCGAGGTTGCTGCCGAGCGCGATGACGGCCGTCGCCGGGTGCACGACGGTCACGACCGCCCCCGCGCAATCGTGACGCTCACGTCGGCGAACGGCACCGTGATGGGCGCCTGCGGTTTATGCACCGTGACCTCGGTCTGCCACACCGCGCCGTGGCTCAGCACGACCGCCGCGACGCGCTCAGCGACGGTCTCGATGAGGTCGACGGGGTCGGCTTCGACCGCGGCGACGACCTGTTCGGCGAGCACGCCGTAGTGCACGGTCGAGGCGAGCTCGTCGTCGCTCCCCGCGGTGCGCAGGTCGAGTCGGGCCGTCACGTCGATGATGAACTCTTGACCGTCGCGCCGTTCGTGGTCGAAGACGCCGTGGTGCGCGAAGGCCCGCAACCCCGTGAGGGTAATGGCGTCGCCGCGCGCGTGACGATCGAGCGGCGGGCTCGCTACGTACGAAGCGCGATACGTGGGGGCCGAGTCGGCTGCGGTCACGATCGACTGCCACACGTCGAGGGCGCGGGCGCTCGAGCGCACGTCGTGCACGCGCAGGGCATCCACGTGATCCGCCGCGAGGGCCGAGACCACCGCGGTCAGCAGATCGCGCTCGTCAACGGGCGTGCCCTCGGGCAGCAACGCGCCCAAGAACCGCTTGCGTGAGGCACCCACGAGCACGCGAGCGCCGATCGACCGCAACGTGCTGAGCTCAGCAAGCAGCTGCCAGTTGTGCTCCGGGCGCTTGGCGAAGCCCAGGCCCGGATCAACCCACAGCCGCTCGGGCTGCACGCCCGCCTCGAGCGCGGCGTGCCAGCGGCCCATGAGTTCATTGGTGACATCCTGCGGAGCCCACGCATAGTCGCTTACCGCATCCCACGTGGCGCTCGGCCCGCGCCAGTGCATGATGACGTACTGACTGTCGAGCCCCGCGACGGTCTCGAGCATCGCGGGGTCGGCGAGTCCCCCGCTCACGTCGTTGACGATCGCGGCCCCGGCCTCGACCGCAGCT
>NZ_JANRKZ010000097.1:0-27171 GCF_033763155.1 Microcella sp.
GAAGGCCGATTGGCCGGCCAGCTCAATGTCAGCGGCATGACCTACGGCTCGCTCGCCTCGGCAACGATCGGCTATTGGGTGGGTGCGGGGTTTGCCGGGCGCGGGCTCACGCCCACGGCCGTGGCGCTCGCGACCGACCACGTGTTCTTCACCGTCGGACTACACCGCATGGAGATCTGCATTCGGCCCGAGACTGGGCCGAGCCTGCGGGTGGTCGAGAAGCTCGGCTTTCGCTACGAGGGGCTGCGGCGCCGCTACATCCACATCAATAACGACTGGCGCGACCACTTCTGTTTCGCGCTGACGGTCGAAGAAGTGCCGCAGGGCGTGCTTCGGCGCTGGAAGACCGGGCGCGTGCCGCCGGGTGCGGCAACCGTGCCCGAGATCGACCTCATTGCCGCGCGACGCGGCATCAGCCTGCCGCCCGCGCGCTGAGCGCACGCGAGCGGCAGGCTCGTCGGCTGTTAGACCCAGGTCATCGGAATCGAGAACATGATCGCCGCGGCGAACACGAAGATCGCCGAGCCGATGACGATGAGCGAGTACTGCACCTTGCGCGTGCGCACGACGGCGGCAACACCGAGCAAGAACAGCGAGATGGCCATGAGCACCGTGGTGAGCGTCAGCCAGTCACCGCGAGCGTCGAGTTCATCGGCCTGCTTCGTGAGCTCGATGGCTTCGTCGCTCTTCTCGCCGTAGGCGCCGAACAGCACGCTCTGGTACTCCTCGTCGTCGAGGGGGCTCGTGTAGAACTCGGTGTCGGCCGCGTTGATCTCGTCGGCACGCTCAATGGCGGCACCGAAGTGCTCGCTCACGGCGACGAAGTAGAGCGCGTCATAGACCTCGGCGGCGACCGGGTCGCCCGCGTTGATCTGCGCCTGCAGTTCGGTCAGGCGCGCGAGCGTCTGCGCGTCTTGCACATACTCCTGGTTGCCTTCGAGGTAGAGCGACTCGGCCTCGGCCGTGGCGCTTTGCGACTGCGAGAGCGCCTTGGCCGTCTGCCCGTCGTAGAGCGCGGCCTGGAACGAAACCCAGGCGGTGGCGACCGAGACGATGCCGAGCAGAATCACGATGAGCAGTTCGGCGTTGCCGAAGAAGGCGCGCAGGCCGCTCTTCTCGGGTGCAGCGGTGGGCTCGGCGGCGGTTTCGGGGGCAGGGGTCGACGACATGGTGTCCTTCGTGAGGAGTAGGGAGGGGAGGGGATGCGGCCTCGGGTCTGCAGACACTCCGCCGACCTGCCGACCGCATCGGCCTCAGAATCGTACCGTTACCGCATGGAGACCACGGGTGGCGGCACGGCGATCCTCATCGTCATCGCTGCCGCGCTCTGGTTGCTCTATCTCGTGCCCATGTGGCGGCGTCGTCGCGAATACCTCGCGACCGAGCGCAACGCCATTCGCCTGCAGCAAACCCTGCGCATCATGGCCCACGCGGCTGAGGTTCCCGAGTCGGTGCGCGCCGAGCTGACGGCGCGTGATGTCGCCGCACAGCAACGTTCGCTCGCCGCCCGTCAGCGCGAGCTCGCGGCGATCGAACGTGCGCGCGAGGCCGCGGCGCAGCGCGCGCTTCGGGCGCGGCTCACCGAGTCGGCTCCGGGCCTCATGGCCGAAATGGATGCCGCCCGCCTCGGCCAGCGCCGCTTGCGCCGGTCGCGCGCCGTCACTTCCCTCACGACTCTGCTCGCCCTCATCGGCATCGGTGTCGCCGTCTCACTGTCGGCGTGGGCCTGGGCCGGTTTCGCGGCCTTCGTCGCCATCAGCGGCGGGATGCTGCTCACGGGTCTTGCGCGCGCGCAACGCCGCCGCACGGCTCCCGTGGCGGGTGTGGCCGCCCCCGAGTTTGTCGACCTGGCACCCCCGGTTCGCCGGGCTCCCGCCGGTGCGCGGCGCGAGTGGACACCCGTGCCGCTGCCCAAGCCGAGCTACCTCAGCGCTCCGGTCGTGCCTGCTGGGGCCGTGGCTCCGGCTCTCGACCACGCGGCCGCACTCGCTGCCGCGGCGGCCGAAGCCGAGCGGGCGCAGCGCGCGGCGGCTCTCGCCGCGGCATCCGTCGACCGCACCGCAGCGCCGTCGACCGTGACGGATGGTGAGGCCCCGCGCGTCGAGCGCCCCGCCGCGAGCCGCTTCGCCGGCATGGGACTCGTCGACGGCTTGCCGACCCGCGCGCCCGACCTCGACGAGGTCTTGCAGCGCCGTCGCGCGGCGAGCTAAGCCCGCCCCGCACTCGGTCGAGCGCCTCGCGCGCGAATGGTAATGTGGTCGACGCACCACGGGCCTGTGGCGCAGTTGGTAGCGCGCCTCGTTCGCATCGAGGAGGTCAGGGGTTCGAATCCCCTCAGGTCCACCACCACTTAGCTCTTTCTTCCGGTTCTCGACGCGCGCTTTCGTGAACGGCCGATACCGGCCCGTCGGTGCTCGCTGCGGTTCCGAACACCGAGTGGACGTCGACCAGTGTTGCCCGCGTCTACTCTGATCCGTTCGGCGGCATTCGGGGCAATACCGATGCGGATGTTCCGGGCGATCACCGCTTCTTGGGTGCGACTCGAGATGCTGATTCTGGGCTGACTCTGTTGGGGGCTCGCTACTACGACCCCGTGACCGGATGCTTCATCTCGGTTGACCCGATCTTGAACCTTGAGGTTCCCGCGCACCTGCACGCGTATACGTATGGGTACAACAACCCGGTACACGGATGGCCTTCACGTACGATCCGGTCATGAACCCTCTCATTCCCGGGCCTATTGACGTTGCTTGGACTATTGCGGTCATCGTCAACCTCGCCCTCGTTGTCGCAGCTCTGGTATCGCTAGTGCGGTCGAAGGGTTATCGCGGCAAATTGCTTTCGGTGTTGCTCATCGTTCTTGTCCCCCTTGTCGGGCCCGTGGTCTCGCTAGTTTCCACGCGACGTTGGCAAACCGGCGTGCGCGACAAGACTGCCGATCCAGCACAAACGGCCTAGCGTCGCCGTTCTTCACGAACCCCCGCCAGCTCACTGTGGCGGGGGTTCGTCGTGCGTGTACCCGGCAAGCAACGGAGGAGTCTCGACAACCTGCCGCTTGGTGGGGCGGCGTCAGCGTGACGGCACCTCGAGGGCCCGCGCAGGCACCCCGCGAATCAGCAGCGAGAGCAGAATCGCGAACTCGCCGATCGTGGCGGGGATGACGAGCAGGTCGGCGACCGCGGTGGTCTCGTGCGCGAGGGTGATGAGCACGATGTTGGCGAGGTAGCCGGCGCCGCCCACGAGCAGCACCCAGCCGATCCAGCGCCAGGCGAAGCCTGAGCGCATCACGAGCAATCCCATCGGGATGAGCCACGCGCCGAAGAACACGGTGCCGACTGCCCAGAAGCCGTCGGAGAGGGTGATGAGCAGGGTTACCTGCTGGGCGGCGTCGGCGAGGCCGGCATCCGCAATCGTGGTCGCGGTGCTGAGGGCGACGGCGCTGCCGAGAATCGCGACGGCGTTCATGAGGCCGAAGGTCGTGAGCGTTCCGGCCGCGAACGAGTTGATCGAGCGGAAGAGCGCGAAGAACCAGAGGGCCGCGAGCACTTGCGTGACGACCACGCCGAGCTCGAGCAGCAGGCCCAGTCGCGCGAGCGGGAGGTTGCCGGTGAGGGCCTCGAGCACGGCATCGCTTGCGCCCGTAATGAAGACCTGGGGGCGGATGAGCAAGAAGCTCAGCGCGCCGGTGACGGCGAGGCCGAGGTAGAAGGCGCCCGTGAGGCGGGCGGTTCGCGTGAGGGGGTGCATGGGATCTCCGTTCGTGGGGGCTGCGCGATTCGCAACCTTATGGCGTAAGGTTGCCTTACATCGTAAGGAACCGCAAGACTGAAGGTGACGAAAGGACGCCGTGGCCCCCTCACCTCGAGCACCTCTGACGCGCGACCGAATACTCGCGACCGCGATGCAGATTGCCGATGCGGAGGGCCTCGCGGCTGTCAGCATGCGTCGCCTCGCCACCGAGTTGACGGTTGAGGCCATGTCGATCTATCACCATCTCGCCAACAAAGACGCGATTCTCGACGGACTCGTTGAGCTCATCGCGCGCGAGATTCTGGCCGAGTCAGCCAGCGCCACCGTCGAGCCCGCGGGCGATTGGCGCGATGAGGTGCGAGCCCGCAGTCTGGCGGCACGCCGCGTCATGATGCGGCATCCGTGGGCGCCCTCGCTCATTACGTCGCGACGCGCGATTCCGTTCGAGATTCAGGCCGTCTTCGAAGCCGTGCTCGCCGCCATGATTCGGGGCGGGCTCTCGTATCGCGTCGCCCACCGGGGCATGCACGCACTGAGCAGCATGGCGCTCGGCTTCGTCAACGAGCCGTTCAGTCCGCCGGCCGAAGGCACGTCGAGCGGTGAGGCGCCGGCCGAGCTCGACGCCCTCGACCCCGCCATGATCGCTGCGATGGCCGACGTCTTTCCGCACACGGCGGCAATGGTCGCCGAAGAACTGCACGCCGAGAGCGACGCGACGCTCGGCTGGTGTGACTCACAAACCGAATTTGAGTTCACGCTCGGGCTCTTGCTCGATGGCCTCGACCAGGCCGCCCGATCGGAGGCCTGACTCATGCCCATGCCACGCTGGTGGGCCCATATGAACAAGTGGATGTTCAACCCCGGTGCCCTCAAAAAGGGCGTGCGGCCCGTGCTCGTGCACGTGGGCCGCACGTCGGGCCGCGAGTACCTCACGCCCCTCGAGCCGACGCCGATCGACGGCGGCTACCTGTTCGTTCCCGTCTATGGCGTGGAGTCAGACTGGGTGCGCAACGTGCTCGCGGCCGGCTCGGCGCGACTGCGCACGGGAGGCACCGAGGTGGTCGTGACGAACCCGCGGCTCATCGACGCCGAGGCGGCGTTCGCGTTGCTTCCGGAGGGGGCGCCGCGTCCGCCGAAGTGGCTCAAGCTCGAGCAGTACCTGCTGACCGACGTGGTGGAATCGGAGCACTGAGGTACCGGGCCCCGATAGGGCGGTGCTCAGTTGCGCGAGCTCTCTCACGGCCGATTCGTGTCAAGTTTGTGCAACTCTGAACTCTTCGCGGCTCAGCCCCCTGAGCCATCGACAACGTCTTGGCTCACACCCTTGCCAGGGCTCGCAAGAGTGCACGATACCTAACGATGAACTCGTCTGGAGTTCGCTCATCGCCGTAAAAGATGACTGAGTCGACATCGTGGCTTTCGTCGAGTTCAAGTTCTCGACGAAGCTGCTTGATTGTGCCAAGGCCCACCTCGCGGCCTTCGCCGGCAGGGACGAATTGGAAGCGGCGAAGAGTAGACTTTTTTCGTCCAAGGAAGCCCCTCTCAAGAATCGCTCGCTCGACCAAAACGCCGGTGCCGCGGCTGCTTACTCTGCAGCCGAACTGGTGCTCAAGGATTCCCCGCAGCTTTCGCCACGTAATGGGCCGCTCTGATCTGGATACCGGGCGCGAGTTCTTCCTAATCCACTCTGCGATGGCTAGCACCTCACGATCGGCAATACGGTCATAGTCGAGACCCTTCGGGAGGATTTGATGATTGGTAACCCCCAGGATCCACTTGAACAGAACGTCCTTGTCTATCGAGTCACGTAGCCATTGGTTGTGCCGGTCGAGAATCACTAGCATGCTCACGAGCGCAGTGCGCTTGTTGCCGTTGTGAAAAGGGTGATTGTGGACGAGGGAGTGGACTAGCGCCGCGGCCGCCATTTCCACCGTGGGGTACTTTGGCTCCACACCCAAGCCTGTTTGTGGCCGTGAGATTGCACTGGCGAGCGAGTCTTCACTCTTGACGCCAGGCGGCCAGATCGGGTCGTTCGCCTCACTTGCGTCATTTTCTAGTGCTTCGTGAATGGACCGCACCTCGTCGACCGTCAAGAACGAAGTGGACTCTTTCTGTCCGATGACCTTCCAAACGATGGGAGGAGCAGCGGGTAATTCGACCGGATCGGCAGGCGCTGCAGGGGAAGCCGCCGGGCGTTCCTTGACGATCCGTTCAAATCGGGCCGAGGCCCCTTTGGGAAGATTTCGTGCGAGCTCCGGTGAGTCATAACCGAAGGAAGCAAGTAGATGATCGATCTCTTCAATTGTGATGTTCATCTGGTGGGCCCAGTAAGACTTGCGACGTCGATCGCCGCGTGCTGGAAGTTGGCAGGCGCGCAAGGCGGTGTTTAGGTCATCTCTTCGAATCAACGAAGAAGGCTCGGTCACGTAGTCGATCTCTGCGTACCAGAGCGTGACAAGTACCTCTTCAATGTCCTTGTCTGCCATCGCAGCTAACTCGCGCACCGTCATCGTTGTCGCCATCTGACCTCCGTTTGGCTCAATTCTGCACTTATCAACCGACACCAAGTGCGGGCGCCGCCACGAGGCGCCCCCTCATCAGATTCGCAGCGGGGCAACCAACGAACCGCGGGCTCTCAGGCATGTGCGCTTTCTTGCTACGCGTTCGCAATGCCCTCGGCCGGCGCTTCCATAAGGAGCTCGGCCCCGCCCTTCCATTGACGGTCCCTGCCGCAAGACGAGGGTTAGAGCACTTCACGGCACGACTACCCAAGTAGCGGCAAGAGCGCATCGTATCTGTCAACACATCGCCGAGAAATCGAAGATAAATCGCATGCCCGTACGCTGAACATGACGCGCAAATTGAACGCAAGAACACTAATCCTGCCGCAGACCCGGACTACGCTCGCGGCATGGCGAACGACCCCACCCCGATCGACCCGACACTGCTGCAGTGGATGCTCGACACCGACCCGGCCCTGCGCTGGCAGGTCGAGCGCGACCTGCTCGATGAGCCCGAGGCCGTGTGGCAGGCCACCCGTGCGCGGGTTGCGACCGAAGGCATGGGCGCCGAGCTGCTGTCGCATCAAGACCCCGACGGCCAGTGGGCGGGCGGCGCCTACTTTCCCGCCGAGTTCGACTGGGATAGCGAGGAGGCACAACACGGTCAGCCCTGGACGGCCACGACCTGGAGTCTGCTGACCCTGCGCGAGCTCGGCCTCGACGCCGCGGCGCTCGCCGGCACCGCCGAAAAGCTCGCCGCCAACTGCCGCTGGGAATACGAAGACCTGCCCTATTGGGGCGGCGAAACCGACGCGTGCATCAACGGCTTCACGCTCGCCAACGGGGCGTGGCTCGGTGCTGATGTTGATGGCATCGCAACGTGGTTTGCCGAGCACGCGATGGCCGAGGGCGGCTGGAACTGCGAGTGGGTCGACGGCTCGACGCGCGCGAGCTTCCACTCGACGCTCAACGCCCTCAAGGGCATCCTCGAGTGGGAAGAACGCACGGGCGACACCCGCTTGCGCGCCGTGCGCCACGAAGCCCACGAATACCTCTATCGGCGACGGATGCTCTACCGCGAGTCAACCGGAGAACTCGTGGCGCCCTGGGCAACCAACTTCGGCTACCCGTTCCGCCACGTCTACAGCGCCCTCAACGTCATGGACTACCTGCGACGGTCGTCACTGCTCGAGGGCACGCCGCCCGACGAGCGGGCATCCGACGCCATCGGGATTATTCGTACCGCCCAGCAGCCCGACGGAACCTGGACGCAAGAGCGCCGCCACCCCGGCCGCGTCTGGTTCGAGCTCGACGTGCCCGTGGGCGAGCCCTCACCGTGGCTCACGTTCTTATCGCTGCGGGTTCTGCGCTGGTGGGATGGCGCCGTCGGAGCTGACAGCGGGGCGTGAGCGTGTTCCGTCGCGTTGCGCGGCGGCCCCCGCGATGACGACGATCACGATGCCGACGAGCTGCAGCACCCCCGGAGTCTGACTGAGCACGATGAGGCCGATGATGAGCCCAAACGCGGGCTCGATCGCGAGCAGCGTGCCGAACGCCGTGTGGGTCATGCGCCGCAGGGCGAGCATCTCGAGGCCGAACGAGATCACGGGAGTGAGCAACGCAATGCCGGCCGCGAGCAGAATGATCGGTAGCGTGGGCGTTCCACCGATGACCGAGGGGATTCCGATGATCGTCGTCACGACGGCCGCGATCGGGTTCGTGTAGGCGAGGCCCGAGATGCCGCTGAAGCGATCGCCAACGCGCTGCGTGAGCAGGTTGTAGAGACCCCAGCAGGCACCGGCGAGCACGGCGAAGAGGATGCCGAGGGCATCCGTCGCCCCTTGCCAGGGCTCGGTCATCAGCACGACTCCGACGAACGCGAGGGCCGGCCAGACGAGCGCCCGGCGCCGACGGCTCATGACGGCCGCGACCGTCAGCGGCCCGAGAAACTCGATCGCGACGGCGGTGCCCAGCGGAATGCGCTCGAGTGCGGCGAGAAAGAGCGTGGTCATGAGGCCCGTGACGGTTCCGAGCATGAGCAGGCTCGGCACGTCGGCGCGACGGATGCTGCGCAGGTCCGGTCGCACGATGAGCAGCAAGAACAGTGCGCCGAAACACATGCGCAGCCACGAGGCGCCGCCGGCGCCGACCGCGTCGATGACGGTCACCGAGAGCGCGCTCGACAACTGGATGAGCAGCATCGCCACGACGGCGAGTGACCAGGCTGGGGGAGCGGGTCGAGTGGAGTTATTCATCGGATGCTCCTCGAGAGATCGTCGTACTCGCACCCGGTTCGAGCACCGTGAGGGAGAATCGCGCGGCGGATTCGCCCGCGCAGGCATAGCTGTGCGGCGCATCGCCGCGAAAGGTGAGGGCGTCGCCGGTGCCGAGCTCGTGTACGCGGTCGTCGATCTCGATGCGCATGGCGCCCTCGAGCACGTGCAGCAGCTCGCGCGTGCCGGGGAGATGCGCCTCGCTCGCGTGGCGCTCACCCGGGTGCATGGTCCAGTGCCAGAGCTCGAACACCTCGGGGGTCGCGCTCGCCGCGACGAGCGCACCCGAGCCCCCGTGTTCGCCGCGCCACAGCACGGCAGCGGTGCCGGCGCGCGTCACGCGCTCGTCGGGTTGAGAGGGTGGTTCAACGAGCGCCGGGAGCCCAACGCCGAGAGCGTCGCTCAGCCTGAGCAGGGTGCCGATGCTCGGGTTGACGCCACCCTGCTCAACGTTGACGACCATGCGGCGGCTGACTCCCGCGGCGGCGGCAAGCTGGTCGAGAGTCCACCCGCGCGCCGAGCGCTCGTGCCGCACGCGCGCTCCGATGACGCGGGCGAGGGCATCCGTCTCGATCTCCATGAGTGCACGATAGTGCACTGTGGGTGCATGATGGTGCTCATGACGGTTAGTGCCACGTTCATCTTCGCCTTGCGCGAGCTCGACGAGCGGTTTCGCGAACTCAACGACGAGATCGCTGAGCGGGCCCGAGCGATTCCCGGGTTCATGGGCGAAGAGGCCTGGCATGACGACACGACCGGGCTGCACAGCGAGGTCTACTACTGGGAGACCGCGGATGCCCTGCGCGAGCTCATTGCCATGGACACGCACCGCATCGCCAAAGGGCTCGCCGACAACTGGATTGCGGAGTATCGCGTTGTGATCGCCGAGGTGCAGTCGGTCTACGGCCACCCGAGTCTCGGGCTCACCCACGTTCCGCCCGGGGCGCCAGCGCTGGGCGCCTAGGGCTGAGTGCATTGCGCCAAGCGCCTAGCGTCGCACACTCAGCCCATCCGCGCGAGCGCGGCCCGAGCCGCGTTGTACCCGCCCATGCCGTGCACGCCACCGCCGGGCAGCGTCGACGACGAGCAGAGAAACAGCCCCGGAACGGGCGTGGCCCACGGCGAGAGCGAGAGCGACGGGCGCGCCGCGAGTTGCCGCAGGTCGGTGGCGCCGCCACCGATGTCACCGCCCACGAGGTTGGCGTTCCAGGCTTCGAGGGTTGCGGGGCTCGACGCATACCGGCCGAGCACGCGCTCGCGAAAGCCGGGGGCGACGCGCTCGAGTTGGGCCTCGATGGCGGGCAGAGCATCCACCGTTGACGAGTTCGGCACGCGGCAGTATGCCCACAGCGTGTGTTTGCCCGCGGGGGCGCGGGTCGGGTCGGCGACGGTGGCCTGCACGGCGAGCACCCACGGGTCGTCAACGTGGCGACCGTGCGCGGCCTCGCGTTCGGTGCGCGCGACCTGTTCGGCGGTGCCGATGTGCACGGTTCCGGCTCTGGCGAGCGCGGGGTCGGCCCACGGCACGGGGCCGTCGAGCGCCCAGTCGACCTTGAAAACTCCCGCGCCGTAGCGCCAGCGATCGAGGCGGCGGGCGTAGCGCGCGGGTAGCGCATCGCCCGCGATCGCGCGCACCTGGCGCGGCGTGAGGTCGAGCATGATGATGCGCGCGCCCGGCAGCTCGGCGAGCGAGGTGACGCGGTGGCCCGTGCGCAGCTCGCCGCCGAGTGACTGCAGGCGGGCGACGAGCGCGTCGGCGACCGACTGCGAGCCGCCGCGAGCGACGGGCCAGCCGACTCCGTGCGCGAGGCCGCCGAGCATGAGGCCGATGCCGGTCGTGAGCGGCTGCCCGAGCGGAACAGCCGCGTGCGCCGCGAGCCCGGCGAAGAGAGCTCGCGCCGGTTCGTCGCGAAACGCCGTGCGCCCGGCGAGCGTTGCGGGCCACAGCCCGCGCACACCAAACGCGAACAACTCGCGCGGAGCGTGCGGCGGCAGGTGCGTCGGGTCGAGCACCGAGGCGGCGAGGCCCGGCCACTTCGTGGAGAGGTGCGCGAGCATCCGTCGCCATGCGCGCCCGTCGCGGCCGAGGCCGATGGCGGTGTCGTCGATCGCGCGGTGCAGAATCGCTGACCGAGTCGCGTCGATCGCGTGGCCCAGGGGAGTGGGCGGATGCACGAGCTCAAGACCGTCGCGCTGCAGGTCGAGCGCCCGCATCGCCGGCGAGGCGAGCCCGAGCGCGTGCACCGTCGCGCCGAGGTCGTGCACGAACCCGGGCAGCGTCAGTTCTTCGCTCCGCAAGCCGCCGCCCGGCCGCTCTGCCGCTTCGAGCACGAGCACCCGCAGTCCCGCTTCGGCGAGCGTGACCGCGGCGACGAGCCCGTTCGGCCCCGAGCCCACGACGACGGCGTCGACATCGGGGGCGGGGGCAGAAGCCATGAGGCTGATTGTGCCGCATGAGCCTGCGCGCGCGTCGCGGGTCGTGCCCAGGCGCGGCTCGCGACCGTCGGCCCAGCGCGGCAGACTGAGCACATGACCGACCAGCACCCCGCCGACCGCCACGACATTATTCGCGTCGAAGGCGCGCGCGAGAACAACCTCAAGAACGTGAGCGTTGACCTGCCCAAGCGGCGGTTGACGGTCTTCACGGGCGTGAGCGGGTCGGGCAAGTCGAGCCTCGTGTTCGGCACGATCGCGGCCGAGTCGCAGCGCATGATCAACGAGACCTACAGCTCGTTCGTGCAGGGATTCATGCCGAGCCTCGCGCGGCCCGATGTCGATAGCCTCGACGGCCTGACGACGGCGATCATCGTCGATCAAGAGCGCATGGGAGCCAACTCGAGGTCGACCGTCGGCACGGCGACCGATGCCAACGCGATGCTGCGCATTCTGTTTTCGCGGCTCGGCCAGCCCTACATCGGCTCGCCCAACGCGTTCTCGTTCAACATCCCCTCAAGCCAGACGAGCGGCACGCGCACGACGAGCACGGGCACGACCACGACGGTCGAGAACGAGGTCTATCTCGGCGGCATGTGTCCGCGGTGCGAGGGCATGGGCCGCGTCAACGACATCGACCTCACGCAACTGTTCGACGACTCGAAGTCGCTGCTCGACGGCGCCCTGACGATTCCCGGTTACACGGTCGACGGCTGGATGGTGCGCATCTTCACCGCTTCGGGCTTTGTCGACCCGGCGAGGCCGATTCGCGACTTCACCGAGGCCGAGCGCAACGACTTTCTCTACAAAGACCCGGTCAAGGTCAAGATCGACAACATCAACATGACCTACGAGGGTCTCGTGCCCAAGATTCAGAAGTCGATGCTGTCGAAAGACGTGGATGCGCTGCAGCCCCACATTCGCGCCTTCGTCGAGCGCGCCGTCACCTTCACGCTATGCCCCGAGTGCGAGGGCACGCGCCTCAACGCGGGCGCGCGGTCATCGAAGATTGCCGGCACCAGCATCGCCGACGCGTGCGCCATGCAGATCAGCGACCTCGCCGCGTGGGCCGCCGCGCTCACCGAGCCCTCGGTCGCGCCCCTGCTCGCGAACCTGCGGCGCTTGCTCGACTCGTTCGTCACGATCGGCCTGGGCTACCTTTCGCTCGACCGGCCCTCGGGAACGCTCTCGGGCGGCGAAGCACAGCGCACCAAGATGATCCGCCACCTCGGGTCGTCGCTCACCGACGTCACCTACGTGTTCGACGAGCCGACCGTGGGCCTGCACCCGCACGACATTCAGCGCATGAACGAGCTGCTGCTGCAGCTGCGCGACAAGGGCAACACCGTGCTCGTCGTCGAGCACAAGCCCGAAGCCATTGCCATTGCCGACCACGTCGTCGACCTCGGCCCCGGCGCGGGAACCGCCGGCGGTGAGATCGTGTTCGAAGGCACCATCGAGGGGCTGCGCGCCAGCGGAACCCTCACGGGCAGGCACCTCGACGACCGCGCACGGCTCAAGAGCGAGGTGCGGGCATCCACGGGCACCCTCGAGGTGCGGGGCGCGAACTCGCACAACCTGCAAGACGTCGATGTGGATGTTCCGCTCGGGGTGCTTGTCGTCGTCACGGGCGTGGCGGGCTCGGGCAAGAGCTCGCTGATCCACGGTTCGGTCGCCAACCGCGACGGAGTCGTGGCCATCGACCAGAGCGCCATCCGCGGATCGCGCCGCAGCAACCCCGCCACCTACACGGGTTTGCTCGACCCGATTCGCACGGCCTTCGCCAAGGCGAATGGCGTCAAGCCCGCGCTGTTCAGCGCCAACTCTGAGGGCGCGTGCCCCGCGTGCAACGGCAATGGGCTCATCTTCACCGACCTCGGGCCCATGGCCACGGTCTCGACCGTGTGCGAAGAGTGCGAGGGTCGGCGCTTTCAGGCCGCGGTGCTCGAATACCGGCTCGGCGGCAAGAACATCAGTGAGGTGCTCACGATGCCCGTCGCCGAGGCTGAGCAGTTCTTCGCCGCGGGCGAGGCGAAGCTGCCCGCCGCGCACGCGATTCTCGATCGCCTCGTCGATGTTGGCCTCGGCTACCTCACACTCGGCCAGCCGCTCACGACCCTCTCGGGTGGCGAGCGTCAGCGCCTCAAGCTTGCGACGCAGATGGCCGATAAGGGTGCGATCTATGTACTCGACGAGCCCACGACGGGCTTGCACCTCGCCGACGTGGAGAACCTGCTCGGGTTGCTCGATCGCCTCGTCGACAGCGGTAAGTCGGTCATCGTCATCGAGCACCACCAGGCCGTCATGGCGCACGCCGACCACATCATCGACCTCGGCCCCGGCGCGGGTCACGACGGCGGTCGCATTGTGTTCGAGGGCACGCCGGCCGAACTCGTCGCCGCGCGCTCGACGCTCACGGGCCAGCACCTCGCCGACTACATCGGGGGTTAACCCCCGTGCACGCGCGCACAGGCAGCCCCTAACCTGGGCTCAACCCCCAGGAGGACTCCATGGCCAACAAAGGCATGCAACAGGCAGCACCGCTCGGATTCTTCGGGCTGCTCGCCTACATCGGCGCCGCGATCTACTTCATCGGTCAGAGCGACGGCAGCTTCTGGGGCGTCATCCTCGGGCTGCTGCAGGCGATCGTTTGGCCCGCCTACGCCGTGTTCGGCGGATTGACTGCGCTCGGCGTGTGAGCTGACGGCGCGCCGCCGCTGCTGCGGCGCGCTTTCGCTGCACCACGGGTGCCCGCTCGATCGGCGAGACTGGTGCCATGACGACGTTTGGCACGCTCACCCTCGCGCCCGCGGCAGAGCACCCCGAGTTGCTCGCCGAGCCCGTGCGGGCGTTTCTCGCGGCGCATCCCGATGACCGTGTGCTTGTCGGCGAGATCGACGCCGAGCTTGCCGACACCGCCGCGTTCTGCGCGCATTACGAGGTCGACCCCTCGCAGGGCGCCAACTGTGTTGTCGTCGAGGCCAAGCGCGGCGAGACGCGCACGCTCGTCGCGTGCATGATTCTGGGCAGCGATCGCATCGATGTGAACGGGGCGGTGCGACGGATGCTCGACGCACGCCGCGCGTCCTTCGCGCCCCTCGACGCCGTGATCGACGCCACCGGAATGCAGTACGGCGGCGTGACTCCTCTGGGCCTGCCGAGTGACTGGCCAATTCTTGTCGACGAGGCGGTCGCGGCAAGTGGCCCGTTGATCGTCGGCGCAGGACTCCGCGGCGCCAAGTTGCTCGTCACGGGCGAGTACCTCGCGGCCCTGCCGGGCGCCACGGTCGCGGCGATCGCGCAGCGCTAAGCGCCCGCGCCCCGGCTGTGCGCGCGCCGGTCACCCTCAGTGTGCGAACAACACCTTGAGCACGACGATGATCGCGCTCAGCAGGGCGAGCACGAGCCCACCACTGAACGTGCGCCAGGTGGGGCTCTGCCCGCTCAGGCGCTCGACGAGTAGGCCGATGAGGGCAATGCGCGCGACGACCCACAGCGCCGCCGCAAGCTGAGCGAGTTGCGTCGGCACGACCTCGAGGGTTGCCACGAGCAAGATGATCGCGGGCACGAGACCCGAGATGAGAATCGGCAGGGCGTCGCGCATCTCATCCTTCATGTGCGCACGATGGCCGCCGCGTTCGCGCCCCAATTGCTGCCCGACGGTGTGGGCGATGATGTGCGCGACGTAGGTGGTGAGGGCCGTCACGGCGACGAACACGGCCGCTTCGCCGCCGACGATCGACTTGCCCGTGGCGAGCACGATGGCCGCGAGAACCAGGATGTTTCCGTAGACGTAGGCCGCGAGCCGCAACCGCAGCCGGTCGACGGTGAGGTGCTCGCGGGGCCCGACGAGCATCCACAGGGGCATGCGGGGCGTGACGAGTTCAGCGTCGGCCGCGGGCACAGGGTTGGCCTCGCGATCGTCGGCCGACGTGGCCACAGGCTAGACCGAGTAGTCGACGACGGCGCGGTCGGTGATGACCGTGCCGATGTAAGCGGCAACCTCTTTGTGCGCGGGGTGCACTTGGTAGGCCTCGAGCGCCGCGTTGTCGTCGTGCTCCGAGACGAGAGCGACATCCCAGTGTCCATCGACGAGTCCGAGGTCACGATCGACGCGAATGCTCACGATGCCTGGAATCTGCGTCTCTAGAGCCTGCAGCCGCTCGGCAATGCCGTGGGCGTCGTCTCGGCGCTGCACCTCGTCGGTGGCAGCCAGGCGGAAGAGCACGATGTGGCGGATCATGCTCTCACTATAGGGATGGGCGTCGAGCCCCGCAGGGGCTAGATTCTGCCCATGGAGTCGAGATTCTCTACGCCGCTGCAAATGCGGGAGTCGGTCTTTTTCGACGGCCCCGAAGCCCGGGCGCGCTATTCGCGATTCTGGATGCTGTTGGTGCTGTCGTCGGTCATCGCCTCAGCGGGCGTCGTGGCCGACTCGACGGCCGCGGTCATCGGCGCCATGATCGTGGCACCCCTGCTCGGGCCGATTCAGGGGACCATGCTGGCAACGGTGCTCGGCGATCGGTCGAACCTCGTACGCTCGCTGCTGCTCGTCGTGGCCGGCGCGGGAGTCGCGATTGCCATCGGCTTTGTCATTGGGCTCGTCGTGGCGGGCGACGTCGTCGCGGCGACGAACTCGCAAGTCGCGGGGCGAGTCAGCCCGCGCCTCATCGATCTGCTCGCCGCGCTCGGCACGGGCGTTGTCGGGTCGGTCGCCCTCGTGCGTCGCGATATCTCTGACACCCTGCCGGGCGTGGCGATCGCCATCTCGCTCGTGCCCCCGCTCACGGTCGTGGGCCTCACCCTCGAGTCGGGGGCTTTCGGCGAGGCGGCCGGCGCGATGCTGTTGTTCGTCACGAACGTCGTGGCGATCATCGCCACGGGCATCGTCGTGATGTCGTTTTACGGCGTCAACAAGTTGTCGACTGTCGGCGTCGCCGAGGGAACGCACCGCGCGAGCTTGCGCAAGCCCGCCATTCTGCTGGCCGTCATGCTCGTCATCATCGGCCTGCCGCTTTCGGTCACGAGCTTCCAGATCGGTGCGAAGTCGATCATCGAATCGGCGGTGCACCAGGAGGTCGACGCGTGGCTCGTGGACACGGGCTGGAGTCTCGAGAGCATCGACTACTCAAGCCTCGAACTGACGGTCACCGTCGAGGGCCCCTTGCCCATGCCGGATACCGCCGCACTCGAGGCTGCTCTCGCCGAACGCGGAGTCGCGACCGAGAACGTCACAATCGTGCTCATTCCGGTGTACCAGGTCGAACTCGGCGACTAATCGCCCGGCGGCAGGGCAAGCGCAGCGGGATCAGCGCGCAGCGAACATCGGCCCGCACAGGGCGCGCGACCAGGCGCAGCGAATACCCTGGTGGGGTGACTTCTCTCGCTGCGACTCCGGCTGCCTCCTCTCCGGCCGGGCACGCGGCGACGACGGCCTCGAGCGCGGTGTTTTCGAGCGACGAGCTCGCGAGCATCCGTTCCCAGTTTCCGATTCTGGGGCGCGAGGTCAATGGGCATCCGCTCGCCTACCTCGACTCGGCCGCGACGGCCCAGAAGCCGTTGCGCGTGATCGAGGCCGAGGGCGCCTTCTACCGCGAGTCAAACGCCGCCGTGCACCGCGGAGCCCACACTCTCGCCGGCGAAGCGACCGAGCTGTATGAGGATGCCCGCCGCACCGTCGCCGATTTTCTCGCCGTCGACGAGAACGATGTCGTCTTCACGAGCCACGCGACCGAGGCCCTCAACCTCGTCGCCTACGCGCTGGGTACGGCGAGCATCGGTCGCGGGGCAGGTGCGAGCGCGGCGGCCGCGGCATACGGATTGCACGCGGGCGACGAGATTCTCGTTACCGAGCTCGAGCACCACGCCAACCTGATCCCGTGGCAAGAACTCGCGGCGCGCACGGGTGCGACTCTGCGCTACATCCCCGTGCTCGACGACGGATCGCTCGACCTCGAGGCCGCGGCGCACCTCATCGGCGAGCGCACGCGCGTGCTCGCTCTCGCGCACGTGTCGAACGTGACGGGTGCGACTCTGCCACTCGACGTGCTCGTGCCGCTCGCGCGGGCCGTGGGCGCGCTCGTGGTGCTCGACGCGTGCCAGTCGGCTCCGCACCTGCCGCTGCGGCCGCGCGAGCTCGACGTCGACATCGCCGTCTTCAGCGGCCACAAGCTCTATGGCCCTACGGGCATTGGTGTGCTGTACGGCCGCGCCGAGCTGCTCAACGCCCTGCCGCCATTCCTGTATGGCGGCTCGATGATCACGACCGTCACGATGGAGCGCGCCGACTACCTGCCCGCACCGCAGCGCTTCGAACCGGGCACGCCGCGCATCGCGCAAGCGATTGGGCTCGCCGAAGCCGTGCGCTTCGTGAGCGACCTCGGGCTCGACCGCATCGCCGCGACCGAGCACGCTCTGACGCAGCGCATGCTCGATGGGCTCGCGCACATCCCGAACATCCGGGTGCTTGGTGCTCCGAGCCCGGCACCGCGCGTCGGTCTCGCGAGCATCGTCGTCGATGGCGTGCACGCGCACGACGCCGGGCAGGTGCTCGATGAAGCGGGCATCCCGGCGCGCGTCGGACACCACTGCGCCCAGCCCTTGCACCGCCGCTTCGGGGTCACGGCGAGCCTGCGGCTCAGTCTCGGCGTGCACTCGACGGCCGACGAGGTAGATCGGGCGCTCGAGGCCGTGGCGAGCATCCGCCCCTTCTTTGGGCTCAGTGAAGGAGCAATGTCGTGAGCGGGCTCGAGCAGCTGTATCAGCAGATCATCATCGACCACTCGAAGCACCCGCACGGTGTGGGCCTCGACGCGGGGGAGGAGACGAGCCACCAGCGCAACCCCGTGTGTGGCGACGAGATCACCCTCGCCCTGCGGTGGGATGCCGAGGGCGCGCACATCGACGCGGTCGCCTGGGAGGGTGCCGGCTGCTCGATCTCTCAGGCGAGTGCGTCGTTGCTCGCGACTCTCGCCGAAGAGTCGGTCGAGGAGGGGTCCGCGTGGACGCCCGACGACCTGACGGCGCTCATCGACGAGTTTCGTGAGGCTCTGCGGTCGCGCGGCGCAACGCCGCTCGACGAAGAGCGCTTCGGTGACGCGGCTGCCCTGAGCGGAGTCTCGAAGTATGTCGCGCGCGTCAAGTGCGCGATGCTCGCGTGGGTCGCGGCCGAAGACCTGCTGCAGCGCCGCTCGCGCTAGCGGGGCTGGCTAGGCACGCTCGAGAACCCACAGCGGAATAACCCGCTCGGTCTTCTCTTGGTACGCCGCGTAGTCGGGCCACACCGCGCACGCGCGATCCCACCAGAGGGCGCGCTCGTCGCCCTCGAGCATGCGCGCCCGATAGTCATGCTTCTCACTCATGTCATGCAGTTCGCACAGCGGATGAGCGAGCAGGTTGTAGTGCCACACGGGGTTGTCGGGTGCGCCGCCCTTCGAGGCGACCACGGCGTAGTCGCCGTCGTGCTCGACGCGCATGAGGGCGGTCTTGCGCAGCATCCCTGTCTTGGCCCCGAGAGTGGTAAGCACGATGATGCGTCGCCCACGCAGGTCGTTGCCCTCGGCCCCGTTCGTGCGTTCATAAAGCTCGGCTTGCTCGCGCGCCCAGGGCGACGTGCTCGGTGCATACTCTCCGGTTAGCGGCATGTCTCGAGGCTAATCCCCTCTGCTTGGCGTGTCGCGCTCCGGCGGCGTAATGTCGGCACTCGAACGTATGTTCGACTACATCCCGTCAGAACTGCGCCGGGCCGGAGCGCGCGCAACCACGAAGGCGAGACAGCCGTGCCGGCTCGCGCTCAGAGCACCCCCGACCCCGAAACCGCCCTGCCTTTCGAAACCGCCCTGCCGTTCGAAACCGCCCTGCCGTTCGAAACCGCCCCGCAGTCCGACGCCGTAGCGATCGTGTGGGCCGACCCCGACGGCCGCCCCATGCGGCTCGTCTGGGCCGGAACCCGCTGGCGCGTCACCGATCGGCCCACCGTCATCACCGAGCCCGTCTCGTGGTGGCGTCGCCTTGATGTGGATGCTCAGGCCCTCGCGATGGCCCCTCGCACCTGCACGGGCTGGCGCTTTCAGGCCACGGCCGACGACGGCCGCAGCTGCGTGCTCGACGTGCGCGACGAGGGCGACCCAGCGCGCTGGTTCGTCGTGAAGGTCTACGACTGAGCGTGCTCAGCCGCGTTCGAGCAATTGCGCGAGTCGGGCAATGAAGGCGTCGAAGTCGGTGGCATCGCGCACGAGCTCAGCGACATCGCGGCGTGAGGCAAAAACGTCAACAAACTGGTCGAACAGGGGCTGGAATCGCGCCCGACCTTCGGCGCTAAAGGCGATGAACGCAACGACCGATACCCGGGCATCCCCCCACGCGATGGGGGTGGGAGACAGCGCGATGGCGATGGCGGTGCGCTCGGCCGTCAGCCCCATGGCGTGCGGCACCGCGAGGGTTTCGGTAAATGCCGTCGACGACATGCGTTCGCGCTCGAGCGCTGCCGTGACATAGGCCTCGTCAGCGACGCCCGCATCGACGAGTGCAGCGCCGAGCCCCCGAATGATTGTTTCCGGAGTGTCGCCCGGGGGCGGCGTGAAAAACAAAGCCTCATCAAAGTACTCGAGAAGTTCATCGATGATGCGGGCGCGGCGCCGCTGCCGCCGCACTCGCGAGATTGCCGTGCGAATCGCGTCGATGTCGTCGTCGGTGAGAAACGGTTGAACGACGACGACGCCATCGCGCAACGCCACCGTCGGAATCGTTGAGATCACGAGGTCGCTCGTGAGCTCGCGGGGGTCAACGTCGGTGCGCGTCACCACGAACTCCACGCTGAGCTCGCCGCCCAGTTCGCGCTCGACACGCGTGCGCAGTATCGCGTGCAAGTCGTAATAGCTCGGGCACACGATCGTGCACGACACTCGCTCTTCTCGGCGAGACACACGCTCGAGGTGAGAACCGAGATGCAGGGCGATGTATGAGATCTCGTCGTCGTCAACCGTGATGCCGCGTTCGCGCTGCACGATCGACGCGATGTAGACGGCAATGTCGAAGATCAGCGGGTACGAGCTCTTGATCGACCGCGTGAGGGGGTTGCGCGTGTGGGCGTTTTCGCGAGCCCGCGCCACGAGATTGCCGAGGTGGATGGCCAACCGCGTGATGAACGCTTCGTCGCGAAAGTCCACGACGTACTCCTGCAACACGAGGTCGACGATGCGGCGCACGGTGGCGACGTCATCGCTGTCGACGACCGTCTCGCCCGCGGGCCCGTTTCCGGGGGCAATCACGCGCGTGATCAGTAGCCGCGCCAGGTAGTCGATATCGGCCGACGTCAGTTCCACCGAGAACTGTGCGCGCGTGAGCCGCTCGAGAATTTCGCCAATCGGCTGGTGACGCTCGGGTACGGTCGTTGCCTCAGCGTCGGGCAAGTGCTGATCGCGGCGGGCTCGATCAACGGCGATCGCCACGTGCAGAATGACGGCGTCGATGCCGTATTCGTTGATGAAGAAGCCCTTGGCGTCGAGCGCTTCGATGAGCTCGGTCTTGAAGGCGCCAAGGCCCGCCAGAGCGAATTCGTCTTCGATTTGCTCGAGATCGAGCATGCCTTGCGTACTCTCGCTCTGAACGAGAGCGCTCAAGAGTCGACGACGGGCGCCTTCGCTTCCGGTGAGACGCACCGTGCTGCCCCGCCGTTCGAGGGTGCCGCCGGCGTCGTCGACGAGAGCTTTCGCCTTGCGTAAATCGGCTTCGATGGTCGACTCGCTCACAAACAGACTGTCGGCGAGACCGTGCACGTCGATTCCCGACTGCGACTCGGTCAGACGCCGAATCAAGTGGTGTACGCGGTCTTGTGGAGTCTCGGCGCCAGAACCCCGTTCGCGACTCTCAGAGAGAAAGTCGGCGTACTGTTCGCGGTTCAAGCGATAGCCGGCTGTCGATGCCGACACGATGGCACGCGGATGCGCGGCCGACTTCGCGGCCGCGACGTAACTGCGCACAGAGCGCGTCGTTACGCCGAGCTGCTCTGCCAGCTCGGTCGCGGTGACCCAGTCATCCGCCTGGAACAGAAGTTCCAGCATCCGCTCGTATTTGTCGGCCATGTCGCTTGTCACTGTAGACGAGGGACTCGCGAATGGAGTTTCCGCCCCCGGGGAAAGAAGTCTGGTGGAGCGCCGGGCGCTCGTCATCGAGAGTGGGAGCGTTCTGACAACCCCGACCGCGAGGAGGCGATCATGCACCGCACTGCGGCGATTGTCTGCGGGGCCGGGGTGTCGAGCACCTTTCTCGCGCGCGCGGTGCGCGATCTGGCCAGCGCCAACGGCCTTGATTGGCAGATCGAGCCTCTTGCCGAAGACCAGGTTGCGAACAGAGCCGACTCGTTGGGTCTCGTGCTCGTGGGCCACCACCTCGCGCACCGTTGTGACGACCTGCGCCTCGTGGTCGCATCGAGCGGAGTGCCGGTCGTGGTTCTCGATTCCGATGATCTGACCGCTGCCGCCCACCAAAGCGTGACCCTGTTGCAGTCACACGACGCCGAGCGCGCCGATCGCGCGAATCGTCTCTCGAAAGGAAACCCTCATGGCTGAACGAACCATTGCTGTCGCTTCGACTCACGGGCTTCACGCTCGCCCGGCAGCGCTGTTCGTCAAGTCAGTGACCGATTCGGGCTGTGCCGTCGAACTGCAGAAGGGCGAACGTTCGATCAACGCCGCCAGCATTCTCGGCGTGGTGTCTCTCGGCATCGAGCACGGCGATCAGGTCACGCTGCGGGTGCAGGGTGAGGGGGCCGACGCCGTGCTCGAGTCGCTTGCCGCTTTTCTCGAGAAAGACCACGACGCGTGACCTCGACCGACATGACGGGCAGCATCATTCGCGGGGTCGGAATCGGGCGAGCCACGACGGTCGGTCCGGTTCTGCGCATGCCGGAACCGGTAGCCGACCCGGTCGACGTGCCGAGCACCCTGACTCCTGAGAACGAGTGGGCGCGGGCATCCGAAGCCTTGACCTACACGGCGACGCAATTGCGAGCGCGCGGAGCAGCGGCAGGCGGCACGGCTGCCGAGGTGCTGGATGCCCTCGCGATGATGGCCGAAGACCCCGCCCTGTCGGCCGACGTGCGCCACCGCACCGAAGATGGCGCGACGGCCGAGTTCGCCATCCACGCGGCCATGGCCACGTTCCGCGACATGCTCGCGTCGCTGGGCGGATACCTCGGCGAGCGCGCGGGAGACCTCGACGACGTGTCGCGCCGCGCCATCGCGCACCTGCGGGGGTTGCCCGCACCGGGGGTTCCCGAGTCATCGACACCGTTCGTGCTTGTCGCACGCGACCTCGCTCCGGCAGACACGGCAACGCTCGATCTTGACCTCGTGCTGGCGCTCGTCACGACCGATGGTGGCCCGACCTCGCACACGGCGATCTTGGCGAGAGAGAAGGGCATCACCGCGGTCGTTGGCGCTGCCGACGCCGCCGGTCTGCGCGACGGCGAGATCGTGCTCGTTGATGCCGAGAACGGCGTCGTCGAGCGCGAGCCCGCTCAGGAGCGCATCGACCTGGCGCTGCAGCGCACGGCCACCCTCGAGGCGATTCGTGCGCACAGTTCAGGCCCCGGGCGCCTGGCAGATGGGCACGCTGTGCCGCTGTTGGCCAACATTGGCTCGGTCGATTCTGCGCGTGAGGCGGCGGCTCGCGGCGCCGAAGGCGTGGGGCTCTTTCGCACCGAGGTGCTGTTTCTCGGTGCCGAGTCAGCTCCGAGCGTCGAGAGCCAAGCGCAGACGTATCGCGAGGTCTTCGCACAGTTCCCCGGCAAGAAGGTCGTCGTGCGCGTGCTCGACGCCGGCGCCGACAAGCCCCTGGCGTTTCTGACCGACGTGGGAGAAGAAAACCCCGCTCTCGGCCGCCGCGGGCTTCGCGCTCTTGCTGCGCACGAGAGCATCTTGCGCGACCAGCTCACCGCCCTTGCCCAGGCTGCTGCCGAGACGGATGCTCTCGTGCAGGTCATGGCGCCGATGGTGTCGACCGCCGCTGAGGCGCTGTACTTTCGCGACCTCGCGCACGAGCTCGGTATCGCGGTTGCTGGTGTGATGGTCGAAGTGCCCTCGTGCGCGATCATGGCCGATTACGTGGCCCGCAACGCCGACTTCATGAGCATCGGCACGAACGACCTCACCCAGTACGTGTTTGCGGCCGACCGCCTTCTCGGCACCGTTGCTGCGTTCCAGAACCCGTGGCACCCCGCGGTGCTGCGCCTCATTGCGACGGTGGGTACGGCCGGGGCCGCGCACGACGTGCCGGTCGGCATTTGCGGCGAGGCCGCTGCTGATCCTCTGCTCGCCGTTGTGCTCGTCGGCTTGGGTGCCACGAGTCTCTCGATGTCCTCTTCCGCGATCGCCGACGTGCGGGTCGAGCTGGCTCTGCACTCCCTCGACGACGCCCGCAGACTCGCCGCACTCGCTGTGTCGGCCGAGAGCGCCGAGGCCGCCCGACGGGCGGTGCTCGACGCGCCTACCCATCCCTAACCAGTGCACCACCCCTACACACACAAGGAGCGACACCCATGACGACGACGTCAGCACCTCGCACGAGTGCGAGGGTCCGGGTCCAACGATTCGGAACCTTCCTCAGCGGCATGATCATGCCCAACATCGCGGCGTTCATCGCCTGGGGCTTCATCACCGCGTTCTTCATCCCCACCGGCTGGACCCCGAACGAGACCCTCGCGGCCCTCGTCGGACCGATGATCGTGTACTTGCTCCCGCTGCTGATCGCCAACACCGCGGGCCGTATGGTCTACGGCACGCGCGGTGGCGTGGTTGCGTCGATCGCCACGATGGGTGTCATCGTCGGCACGACGATCCCCATGTTCCTGGGTGCCATGATCGTTGGCCCCCTCGCAGCATGGATCATGAAGCGTGTCGACGCTCTCTGGGCCGGCAAGATCCGCGCCGGCTTCGAGATGCTCGTTGACAACTTCTCGGCGGGCATCGTCGGCTTCGGCCTCGCGATCGGTGCGTTCTTCGGAATCGCACCCGTCGTGACGGTGCTGAGCGACGCGCTCGGTGCTGGGGCCAAGTTCTTGACCGAGACGGGCCTGCTGCCTCTCGCGAGCCTCGTCATTGAACCGGGCAAGGTGCTCTTCCTCAACAACGCCATCAACCAGGGCGTGCTGACCCCGCTGGGCATCCAGCAGTCGGCTGACACGGGCAAGTCGATCCTCTTCTTGCTCGAGGCCAACCCTGGCCCCGGTTTGGGCCTGCTGCTCGCCTTCACGTTCTTCGGTGTTGGCATCGCTCGCGCCACGGCTCCGGGTGCGATCATCATCCACTTCCTCGGTGGAATCCACGAGATCTACTTCCCCTACGTGCTCATGAAGCCTGTCCTCATCGTTGCGATGATCGCGGGTGGCATGACGGGCATCACGACGAACCTGATCTTCGAGTCGGGTCTTCGCGCTCCGGCATCGCCTGGATCGATCTTCGCGATCTTGCTGCAGACGGCGAGCGACAGCTACGTGGGTGTCATCCTCTCGGTGATCCTGTCGGCAGCCGTCACGTTCCTCGTTGCCGCGCTCATCCTGCGGGCCAGCCGCAAGCGTGACCTTGAGGCTCTCGAGTCGGGTGCGGATGGCTTCTCGAACGCTGTGTCGCAGAACTCGACCCTCAAGGGAAGCGAAAGCCGCGTGGGCGACCTGCTCGGCACGGCGACCGCGATGAAGATTTCGACCGTCGTGTTCGCGTGCGACGCCGGAATGGGCTCGAGCGCCATGGGCGCGACGGTTCTGCGCAAGAAGTTGAAGGAGGCTGGGGTGACAGGTGTTACCGTCACCAACAAGGCCATCGCCAACCTCGACGAGACGGCAGACTTGGTCATTACGCACCAAGACCTGACGGCCCGTGCGCAGAGCCAGGCCCCTCACGCCGAGCACGTGTCGGTGGAGAACTTCATGAACAGCCCGCAGTACGACATGGTCGTGCAGCACATCAAGTCGCAGCAGAGCTAAGGCGCGACTCGACAGGAAAGGCCAGGGATTCGCGTGAGCACCACCGTATTGACCACCGACTGCATCGTGCTGAACGGCACCGCGCGCACTCGTGAGGAGGCGATCGCCGAATCCGCTCGCCTGCTCGTGCACGCGGGAGCGGTGACGCCCGATTACGAGGCGGCAATGCGGGAGCGCGAATCCCTGGTCTCTACTTTCATGGGCAATGGCCTGGCCATTCCGCACGGCACGAACGAGGCGAAAGAAGCGATTCTTGCCTCGGCCATGACGGTTGTGCGGTACGACCAGCCCATCGACTGGGATGGCAATGACGTTCGTGTCGTTGCCGCGATCGCGGGCAAAGATGGCGGTCACATGGCCGTACTCTCTTCGCTCGCGCTCGTCTTTAGCGACGACTCGGCCGTTGAGCAATTGCTCGCGGCCGAGTCGCCGCAGCAGGTGCTCGACTTGCTCGGCGACGTCAACGCGACCGCATGACGGCCGTTCACTTCGGCGCTGGCAATATTGGCCGTGGCTTTATTGGTCTCCTGCTTCACGAGGCAGGGCATGACCTAGTGTTCGTCGACGTCAACGGCCCCCTCATCGCCGCGATCTCAGCGGCCAGTAGCTATCAGGTGATCGAGATCGGCCCAGGTGGTCGTCAGCACACGGTCACGGGCTTTACAGCCATCGACAGCGCGGCAGATCGACCGGCCGCGGTTTCCGCTGTTGCCGAGGCGGACATCACGACGACAGCCGTCGGCCCCACGGTGCTGCGCTTCATCGCACCGGTTATTGCCGACGCGCTGCGCGTCCGCTCTCCCGAGCTCGCCCCTCTCATTGTGATGGCGTGTGAGAACGCCTTGCAGGCGACAGACCTGCTGCGTGCCGAGGTCGCCACGCTTCTCTCCGATTCCCCCGAGGCGCTCGAGCGCGCGATCTTCGCCAACACCGCGGTCGACCGCATCGTGCCGACGGCTGACCCGGCCGATGGCCTCGACGTGCGTGTCGAGCCTTTCTGCGAGTGGGCTATCGAGAGCGGTCCGTTCGGGGATGCCCTGCCGAGCATCCCGAACGCACACTTCGTCGCCGATCTCGCTCCGTACATCGAGCGCAAGCTCTTCACGGTCAATACCGGGCACGCCACGAGCGCCTATCTCGGACGCGCGGCTGGCCACGAATTCGTGCATGACGCCATCGCCGACCCCGCGGTGCGCGCGGGCGTCGTTGCCGCTCTCGAAGAGACCTCGCGGCTACTCGTGATGCGCCATGGGTTCGAGACCGCTGTGCAAGACGCGTATCGTGCCACGGCGCTCGAGCGCTTCGCGAACGCGGCCCTCGCTGACCCCGTGACGCGTGTAGGCCGGCAGCCGCTGCGCAAGCTCAGCCGACACGAACGGTTTATCGAACCCGCCGCCGCGCTCGCCGAGGCGGGCATCGAGCCGGTGGGCCTGCTCACGGCGATCGGCGCGGCACTGCGCTTTCGCGTCGACGACGATGCCGAGAGCCTCGAGCTTGCCGAGCGATTGGGCGCAGACACAGCCCCGCACATCGTCGAGTCGGTGATGGGTGTGACGTCGGGTCATGCGCTGTTCGACCCGCTCGTGCGGGTCGTCGCCGACGCGCAAGACTGAGCCTCTAGGCGCCAGTCTCGCCGCCGCCGCCGACTGCCGCCGCCCGCTCGCCCGCTTGGTAGCGACGCACGATCGCGCGCACGATCACCAGCACGATGACTCCGATGAGGCCGAACGCGGCGAGCCACGGCAAGAGCACGCCCACGATGACGAGCAGTGCTGAGCCGAAGGTCACGAGTGCTTGCCAACCGGCGAGCAATCCGGTGAGGAAGGTGTCGGGCTCGTCGACGGGCGCGACTTCTTCTGAGCCGAGCGTCAGGGTCAGGGTCGAGAGGCCCACCTGGTCGGCGTAGTAACGCTGTTGCGATTCGAGGCTCTCGAGCTCAGCCTGCCGCTGGCTGATGGCCGACTCGAGGTCGATGAGGTCTTCCACTGTGACCGCCGCGTCTTGCAGGGCCAGCAGTCGCGTGATCGACGAGCGCAGGGCCGTCGCGCGGGCATCGATGTCTTGCACTTCGCGCGTCACGTCGGTCGAGCTCAGCTGCAGTTCTTCGAGCTCGCCGAGGGCCTTGAGCTTCTCGAGCGTGGCGGTCAGACGGTCGGCGGGAATCCGCAGCACGAGTTCGGCACCGCCCGCATCCGTCGCATCGCCGAACGTGCGGGGCGCGAACTCTTGCCGA
>NZ_JANRKZ010000098.1:0-1698 GCF_033763155.1 Microcella sp.
CTTGCCGTAGACCTCGATGGTGACGTCGGGGTCGGCGAGGGGCGCCTCGATCTCCTGCTGGTCGCGCGCGGTGAACGCGAAGAAGCCGAGCACGAGGATCAGCGGCACGACCGTGTAGAACACCTCGATGGGCATGTTGTACCGAAGCTGCACCGGAAGCCCGGTCTGACCCTTGCGGCGGCGGTAAACGATCGCTGCCCAGATGATCAGGCCCCAGGTGATGACACCCACGACAAGCAAGACGATCCACGACGTGACCCAGAGACCAATAACGCGGTCAACCTGGTTTGTCGTGCCGGGTTCGGTCGGCAACCAGCCGAGCTGCATCTGTGTGGTGCAACCCGCGAGGGCGACCGTGGAGACGAGGGCGAGCGGGATCGCCGTCAATCGAAGACGTCGGTTGGAACGCACCGGAGACCTCTCGTGGCGGGTGGCGGGGACATCGTCAGTCTACGTCACCGTCGAGGCGCAGACCGCCTCGCGACGCTCCGAAAGCGCCCTCAATCAGCATGAATCTGGCGAGGCATCCTCGCTCATGGGGCTTCGGCGAGAACGACAGAGGGGCTCGCCGACTGGCGAGCCCCTCGTAGCGTCGTCGAGACGCAATTCATGCCTAGTGGAAGCTGTCTCCGCAGGCGCAACTGCCGCCAGCGTTGGGGTTATCGATGGTGAAACCCTGCTTCTGAATGGTGTCTTCGAAGTCGATAGAGGCGCCGTCGAGATAGGGCACGCTCATCTTGTCGACGACAACTTCGACACCGTCGAAGTCGCGCAAGAAGTCACCGTCGAGCACACGCTCGTCGAAGTAAAGCTGGTAGATCAGGCCGGAGCAGCCGCCGGGCTGCACAGCGAGGCGCAAACGCAGGTCGTCACGACCCTCTTGCTCGAGCAGCGAGCGAACCTTCGCCGCTGCAGCGTCGGTCAAGCTGACACCGTGGGTCGTGTCAGTGCTCTGTGAAGAAAGTGCGGTGTCGGTCATAGAGACTCCTCGCGTCGATCGATGTCTGGGGTCAGTGTACGCGGTGGTTCTGGATGCGCGTCAGAAGAACGGCTTCGGTGAGGATCGCGCGGCGAAACACCCCGAGGTGAAGCGACTCATCCGGGCTGTGGGCTCGAGTGTGCGGGTCTTCAACGCCGGTCACGAGCACCTGCGCGTCGGGAAAGCTCTCGGCCAGTTGGGCGATGAACGGGATTGATCCGCCGACGCCGGCGAACACGGGCTCTGACTGCCACGCATCGATCATGGCCGCGCGGGCTTCGTCGACCGCCCAGCCGGTCGCGTCGACGAGAAACGGCTCGCCCAGGTCGATGGACCCAAATTCGAGGTGCGCCCCAAACGGCGCGTGGTCGACAAGGTGCTGTTGAAGAGCCGCGAATGCATCGGCTGCCGTCTGGCCCGGCGCAACGCGCGCACTGATCTTCACGGTGATCGAGGGCGCCAGGGTGTTCGAGGCGTTCTGAACGCTCGGGGCGTCAATGCCCGTCACGGTGATCGACGGCTGTGCCCAGATGCGGTGAAGCAGGTCACCACGGCCGATGGGAGTGACACCGTCGAGCAGTCCCGTTTCGTCGCGGAGCCGCTGCTCTGTAATCACGGGCACCTCTTGATCGTGTGACCGCATACCCGCCACGGCGACCGAGCCCTCGGCGTCGTGCAGGGTAGCGAGAAGGGCGATCGTGGCGAGCATCGCATCCGGT
>NZ_JANRKZ010000099.1:0-4757 GCF_033763155.1 Microcella sp.
CCGCCGCGCGCGAAGATCTCGCGGGCGTCGACCGTCACGACCTCGCGGCCGTAGGCCTCGGCGAGCGTGTCACGGGCGCGAGCATCCGCCACCTCGTCGTCGAACCCGCACGCGATGATGCCGCCATTGACGACGAGGTGATTGACGTAGCTGTAGTCGACGAAGCCCTCGTGGTCGCGCAATTGCGCGGGCGCGGGCAGCTCGATGAGCTCGAGTGAGCGGCCGCGCGCGTCGGTGGCCTGACGCAAGACGTCGTAGATCACGGGCATGACGGCGTGGTCGGGGTGCGCGGGGTCATTCTGCGCGTGCACGAGCACACGGCCCGGGCTCGCGAAGGTCGCAACGATGTCGACGTGCCCGCGCGTGCCGAGTTCGTCGTAGTCACGCGTGAGGCCGCGGGGCAGCCAGATGGCCTTCGTTGTGCCGATGGTGCGAGCGAGTTCGGCTTCGACGCGTTCTTTCGTGGCCCACCGGTTGCGGTCGGGGTCGAGCTGCACGGTGTCGGTCACGAGCACGGTGCCGTCGCCGTCGACGTGGATGCCCCCGCCCTCGTTGACGAGCACGCTCGAGACGCGCGTCACACCCAGCTCGTCGAGAATGCGTGCGGCGATGAGCGCGTCATCGTCGCAGTCGGCGCCCTGGCCCCACGCGTTGAAGATCCAGTCGACGCCACCGAGCTCCCCCGTCTCATCGTCGATGACGAACGTCGGGCCGAAGTCGCGCATCCAGAAGTCGTTAAGCGGCGCCTCGATGATCTCGATCTCGCTGCTGACCATGCGGCGCGCGCGCTCGCGCTCGCTCGGGTCGACGACCATCGTCACGGGCTCGAAGGGCACGATCGCGTGAGCAACGGCGGTCCACGCCGCATACGTCGATTCGCGCGCGGCGGACGAGTCACCCATGACCTCGCCCTCACGCGGAAACGCCATCCAGATGCGATCGTGCGGGGCCGTCTCTGCAGGCATGCGCCAAGTCATGGATGCTCCTCTAACGGTGTGCGCGCGGGGCCTCGTTGCCCGGCGCAGGTCGGCCAGCAATTCTTCCGCGAGCCTAGCCCCGCGCGGTCACTGACCCGCAACCCCAGCCAATTAGAATTCGCGCGCCTGTCTTGAAAGGACACCCGTGTCTCGACCCACCCTGCCCGAGCGTTTTCGCTACTGGTTCGACTCTGTCATGGCACGCGGAACTGTGTCGCTCATGGGCCTGCTCGCGCTGGCGAGCGGAGCCTTTATTCTCGCGATCACCGGTGTCGTCGTGGCCTTTCAGCTGTACCCCACGCGACTGCCCGACGGCTTCTCGTCGCTTGAGCCCGAAGAGATTCTCTGGGGTTCTCTCGTACGCGTGCTCAGCGCTGGCTCGTTCCGCGAAGACGAGGGGTGGGGCTTTCGCGTGGCCATGCTCGTCGTCACGATTGCGGGCTTGATCCTTGTTGCGAGCCTCATCGGTATCGTCTCGAGCGCATTCGATCGGCGATTGCTTGAACTGCGCAAGGGCCGCTCGCGCGTGCTCGAAACCGGCCACACGGTCATCTTGGGGTGGAGCAGTAAGGTCATTCCGATCGTGGCCGAATTGCAACTTGCCCAACGCAACGGCCGGCGCTCGCCGTTCGTGATTCTGAGCCCCCGCGACAAGGTCGAAGTGGAAGACGAACTGCGGGCGCGCATCGGCCGACAGCGTGGTTCTCACATCATCGTGCGGAGTGGCGACCCCATGGATCCGACCGACCTCGCGATGGTGAGCCCCGAAGCCGCGCGGTCGATCATCGTGATTTCGCCCGACACGGCGTTCGAGCCCGACATCGAAGTCATCAAGACCGTGCTCGCCCTCAATCGCGCGGTGCAGAACATCGACATCATTGGCGAACTGCGATCGACGTCGAATCTCGAAGCTGCTCGTCTCGCCGGTTCGGCATCGGTGCGGTGGGTCATTGGCGACGAACTCATTGGTCGGCTCACGCTGCACAGCGTTCGCCACGATGGCATCAGCGTGGTCTCCCGTGACTTGCTCGACTTCGACGGTGACGAGTTCTACGTGACGCGGCGAGCCGAGCTCGCGGGCGTGACGTATGCCGAGGCGCAGCGGCGGTTCGAGTTTGCGACTCTCGTCGGTGTCGTGCGCGACGGACACGTCAACCTGAACCCGGTGTCAAGTCTCTCCCTTCATGAGGATGATGAACTCGTGCTCATCGCGCCCGACGAACGTGGGCTCGGCACGGGCCCCGCGCAGCCCGTCGACTCGTCACTCATCGACATCACCCATCAGCGGCGTGAAGCACCGAGCCGCACACTCGTGTTGGGTCAGCACTCCGGCATGCAGTCGCTCGTGACCTCATTGCACGCATACTTTCCGCCCGGGTCGAGCGCTCACCTGGTGAGCAGCGAAGCGCGAGAAGTCACTGAGCCCGTTGCCCAGGTAACGACTCAGTTGGCCGACACGACGAGCCGTGCCGTGCTTGACAGCCTTGACATTCCCTCTTTCGACCACGTTGTCGTCGTGCCCTACAAAGACAGCTTGCCCACGCACAGCGCCGACGCGCGCACGCTCGTCACCCTCTTGCACTTGCGTGACATTCGCCGCGCATCCGGGGCCCACTTCTCGGTGGTCACCGAAATGCTCGACGACCGCAACACTGAGATTGCCGATGCCGACTCGGCCGACGACGTCATCGTGAGCGACTTGCTCGTTAGCCGCTTGCTCGCTCAGGTGTCGCGCACGCCCAGACTGGTCGATGTCTTCGACCGACTCTTCGGGCACGAGGGTAGCGAGACCCACTTGCGGCCGGTCGAACAGTATTGCCCGACCACTGTTCCCGTTTCTGTCGCGACGCTCATCGAAGCAGCGTCACGCCGAGGCGAGACGTTCATGGGATACCGCGTGGCTGCACGCATTCACGAACGCCCCGACTTTGGCGTCGTCATCAATCCGCGAACGTCGAGCTCGGTGACGTTCGCGGCTGGCGACCGCCTCATCGTTCTCGCCGACCGCTAGATGGCCGGCATCCCCGTTGTCACGAGGCGGCGTTGACTCGTCGCGCTACGCCTGACCGGTGAGCACTCCCGCCAACCACGTCAGGTACGGGATGCCCAGCACGAGGTTGATCGGAAACGTCACGCCGATGCTCGCCGCAAGCGGAATCGCCAGGTTCGCTTCGGGGAAGGCGAATCGCAGCGCAGCCGGAGCGGCGATGTACGACGCGCTCGCGCACAAGATCGCGAGCACGACCGCGCCACCCTGACCCATGCCGAGGGCGACCGAGAGTGCGACGACGGCGCCACCCACCACGAAGGGAAACAGTGCGGCGAAGACGAGAAGGCCGGGGCCTGCCTCGCGTAGCGAGCCGAGGCGCTGGCCGGCCTCGATGCCCAGGCCGAGCAAGAACAACGCGAGCACGCCGCGGAAGGGCTCTTCGAAGAAGCCCTGCACGCCCACGTAGCCCGCGTCGCCGATGGCGAAGCCGAGCACGAGACCTCCCGCGAGCAACACGATCGACTTGCCGGCGAGCACCTCATGCAGTGCTCCGGCCCACTTCACGGGGCCTTTCGCGGCCCGACTGGCGAGCAAGATGCCGACGACGATGCCGGGAATCTCGAGCACGGTGAGCAAGGTGGGCGCGTATCCGGGATACGCGACTCCCGAAGTCTCGAGAAAGACGAGCGCCGCGGTGAACGTCACGAGCGAGGTCGAGCCGTAGTGCGCCGCGACGCTTCCGCGATCAAGCGGGCCGAGCCGCGACATCACCCGGAGCGACCCATAGGCCACGACCGGAATCACCATGCCCAACACGAGAGCGAGCAGCACAGGGCCGATGACTTCGCCGAGCGATGCCGAGCGAAGGGCAACGCCACCCTTCACACCAATCGCGAGCAAGAGATAGATCGAGATCGAGGTCGTGAGTGCTTCGGGCAAACGCAGGTCGCTGCGCACAGCGACGGCAACGAGGCCCAAGACGAAGGCCAGCACCGGGGCCGACAGCAGATTGGCGGCGGCGGTTTCGAGAATCAAGGGGACTCCTGGGGGTGGCGGCGACAGGTGAATCTCAGTTCATGCATCTGAGACTATACATGCAATCTGGTTCATCTGTTGCGCACCGCGACCCTCACGACTGGCACAATGGCGACATGTCGTCGTGGACCTTTCTCACCCACCATGCGCACGTGTTGCTCGAGGTCGCCAAGAATCCCGACGCCACCGTGCAGCAGTTGGCTGTCGAAGTCGGCATCTCAACGCGGTCGACCGTGACGATTTTGGGTGACCTCGTTGACACGGGGTACCTCGAGCGTGAACGCCGTGGCCGCCGTAACCACTACGCCGTCATGCCGAACGCGCCGCTGCGTCACCCCTCCAACGCTGGCCACACGGTCGGCGACCTCATCAACGCACTCGCCGAACTGCGCTAGCGCGACAGTTCTCCGGCGGGCACCGATGCCGCCGCTAGGCTCACTGCATGTCTGATCACGATGACCGGCCGGTGGGCTTTCTCGGCAAGCTGCGCAGCATGAAGCTCATTACGTGGGTGCTCATCATCGGCCTTGTTGGCCTCACGCTCAGCGGCACCACCCTGCTGTTCGTGTTGCTCAACAACTAGCGCCGACGGGCGCGCACGACACCATGACCGCCGTAACCGCGCTCATCGCGAGTCTCGACGACCCCGCCCGCGCGGTGCTCGACGGCTGTCGAGTGCGTGCGCTCGAGCTCGTACCCGAGGCCGTCGAAGGCGTCTCGTACGGCATGCCCGCCCTGCTCTATCGCGGCAAGGG
>NZ_JANRKZ010000100.1:0-5049 GCF_033763155.1 Microcella sp.
GACCGACTTCGGAACGACCTGCTTGGCGACCTCGGGAGCAACCGTGGGGGCCTCGGTAACGATGAGCAGGTCATCCGGCTCAAGCTCGGCACCCGATGCGAGCAGCATGTCGCGACGCAGAGCTTTGGCGGCATCGCTGACCTTGGCGTCGGGAGCGAGCAAAGCGATGAGCGACGTGTCGCGTGCGGCCGTCTTCGCCATGATGCCCGCGAGACCGTCGAGGCGCTTGAGCACTTCGGCGCGCTCGCTCTCGGGAACCTCGCGGTCGTCTTTCACCCGCGCGCGCTCGTCGCGCACGAGAAGCGCGGCGACCTGAAACTTGGTGCGGTTCGAGGGGCTGACCTTGGCGCCACGCTCGGCCGCGTTCTCAACCTCGCGCACGGCGCGGGCGAGAATCGGGATGATGCCCTGCTCATCGAGCGGGCGACGACGACGCGTCGACGCCTGACGCGACGACGTGTTCTTCTTCTGACGCTGGCCGGTCTGGGCCAATGCCCCTCCTCGGGTGCTGACGACTCAGTGTGCGAACGGGCTGCGCGCGACCGGGATGGTCGAGCACCGAGAACTCCAGTCACCGACGAACGTTCGGGGCTGGGCGTATACCGCTCGTGCGTTGCGAACTCTGACCCGCACAAGAGCCTGCGAGGAGTCGAAACGCTGGTTCTGAGTGTAATGCACGCGGTGTCGGTGCTGTGACGCTGCATGACGGCGAAAGACCCGCATGAGAGCATCCGTCGTTCAGAATGGAGGCGTGTCTGTGACCGCTCTCGACCCGTTGACCGTGCTCGATGGCGGCCTCGGCAGCCACCTCGAAACGCGGGGACACGACCTCACCGGATCGCTGTGGAGTGCGCGGCTATTACTCGACCAGCCTGACGCGATTCGCTCGGCTCACCTCGACTACTTCGCCGCGGGAGCCCGCGTCGCGATCAGCGCCTCGTACCAAGTCTCGTTTGACGGGCTGGCGGCTCTCGGCATGACCGAGAGTGACGGCAGTGCAGTCTTGCGTCTGAGCGTTGAGCTCGCACGGGCGGCGCGCGATGACGCATCGCCCGGCAGTCTCGTCGCCGCATCGGTCGGGCCGTACGGGGCGGCGCGCGCCGACGGCTCGGAGTATCGCGGCGACTACGACGTCGATTCGGCGGGGCTTCGCGCATGGCACGAGCGACGATTCGAGACACTCGCGAACGCCGGTGCCGACCTCTTGGCCATCGAGACGATCCCGAGCACTGCCGAGTCAACCGCGTTGCTCGACCTCCTGCGGGGCAGCGGTACGACCGCGTGGCTCTCGTACACCGTGCGTGACGGCCACTTGCCCACAGGCGAAGCGCTTCGCGAAGCGTTTTCGGTGGCTGCGGATGTCGACGAAGTGATTGCCGTCGGCATCAACTGCTCGCACCCCGACGAGGTGCTCGGTGCGATCCGCGCCGCGCGGGCTGTGACCGACAAGGCGATCGTCGTCTACCCCAACAGCGGCGAGACCTGGAATGCCGCCACACGGTCGTGGGAGGGGCGACCGGGGCCGTCGGTGAACTTGTTGGAGTCGTGGGTCGAGGCCGGAGTCACCGCCGTCGGCGGGTGCTGTCGCGTGGGCCCAGCCGACATTGCGCAGATTGCGGATGCCCTGCGCACGCACGCCTGAGCGCGTCGCCCGCCTGCTCTCGCCTAGAGCGACCCGGTAAAGCGCGAAAGAAACGCGCGAGTGCGCTCGTGCCGAGGGCGCACGAGCACCTCGGCCGCTGGCCCTTCTTCGACGACAACTCCCCCGTCGAGAAAGACGACGCGGTGGGCGACATCTCGCGCGAACGCCATCTCGTGCGTCGCCATCACCACCGTGGTGCCCTCGCTCGCGAGCTGGCGCACGAGATCGAGAACCTCGGTGACGAGCTCGGGATCAAGCGCCGACGTGATCTCGTCGAGCAAGAGCAGTTCGGGGTTCGTGGCAATCGCGCGCACAATCGCCACCCGCTGCTGCTGACCGCCGGAGAGGCGGTCGGGGTAGTCGCGCGCGCGGTCAGCGAGGCCCACGCGATCAAGAAGCTCGAGCGCGGTCTTCTCTGCATCGGCACGGGAGCCCTTGAAGACTTTGCGCGACGCGAGCGTCACATTGTCGATCACGCGCAAGTGCGGAAAAAGGTTGAACTGCTGA
Organism: Microcella sp.; assembly: GCF_033763155.1. Classification (GTDB taxonomy): domain Bacteria; phylum Actinomycetota; class Actinomycetes; order Actinomycetales; family Microbacteriaceae; genus Microcella. The sequence continues at coordinate 2,150 of NZ_JANRKZ010000100.1, forward strand.
AACACGACACCGATGCGTGAGCGCACGTGGTCGACCGGCACGCGAGGGTCAGACACGTCGAGGTCGCCCAGCCAGATGCGGCCGTCGTCGAGTTGCTCGATGAGGTTGATGCAGCGCAGCAACGTCGATTTGCCCGAGCCGCTCGCTCCGATGAGGGCGACGACTTCGTGCCGCTTCACCGTGAGATCAACGCCCGCGAGCACCTCGTGATCGCCAAACCTCTTGCGCACGTTCTCGAGTCGCAGCACCGTGTCGCTCATACGAGGCTGCCCATCTGCTCGCGCCGCCGAAGGCGAGCGGTGTACCAGTCCGTGAGGCGAATCATCGGCAGCGCCAAGAGCACGAACAGCAGGCCAGCGAGCACATACGGCGTGAAGTTGAAGTTGGCGGCGGTTTCGATCTGCGCCGCGCGCACAGCATCCACGACTCCGAGCACCGAGATGAGCCCCACGTCTTTCTGCATCGCGACGAAGTCGTTCATGAGCGCGGGGGTTACCTTGCGCACCGCTTGCGGCAAGACAACGATGCGCATCGTCTGACCGTGCGTGAGCCCGAGCGACCGTGCGGCGAGCCGCTGAGAGGGATGCACGGCTTCGATGCCCGCCCGAAACACCTCGCTCACGTAGGCCGAGTAGGTCAAGATGAGCGCGATGGTGCCCCAGAACTGAGCGGAGTTTCGCGGAAACAACTCAAGCCCTGGAACCCCGAACCCAATCAAGAACAACACGATAATGAGCGGCAACCCGCGAAAGAGGTCGGTGTAGGCGGCCGCGAGAGCCCGCAGCGGAAACCACACGGGCCCGCGCAACGTGCGAATCGTGGCGATCAGGATGCTCAACACGAGCACCCCGATGCTCGCGAAGAACAGCACCTGAATGTTGACCCACAGGCCCGCGATGACGCGCGGCCACGCGGCGATCGCCGTCTCGAGATCGAAGAAGCTGCGCTGAACCTGCTCCCAGCCCGGCGTGTTGATGACGGTCAGCCAGATGACCGCAGCAAACACGACGGTCGAGACGAGCGACACGAGCACCGAGCGCGTGGTTTGCACGCGCCGGTACTCGCGTCGCCCGATCTCAACGTCGCTCAGCAGGTGGTTCGACGAGGGCACTACTGAAGAATAGGCGCGCCCGCGTCAGCACCCAGCCACTCGTCGGCGATCTCGGCGAGGCGGCCCGACTCGCGTAGGGCATCCACCGCCGCGGTCACGGCGGCCGTCAGCGGGCTGTCTTTCGCGAGCACGAGGCCCCACTCGTCGCTAATGCCGGCGTCAGCCGGAAGCTGACCGAGCAGCACGCCACCATCGAGCACGACACCCGTCAAGAAGAACGCCGTCGGCAGGTCGACGACGAGCGCGTCGATCGTGCCGTTCTGCAGGGCGAGCACTGCGTCATCGTTGGTGTTGAAGGCCTGAGCACCCGCGGTGGGCGCAATCTGCTCTTCGATTGCCGTGAAGCTCGTCGTGCCGGTGGCGGCACCCACGAGGTAGTCCGCGAGGTCGGCGAGGCTCGTCGCACCCGCGGCAGGCGAGCTCTCGACCGTGATCACGGCCTGCGGAGTCGAGTAGTACGGCGACGAGAAGTCGACGTTCTCGGCGCGCTCGTCGGTGATCGTGTACTGCTGCAGGTTGAAGTCGAAGTCTTTCGGGCCGGGCTGAATCGCAGCCTCGAAGCTCGTGCGCACCCACACGACGTCTTCGGGCGCGAAGCCGAGCTCTTCTGCCACGGCGTAGGCGATGGCGGCTTCGAAGCCTTCGCCACTCTCGGGAGCGTCGTCGATCACGTAGGGGTAGTAAGCGGGCTCACCCGTGGCGATCGTGAGCTTGCCCGGGGTGACGTAACCCTCGGTCGACGACGAGCTGTCATCAGCCGGCGCACTCGGCGTGCAGGCGGCGAGCAGAAGGGATGCGGTGGCAGCAAAAGCGGCCGTGGCAATGATGCGGCGAGAAGTACGAGACATGGTGTCTTCCGATCTATCGGGCTGTGAAAGCGGGGACACCAGAATTGTGACGCGCGAGGGCCTCGAGGGTGGTGGGAGTGACGAAATGTGACGAACCGTGCACTATTCGTCGGGTGAATCGAGAGTTGTCAGACTCCCCCGCCACCGCCTCCGCCGCCACCGCCACCCGACGAACCACCGCCCGACGAGCCCCCTGACGAGCTCGACCCCGAGTAACTCGACGACAGCGTTGAACTCACCGAGCCCACGCCCGCGGCAAACGAGCCGATCGAAAATGCGCGAGTGCTCGAGAACCACGAGGGGCTCTCACCCTCGGCGTAGAACTCGCCGAGCTGCTCGGCCCAGTCGCGCTCATGGCCCGTCAACACGGCCCATGGCAAGAGTCGCTCGATGAGCTTCAACCGTTCATCGCGGCTCGTCGGGTCGACCGGCTCGCGTTCGGCACCCTGCGGCGATTGCAAGACGCGCAAGCGGTCGGCCTCGGCGAGCTCGATGTACACCTCCAGACCCTTCAGGTGATCAACGAGCTCGGCGCCCTCGGCGGTCAGCGGCGAGCGCCACAGGCACAGGCCGATGACGAGGGTCGCCGCGATGGGCACGATCATGAGCATCCACGCAAGATCACCGCCTCGCCCCTCGTCAGTCATGACGATGCCCGAGGCAAAGGTGCCGATGGTCGCGAGCATCGCGACGAACGGCAGAAGAGCCGAGTGTCGGGCCGGAATGCGCGCCCGCCAGCCGCGCGCGATGATCGCCGAACCAATGCGGCTCACTTGGCTCTGGATGCTTTGACTCAACCCCGTATTGCGAGCCGACAGTTGGTGCTCGGTGCCGATGAACAGCCCCGGAAAGAAGTAGCCGAGAAGATACTGCTCTTCGCCCTCAAGCCCGTCGGATTTTTCGAGCCGCAGTGTCCACGTATTCCGCCAGCGAAACCACGT
>NZ_JANRKZ010000101.1:0-3436 GCF_033763155.1 Microcella sp.
CGCCCCACATCTCCACCACACCGCTCTTCTGGGGCGCTCGGTTTGGGGGGGTTTTTCCGCTGGGGGCCTAAACCGTGGCCGGCCCAAGCCTAAAAACCGCACCAAACGCTGCTAGTCGGCCGAGAGGGCGGCGCGCACGGCACCGGCCGCGTCGCCCCACAGCGGCTCGGTCACGACAACCTCGCCGAGGCCTTGCCACGCGGATGCTCGCCGCAACACGGGCGCCACTCGCGCCGCGAGTTCCGAGGCTGACGCCCCCGGCTCCACCCACGCGCTCTGCACGCGCAGCACGCCCGCCTGGCGGTCACTCTTGAGGTCGATGCGCCCGATGACCCGGTCGTCAACGAGCACGGGCAGTGAGTAGTAGCCGAACTGCCGCTTCGGGGCGGGCGTGTAGATCTCGATGCGGTAGTGAAAGCCGAACATGCGCAGGGCGCGGTCGCGGTTCCACACCACGGGGTCGAAGGGCGAGAGCACAGCCGCGGCCTCGATGCGGCGCGGGATGCGCGCGCCCGGAATGATGAACGCCGGCAGCGGGCGACCCGCGGCCGTCGTCCACCCCTCGACCTCGACCTGCTCGACCTCGCCCGCGGCGAGCAACGTGCGCAGGGCATCCGTCGTCGGGGCGATCTTGAGGCGGTGGTAGTCGGCGATGTCGCCCACCGTGCCCACGCCGAGCGCCCGCACACTGCGCAGCACGAGTTCGCGCTCGGCCTCGGCGCGCGGAACCTCGATCGCGTGCAGTGCCTCGAGGCCCACGTGCGACGGAAGCGCATAGACGCGCGAGAACCCTCGCCGGCCCGCGCTTACGACGTCGCCGAAGGCGAAGAGGTACTCGAGGCCCTCTTTCACGTCGCTCCAGCCCCACCACGGGCCGCGACGCTCGGTCGCATCGTGCTCGACGTCGCTGACCGTCATGGGGCCGGTCGACGCGAGCTCGCGCAGCAGCCAGTCGAGCATCGCGGTGTTCTCGCGCACCCACGCGCTTTTCTCGGTGTACTTCGCGCGCAGGGCCTCGCGCTTCCAGTGCCACAGCGGCCAATCATCGCGACGGATGATCGCCGCTTCGTGTGCCCAGTACTCGGTATAGCGGCCCCGGCGCGCAAAGATGAGCGCGTCAAGGTCGGCGGTGTCGTAGGCGCCGAGGCGCGCAAAGAGCGGCAGATAGTGCGAGCGGGCGAAGACGTTGACCGAGTCGAGCTGCAGCACCTGCAGCCGGTCGATTGTCGCCGAGAGCTGGCGCGTGCCCACCGCCGAGGGATGCGCGCGATCGAAGCCCTGGGCGGCGAGCGCGAGGCGGCGCGCCTGTGCGGCGGTCAATCTCGTCACGCCTTCACCGTAGCGCCGAGCGACGACGCCGCGGGCAGACCGACCGACAGCGGGCGCATGGCTTCAGACTCGTAGACTGGCGCAATGTTCTGGCGACCGAAGGCTGATGTGCCCGCTGCGGCGGGGGATGACGCCGTCGCGCCCGCCATGCGCACCGCCGCAGCCTGGTCGTGGCGGCTGCTCGTCGTGGCAGGCCTCGTCGGCGTGCTGATCTTCTTGATCATCCAATTGCGGCTCATCGTCATTCCGCTGTTGATCGCGGTGTTGCTCGCAGCACTGCTCATTCCTTACGCGGCATGGCTCAAGTCCCGCTTGCGCTTTCCCCACTGGCTCGCCGTCGCTGCAGCCCTTCTGACCCTCGTAACCGTGCTGACCGCCCTGATCTGGCTCGTGGTGGCCCAAGTGCGGGCAGGCTGGCCGTCGCTGCAAGATCGCTCGGTCGACGCCTTTGACGAGTTTCTGGTGTGGCTCAGCACGACCTTTGGGCTGAGCACCGCAGAGATCACGGCGTGGATCGACGGCATCGTCGCCGAGCTCGACTTCTCGACCCAAGGGCCGCTCGTCACGGGTGCGCTTTCGGTGAGCACGACGGCGCTCGAATTGCTCGCGGGCACCGTGCTCGTGATCTTCTCGTTGCTCTTCTTCTTGATCGACGGCCCCAACATCTGGCGCTTCGTTGTGCGCCTCTTTCCGCGCACGGCACGCACGGCGGTCGATGGTGCCGCACGCGCCGGGTGGCTGACCCTCACGAACTTCTCGAAGGTGCAGATCTTTGTGGCCTTCGTCGACGGACTCGGCATTGGCCTCATCGCGTGGGTACTCGGCTTGCCGCTTGCGTTGCCGATCGGCGTTGCGGTCTTTCTCGCGAGCTTCGTGCCGTTCATCGGCGCGCTCGTGACCGGATCGCTCGCCGTGCTCATTGCCCTGGTCTATAACGGCCCGGTTGTCGCTCTGCTCATGCTCGGCGGCGTGCTGCTCGTGCAGCAGCTCGAGGGCAACGTCTTGCAGCCTCTCGTCATGGGCCCGGCCGTGCGGGTGCACCCACTCGCGGTTGTGCTGGCCGTGACGACGGGCGGACTTCTCGCGGGCATCCCGGGCACGCTCTTCGCCGTGCCGATCGCGGCGTTCTCGAACGTCTTTATTCGCTACATCGCGAGCGGGCGATGGCGCGTGATCCCGCACCCCATGACTCTCAGTGACATTCAGCCGCCACCAGCACCACCCTCACAGGAGCGCTCATGACCGCCCCCCTCACGATCGCCGGCCCGAGCCTCGCTGACGTCGAGGCTGCGCGCCTCGTTGTCAGCCGCGTGGCCGAGATCACTCCCATGGAGACCTCGCGCTACTTGAGCGACGTGCTCGGCGCGCCCGTGCACCTCAAGTGCGAAAACCTGCAGCGCACGGGCTCGTACAAGATTCGCGGCGCCTACAACCGCATGTCGCACTTGAGCGATGACGAGAAGGCGCGTGGTGTGGTGGCCGCGAGCGCGGGTAACCACGCCCAAGGCGTGGCGTTTGCCGCGCGCGAGCTGGGCATCGCCGCCACGATCTTCATGCCCATCGGCGTCGCCCTGCCCAAGCTGCAGGCCACGCGCCACTACGGCGCCGAGGTCGTGCTGCGCGGCCACACCGTGAGTGAACCGCTCAAGGCCGCGCAAGAGTTTGCCGAGCGCACGGGCGCCGTCTACATCCCTCCCTTCGACCACGTTGACGTCGTCGCCGGTCAAGGAACCCTGGGGCTCGAGCTGCTCGAGCAGGTTCCTGAGCTCGAAACCGTCATTGTTCCGATCGGCGGGGGTGGGCTCATCTCGGGTGTCGCGAGCGTGCTCAAGCGGCGCGCCGCCGAGCAGGGGCGCAGCATCCGCGTTATCGGAGTTCAGGCGGCCAATGCCGCCGCGTACCCGGTGTCTCTTGCGGCAGGCGCGGTCACCGAGATCACGATTTCGCCCACGATCGCCGACGGCATCGCGGTGGCCAAGCCCGGCAAGCTCAACTTCGAGATTGTTCGGGATGCTGTCGACGAAGTGGTCACAGTCGACGACGACGACATCGCACGTGCGATGCTCGTGCTGCTCGAGCGGGCGAAGATGGTGGTCGAGCCGGCCGG
>NZ_JANRKZ010000102.1:0-6533 GCF_033763155.1 Microcella sp.
ACCGCCGCGACACGACAACGGCCGCCGGATCCCGTGCCCGCCCCTGGAAAGGCGAGAACGAGGTCCGACGGCCGTTGACGAAGGCGCCGTCTGGCGCAGTGCTCAGCGCTGCGTCGCGGGAACGCGACGGTAGCCGTCGCGCGAGGCGGTGACGATGGTCGACGCAACGGCGGCGACGGCAAGCAGGGCGATGATGATGAGCACGGCGGTCATGATGGGGTCTCCTTGGTTTCCTGAACACCTCTATTTCATCGCGCGTCACGCTTTAGCACAATCGATTGTTTCTGAAGTGATAGTTCAGTTTTGCTTTAGTATTGGACAATGGATGTCCGCCGCTTGCACCTCTTGCGCGAGCTCGCCGACCGCGGCAGTGTGACCGCGGTTGCCGAGGCAACGCACCGCACCGCATCCGCGGTCTCTCAGCAGTTGAAGGTGCTCGAGGCCGAAGTGGGGGTTCCGCTCACCGAGCGGCACGGTCGTGGGCTGGTGTTGACCGGCGCGGGGCTCGCCCTCGCCGACACCGCGCGCCGCATCGCTCTCGCGATCGAGTCGGCCGAAGCCCTGTGGCACGAGTTCACGCAGAGCCCGCAGGGCTCGGTCTCGGTAAGCGCGTTTCCGACAGCGGGCCAGATGCTGTTGCCAGGGGTTCTCATTGCCGTGCGCGACGAACCGGGCCTCGAGGTCGTGCTCACCGACCACGACATGCCCCTGCCCGACTTTGCGCAGCTCACGCCCGACTACGACATCGTGATCGCCGACTCGCAGGGCGTTCCGGCTCACTGGGAAGAACATGGCCTGCGGTGTGTACCGCTCATGACCGAGCCGTTCGACGTCGCGCTTCCGGCCGGGCACCCGCTCGCCGAGAAGAACGTCGTGCACGGCTCAGACCTCGTCGACGCCGACTGGATCGGCGCGCCCGAAGGCTACCCCTACGACCGCGTGCTTGAGCGCCTCGGCGCCGCGGTGGGGCGCGAGCCGCGCATCGTGCAGCGCATCATGGACAATCTCATCGTCGAGCGCCTCGTGGCCGCGGGAGTCGGCATCGCGATTCTGCCGCGCTTCACCACGCGCAGCCACGGCAACGGCATCGTCACGCGACCCATCACCGGGTTGCCCGCCGAGCGTCAGATCTCGGCGCTCATGCGCGCCGACCGAGCGGAACGACCGAGCGTGCGCCGCGTGCTCGAACTGCTGCAGCACGAAGCCACGCGCGTGGTGCAGGGCTACCGCACCGTCGGCGAGCGCTGAGCGAGCATCCGTCGCCGCGCGAAAGACGCTCGCCCGAGCGGCTAGGTCGCTTCAGAGTCGAACGGAGCCGGTCGACCCTCGCGAATGAGCCGCTGCCGTTGTGCGTACGCCGACTCGCGCACCGTCGCGGTCGGCGGCGCGACCGCGGGCGTGGGCGTCGGATCGTCGCTGAGCGCTTCACGAATGATGCGGCGCGGGTCGTACTGGCGCGGGTCGAGCTTCTTCCAGTCGACGTCGTCGTAGTCGGGGCCCATCTCTTCGCGCATGCGCTCTTTCGCGCCGTTGGCCATGTCGCGCAGCGAGCGAATGAGGCGCCCGAACTGGGCCGCGTAGCCGGGCAGTCGGTCGGGGCCGATGATGATGACAGCAATCAGCCCGATGAGCAGCAGCTTCTCGAACGTCAGACCCCAGGACACCCCTTGAGAATAGCCCGGTCGCCTGAGGTCTTCGCCCTAGGCTGGCTGTGAGAAGGAGCACCGTGCCCAGCAAAGACCTGTCGTGGAAGTACGTCGAAGACCAGACGGTCGAATCTGACGGCATTCGCGCCGCGCGCGCGCAATCGCTCGAGCTGGGTATCGAGCCTGTGAGCCCCGCCACGGGCGCCCACCTCGCGGTCATCGCCGCTGCCCTGCGCGCCGAATCGGTCATCGAGATCGGCACCGGAACCGGCGTCTCGGGCCTGTGGGTGCTGCAGGGCGCTCCGGATGCTCTCCTCACCTCGATCGACATCGAAGCTGACCACCACGACGTCGCGCGCCGCCACTTCACCGAGGCTGGCTACGCGCCCTCGCGCGTTCGGCTCATCACCGGACGTGCGCTCGAGGTGCTTCCGCGCATGAACGAGGCGAGCTATGACCTCGTGCTCATCGACGCCGACGCCGGGTCGATCGCGGACTACCTCGAACATGCCCTGCGACTCGTGCGGCCGGGTGGAGCGGTGCTCATTCCGCACGCTCTCTGGCGTGACACGGTCGCCGACCCCGCCAAGCGTGATGGCGTTACGGCAGAGCTGCGCGGCATCATCGCAGCCATCAGCGAATCAGCTGCGGTTCACGTGGCGATCTCGCCCGTGGGCGACGGACTTCTGCAGCTCATCACCGCGCGCTAGGCGCGGCGAGTGGGGGTTTCGACCTAGCCGATCGCCGCGGCGAGCGCGTCGTGCAGCTCTTTCGCCTCGTCGTCGTTGACCGACACAACAAGGCGGCCACCACCCTCGAGGGGCACGCGCACGATGATCAGGCGGCCTTCCTTGACAGCCTCCATCGGTCCGTCGCCGGTCCTGGGCTTCATGGCTGCCATTGGTTCTCCCCTTCGCTGAACAGTGCCCTCCATTATCCCTCACAGATGCCCTACGGCTAAATCGAGCGAACCGCGTTCGGCCTGGTCACACCGCAGATTCAGACAGTGTTCATCCCCTGATCACGGCGGGGTGAAGTCGTAGCCGTCAACCCACCAGCCGATGTGGATCCACGCGAACTGCCCGACGATGCCGAGTGCGAGTGCCAGCACCGCGAGGGCCACTCTGACCGCGAGGCTCGTGCGTTCTGACCAGCGCCCCGAGAGTCGCCCGGCACCCACGCTCGCGATGCCGAGCGCCACCGCGCCGAGCACGGGAGCGAGCGGCACGAGCAACCGAAACGTGCTCGACTGCGGAAAGAACACCGCGAGCAGGTAGAGCGAATACGCGATGATCCAGAACCGCAGTTCGATGGGCATGCGGCGCATCGCGGGCAGCAGAAACGAGAGCGCGGCCACTATCAACAGGCTGACGAGGATGACCGGGCCGAGCACTTCTCCCATCGACCACGGCAGCCCCGGCAGCGCGGGCCCCGGCCACCACTGTTGCCCGCCCCACCAGTGGGCCCCCTGAAACCAGGGAGTGAACGGCAACAGCTCGACGTCACCGATGTAGGGCCGGCGCCAGGCGAGCTCGGTGTCGATATAGCCAAAAAGGTCGCCCGTGCGCAGCGCGACGATGCCCGGCCACGCAAGGCCCGCAAACCCGGCAATGACGGCCGCGAGACCGAGGCGCAGCCGCTCGACGGGGGCGAAGTCATCGTCGTGGCGGCGCATCCACCGCCAGCCCCACACGAGGGCGAGCATGAACGCGAAGGCGAGCCCGCTCGGCCGGGTGAGCGCCATGACCGTGACGACGAAGGGCAGCGCGACCCAGCGACGGTCAAGCACGAGAATGAGCGCGCCGAACAGCAGCGCGAGGTGCAGTGCCTCGGCGTAGCCCACTTGCATGATCGGAGAGAGAGGCGCAAAACAGAACAGCGCGGTCGCGAGCAACGCCGTGCCCGACGAGAGCCAGCGCTTCGCGAGAGCGAAGAACAGCATCGTCGCGACGAGACTCGCGATGACCGAGATCGTGACCGCGACTGCCGCGAAGCCGAGTGCCGAGAAGTCGCCCGTGAGCGCCATGCCCAGGCGAATGAGCGCGGGGTAGACGGGCATGAATGCCCACGCGTTTTCACCCGCGAGGCCGTTCTCGTCGCGCGGAATCTGGTCGGGGTAGCCGACCGCCGCGATGATGTAGTACCAGTGGGCGTCCCACAGTCGAGCGAAGTCGAGGTAGCCGGGGTTGGCGCTCGTCCAGGCGTTGTCGGCCTGGCGGGCCGCGAACGACAGCATGATCGCGGTCGTGACGAGCCGCGAGGCCGCCCACACGCCAACGACCGCGAGCCACCAGCGCAGGGCGCTGCGCCTCAGGCTGAGGTCAACCATGCCCGCAACCCTCGCTCGCACGCGATGATCTGCTCGACTGGCACCCGCTCGTCGTCGGTGTGGGCGAGTGAGGGATCTCCGGGGCCGTAGTTGACGGCGGGGATGCCGAGCTCGGCAAAACGGGCGACGTCGGTCCAGCCGTACTTGGGCGCGGGGGTGCCGCCGACCGCGGCGATGAAGTGCTGCGCGAGCGGAGCATCCAGCCCCGGGCGTGCCCCGCCGGCCGAGTCGGTCACGACGAGGTCGAGCTCGGGCGCTGCGGCCGCGAACAGCTCGCGCAGGTACGACTCGGCCTCGGCTGCCGACTTGTCGGGCGCGAAGCGGTAGTTGACCGTGAGCACACCCGCGTCGGGGATCACATTGCTCGCGACTCCCCCGCTGATGCTCACGGCGTTGAGGCCTTCGCGATAGACGAGCCCGTCGACCTCGATCGAGCGCGGCTCGTAGTTCGCGAGCAGGGCAAGCGCCGGGGCGAGCGCGTGAATGGCGTTCTCGCCCATCCAAGCGCGGGCCGAATGAGCGCGGCGGCCGGTCGCCCGAAGCTCGATGCGCAGCGTTCCATTGCAGCCGCCTTCGACGACGGCGTTCGACGGTTCGCCGAGAATCGCGAAGTCAGCGGCGAGCAGGTCGGGGTGCGTGCGCGCGAGGCGGCCCAGGCCGTTGAGCTCGCTCGCGACCTCTTCGTGGTCGTACCAGACCCACGTCACGTCATAGGCGGGCGCGTCGAGCTGCACCGCGAGCGCGAGCATGACGGCGCAGCCGCCTTTCATGTCGACGGTTCCGCGGCCGTGCAGCGTGCCGGTCTCGGCATCGCCCTCGAGGTGGGTCGGCAGGTTGTTATTGATGGGCACGGTGTCGATGTGGCCCGCGATCACGACGCGCTGCGCGCGGCCCAGGCGCGTTCGGGCGACGATCGCGTCACCGTCGCGCAGCACATCAAGGTGCGGGGCGTGGATGCTCAGGGCGCGCTCGATCGCGTCAGCGAGCATCCGCTCATCACCCGAGACACTCGGCACATCGCACAGCGCTTGCGTCAGCGCCACAACACCCTCGTGCACGGGCAGGTCGGGGGTGGCGGTCTCGATCACGGTTCCAGCGTAATCGGGCCCCGGTAGCCTGGAGTCATGTCGAGCTCGAACGCCCCCGCCACCGCCACCGACTCTGAGCGCGCGACGCGCCACGCCTGGGGCTATGGCCTCGCCACCGTGCGCCTTGCCGACGGTGAGGTGCTCGACACGTGGTACCCGCGCCCCGAGCTCGGCACGCTGCCGCACGGCCGCGACCCGTACATCGTTCCCGCCGAGATCGAGCACTTGCAGGGCGACGACGCCCGCCGCGGAGTGCGTCGCGAGGCCCGCACGGTGACGATCGATCTGGATGCGCCGCCGGCATCCACGCCCGATGCGTACTTGCGCCTGCACCTGCTCAGCCACCGCCTCGTGCAGCCCAACACGCTCAACCTTGACGGCATCTTCGGCCACCTGCCCATCGTCATGTGGACGACCGCGGGCCCCATGCACCCCGACGACTTCGACGCGCGCCGCCCGGCACTGCAGCAAGCAGGAATCTCGGCGCTCGGGGTCGACAAGTTTCCGCGCCTGCTCGACTACGTCACGCCGCCGCGCGTGCGCATCGCCGACGCCTCGCGCGTGCGGCTCGGCGCCTACCTCTCGCCGGGCACGACCGTCATGCACGAGGGCTTCGTCAACTTCAACGCGGGCACGCTCGGCACCTCGATGGTCGAGGGCCGCATCAGCCAGGGCGTCGTCGTGGGCGACGGCAGCGACATCGGCGGCGGAGCCTCGATCATGGGCACCCTCTCGGGCGGCGGCACGCACCGCATCGCGATCGGCGAGCGCGCCCTGCTCGGCGCCAACAGCGGCGTGGGCATCTCGATCGGCGACGACTCCGTCGTCGAAGCGGGCCTCTACGTGACGGCCGGCCAGAAGGTCGTCGTGGTCGACGGCACGGTCGGAGCCGACGGGCAGCCGCGCACCGTCAAAGCTTCTGAGCTTTCCGGGGTTGCGGGGCTGCTGTTCCGCCGCAGCTCGGTCACAGGAGCCGTCGAGGTGCTGCCCCGCACGGGCGCGGGCGTGCAGCTCAACGACGCCCTGCACGCGTAGGTCGGGGTGTCGGGATGCTCGCGGCGAGCATCCCGCCCGCCTAGTTCTTTGGCCGCCGCCGCTGCCACCACTGGGCGAGCCGCAGATCGTTCCAGCCGAATCGGCCCGCGTCGGGCAGTGCGGCGCGAATGCTCTCGGCGCTGAACGGGCTCGACGGGCGAATGTCGGCGGGCACCTCGGGCGCCCAGGGCAGCGGCTCGCTCACGCCCTCGGCGAGCATGCGCGCTTGAGCTTTGGCGACGAGCGGCACATTCATCGTCCACTCGGTCACCTGGGCCAGTGCGCGTATCGACCACACGGGCAGCGCGATGAACACGGGCTTGCGGCCAGCGACGCGAGCCACGCGGCGAACGGCGTCGGAGAGCAAGAGCTCTTCCGCCCCCATCACGGCCACGGTCGGCTCGGGGATGCGCCCTTCGGCCGCCGCGATAAGCA
>NZ_JANRKZ010000103.1:0-4371 GCF_033763155.1 Microcella sp.
ATGGCGCGCAAGGCACTCGGGCTGGCGTCGATGTGCGCCGCAAAGTAGTCGGCGGGCAGGTCGAGCCCGAGGGCGAACATGCCCATGAGTCGATCAGCCAAGCGGCCCATTTCGGCGTAGTAGGCCTGCCACGCCTGCTGCAGCTCGGGCAGAGCCGCGGGCCACACGTTGGCCGTGAACAGCGCGGTCTCGGTCTCGTCAACCGGCACGTGATGGGGGCGGATGCCCGGCCCCATGTTGAACGACTCTTTCAAGTCGCCCGGCGTCACGTCGCCGCGCGAGGCCGCGAGCGACTCGCTGCGCATCGGAAAGTAGCCATAGAGTCCTCCGGGCGCACGCTCGACCGCGAGCTTGTCGGCGAGCGGCAGGTCGAAGAATGCGCGTGCGAGGTTCCACGCAGCATCGGCCACGGCCGCGTCAACCCCGTGGTCAACGACCTGGAAGAACCCCACCGTGCGCAGCGTCTCGTCGAACTCACGCCCGACGACCGCCGGGTCGCGGTCGAGACTGATGGTCGGCACGGCGATCGAGGGCGTCATGGCCACACGCTACCCCCTCCATCAGCCCGCGCACACCGGGCGAGCACCGCTCATCCAGGTGGCTCGCTTAGCGTCGAAGCACCGACAGAAGAGAGACGCCATGACGACGATTACTGCACTGTTCGAGAAGTTCGACCGCCTCGTTGTCTGGACCATGGATGCCTTCGGCATCAAGTTCGCGCGCCTCGCCTTAGGGATCGTTTTCATCTGGTTCGGGGCGCTCAAGATGATCGGCGACCTGAGCCCGGCCTATGACCTCGTGGCCGCCACCGTCTACTGGCTCACGCCCGAGATCATCATTCCGCTCATCGGGCTGTGGGAGGTAGCGATCGGGGTCGCCTTCCTCTTCCCGCCGCTCACGCGGCTCGCGCTGCTACTGCTCATTCCACAGATGCCCGCGACGTTTTTGCCGCTCGTTCTGCTACCCGCCGTGACGTTCACGGTCGTGCCCTGGGGGCTCACTCTCGAGGGCCAGTACATCGTCAAGAACCTCGTGATCATCGCGTGCGCGCTCATCATCGGCGGCACGGCACTACGGAAAGACCGCAGCGACCGCGAGGCCCGCACGGGAGCAATCGACATTCCCGCACAGGCCCGCTAGATAGGCGACTCGCCCCGTTCGAGCTGCTCGATGTAGCCGGCAAGCTTGCGGGCGCGCGTTTCGGCCCGCACGACGCCATCGAGGCGAAAGACGATCGCAAATCGCGCTGTTGAGCTGATCGAGGCGAACGTGGTCGCGGCGGCCGGCGACGCATCCAGAGCGGCCTGCAGGTCTGCGGGAACCACCATGCTCTTTTGACTGTAGGCGGCATCCCACCGGCCATCGGCCTTCGCGCGCTCTACTTGAGCGATGCCTGGCGGTCGCATGCGGCCGGCCTCGGTCAGGCGCTCGATGATGCCCACGTTGCGCTGCGACCACACCGAGCGCGGACGGCGTGGGGTGAAGACCTGCAGCGAGTAGTCGTCGTCAAAGCCATAGATCTGGCCGTCGATCCACCCGAAGCACAGCGCCGACTCGAGCGCTTCGTCGTAGGTGATTCCCGGTGCGGTCGAGCGCTTCTTGCGCATCTTGAGGCGAACCCCCGCGTGTTCGGGATGCGCCTCAAGCCACTCTTCCCATAGCTCGACGCGCTCGAAGAGCATCACGGGCTTCTCAGAATTGGCAACCACGAGGGTCAGCCTAGGTGGCGACGGTTACGACGTGTTTACGGCTTTGTTGCGATGCCGTCGAGCCAGAGAACAGTACTGGGGTCGCTGTGGGTTCCGCCCGAGTTGACGTGCTTCGGGTCGATCACAGGGCCCTTCTTGATGACATGCACGATCGCCATGGCGTGACCACGCCCGAGTCCGTAGTCATCAGCGAGCCATTGAATGATGACGCCCGCCTTGACGCTCGCATCGTCGTAGCCGCGTGCGATGGCTTCGTCGACGATCGCTCGCGGCGTCTTGCCCGTCTTGGCCTCGACGGCGTCGAGATAGGCCTGAAATGACATGCGAACTCCTTTAGCTCTCGTATCGAGCGACGAGCCTATCGATCGTGTCTGTCCACCCGGCTACGCACTGTGGCCAGATCGACGTGTCGTCGCCCGCGCGCGAAATCCACGTGAGAGCGAAGTGCAGTGCCGTTGCCCCGTCGTCGTCATTGAGCGTCACGAGGCCTTCGCGCTCCTCCGACGGGTCGGGCCAGCCGGGCCGGGCTCCCCAGGCGAAGCGCAAAAGGCGACCAGGAACGATCTCGCGGTACACGCCACCGGTCATGTAAGCGGTGTCGGAGTCGATGACCATCGGCACACACCACGCACCACCGACGGTGAGGTCAACTGTGATGGGAACCGTCGCACTCGACGCGTGCGAGGGGTTGAGGTACCACTGCAATCGAGTGGGCACGGTCCAGTCGGCGAAAACGTCTGCCGGCGAGGCCTCGATGCGACGATCGAGGGTCATCACCAACTCGTGGGCATGCACCGTCATGATCTGAGTCTGCACCCTCGAGTGCCGATTGACACCTCACGCATCACACCGTGACGACGACCTTGCCGCGCGCGTGCCCCGCCTCACCATGGGCAACCGCCTCGGCGATGCGGTCAACCGGGTAGACCTCGTCAACGACGACACGCAGCGCACCGTTGGCCAACCAGTCGGCGAGCGCCTGCAGATCGGCCGTGTCGCGCTTCGCGAGAAACGAGGCGTACGTGCGCCGCGACAACAGCGAGGCGACGGCGAGCTTCGCGGGCGCAGTCAGCGGCGCCAGCCACTCTCCCTTCGGTGCACCACACGACACGAGCGAACCCGTCGGGGTCAGGATGCGCGCCAGGTCACGCAACCGCCGGTTTCCGGCGAGCTCAAAGATGAGATCGAACCGCGCGATGCCCCGCGTGACCTCGGTGGTCGTGTAGTCGATAACGTCATCGGCACCGAGTCGAGCGACGAGCTCGAGATTGCGGGTGCTCGTGACGGCCGTCACGTGCGCTCCGAGCAACTTGGCAATCTGCACGGCAAACGTGCCGACTCCGCCGGACGCTCCGATGATGAGCACGCGCGGGCGCATGGGCTCGACTTCACCCGGGCCCCACGTGCGCGGGGCAACGAGGCCGCCGCGGCGCAAACCCTGCAGGGCCGTGATCGCCGCAACGCCGACTGAGCCCGCGTCAGCCATCGACAGACCCGCGGGCTTGGGCACGAGGCCCGACTCGCCCACGACCATGAGCTCGCTCCACGCGCCCGACCCGAAGCCGAAGACCTCGTCGCCCACCGTGAACCGCGTGACGCCCGCACCCACCGACTCGACGACACCCGCGACGTCAGACCCCATGGCCTGGCCGCTCGGCTTGGGGGTGCGCAGGCCCCGCATCATCCGCACGACATAGGGCGTGCCGCGCAGCTCGTGCCAATCGAGCGGGTTGATCGAGCTCGCGGCGACGCGCACGAGCACCTGGTTCTCGGCGGCGACGGGCGGCGGAGCATCCACAACCTGCAGCACCTCGGGGCCGCCATAGGTCGTTGCGACAACGGACTTCATCACGCGCCTCTCGATTGCTTACGGTGTATGCTTACGCCGTAAACTATGTCACAGCGGCGACACTGTCAAGGAGCGACCATGGCGAGAACTCGGGATGCCCTCACCCACGATCGCGTACTGCAGGCTGCTCTCACCCTCGCTGACGCCGAGGGTCTCGACGCGCTGACCATGCGGCGACTCGGCACCGCGTTGGGGGTGGAAGCGATGTCGCTCTACCGTCACGTGCCCAACAAAGAAGCCCTACTCGATGCGATGGTTGACGTCATCGTGCACGACTGGATCGACGACGAGGCCGCCCTCAAAGCCGACTGGCGCGCGCGCATCGCCGCGATCATGCACCGTGCCCACGCCACCCTGCTTGCCCGCCCCTGGGCGGTCGAACTGGTGACCATTCGCCCTCGAGCGGGAGACGGCCGGCTGCGCTACGCCGAGACAATCACGACGGCACTGCTCGAGGCCGGCTTCACTCCGCAGCTCGCGCACCACGGCCTGCACATCGTCGACGGCACGATCATGGGTTTTACCGCACAACAGGCGCGCCGCCCCACTGCCGCGGCGCTCGGCGACAGCGTGCAGGCACTGTACAACGGGGATCTCGCGGGTGACTATCCCGGCATTAGTGTCACGATTCGCGAACACCACGACCACGCAGAGGAGTATTCGCTCATGGTCGACCTCGTCATCGACGGACTGGCCCGCTTGCGCGACGGCCACCTTCCGCCACGAACCGGTTCAGGGGCGAGCTACGCACGTTCGCTCGTGTGAACGCGGCCTAGCGACGCGCGAAGAACGCATTCGCGCGCGGCGTCCACA
>NZ_JANRKZ010000104.1:0-7281 GCF_033763155.1 Microcella sp.
AAAGAAATCGACGGAGCCTGCGGGCAGCTTGCGGCCGCCGAGTAGCAGCACCGAACTTCTCTCGATTCCGTCATACTGAGGGCATGTTCCTCGATCAAATCAACGGGTTCTTCACGCAAGTCGTCGGCATCAGCGTTGCCGTCGTTTTCGCGATCATCATCATCGTGGTGCTGCTGCGGGGCATCAAAGTCGCGAAGCCCGATGAGGCGATCATCGTCACGTCGCGCCAGCGCACGCCGAAAGAGCGCGCGCAGAACACCGAGATGGAAAACGTCGGCCAGCGAGTCGTCTTTGGTTCGCGCGTCTTCGTCAAGCCCATCGTCGAGGCCTACTTCAAGCTCAGCCTGCGGTCGCGGCAGCTCAACGTGCAGGCGACGGCACAGACCCGTGACGCCATCACGATTCGCGTCAATGCCGTTGCCGTCGTGAAGGTGGGGGGATCTGAAGCCATGGTGCGCGCGGCGGCCCAGCGCTTCTTGAACCAGCAAGACCAGATTGAGTCGTCGACCGAAGAGGTCTTGAGTGGTTCGGTGCGGTCGATCGTCGGCCAGCTCACGGTGACAGAGATCATTACCAACCGTTCGGCTCTGCAAGAGCAGGTGCTCGAGGCGGTGCGCGAAGCCCTCGACATTCAGGGCCTGCAAATCGACACCCTGCAGATCAAGGAGATCGACGACGACAACAACTACATTCGCGACCTGGGTCGCGCCGAGGCCGCTCGCGTCAAGCAGGTCGCAGAGATCGCCGAAGCTCAGGCTCAGCAAGCGTCAGAAGAAGCGCGCATTGCGGCAGCCCAGAAGATCGCCGAAAGCCAGCGTGCGCTCGACTTGCGCAACGCCGAGATTCAGAAAGAGACCGATAAGGCTCGGGCAGAAGCAGCTGCCGCCGCACCACTCGCCGAGGCGATCGCCCAGCAAGAGGTCGTGAGCCAGCAAGAGCTCACCGCTCAGAAGCGCGTGGGTCTGCGCAAGCAAGAGCTCGACGCCGAGGTGCGCGCCGTCGCCGACGCACAGGCCTACGCGATCGAGAAAGAGGCGAACGCGGCCGCACTCGCATCCGTCGCGGCTGCCAATGCCGAACGTGACGCCCGCAAGGCAGCCGCCGAAGCCATCGAGGCCGAGGGTCTTGCCGAACGCAACCGCCGCAAGAGTGCGGCCGAAGCCGTTGAGGCCGAAGGTGTCGCCGAACGAGCTCGACGCATCGCGGCTGCTGAGGCCCTTGCGGCCGAGGGTGATGCCGAAGCGTCGGCCATTCGATCGAAGGGTACGGCCGAAGCCGACTCGACCCGCGCGCAGGCTGAAGCTCTCGCGGAACGCGCCGAGGCGCTGCTCAAGCAGCGCATCATCGACCAGTTGCCCGAGATCGTTCGCGCCGCCGCAGAACCGCTCGGGGCCATCCAGAATATGACCGTCATTTCGTCGGATGGCACCGGAACAAACCAGCTCGGTGAGAACGTGGCTGGCCAACTCGCGACGTCGACCAAGATCATTAAAGACCTGGTCGGAATCGATATTGGCGAGCTCATCAACGGCAAGGTTGTGGGCGAAGCGACGGGTGCCGCCGTGGCCAAGGGTGCAAGCCGTGCGGCGCGCGCGCCGAGGTCCTCAACGTCTGACGCAAGCGACGCCAGCTAAGGCCTAGCGGAACGCGGGGATACCCGTGATCTGGTTGCCGAGAACGAGGGTGTGCACGTCGTCGGTTCCCTCGTAGGTGCGCACCGACTCGAGGTTGTTCGCGTGCCGCAACGGTGAGTGCTCGAGCGTGATGCCGTTGCCGCCGAGCATCGCGCGCGCCTCACGGGCGATGGCGATTGCCTCGCGCGCGTTGTTGAGCTTGCCCACCGAAATCTGGTGCGGCTGTAGCTGACCGGAATCTTTGAGCCTGCCCAGTTGCACGGCGAGCAGAAAGCCCTTGTTGATCTCGAGGGCCATGTCGACGAGCTTCTGCTGAGTCAGCTGGTAGGCAGCGACGGGCTTGCCGAACACCTCTCGCTGAGTCACATACTCGAGAGCCACGCGGTAGCTGTCGAGCGCTGCCCCCATGACGCCCCACACAATGCCGTAGCGCGCTTGGTTGAGGCACGTGAACGGACCGCGTAATCCCTCGGCACCCGGCAGTTGTGCGCTGGCCGGCACGCGCACCTCGTCGAGCGCAATGTCGCACTGAATCGAGGCGCGCATCGAGAGCTTCTGCCCAATCGGCGTCGCCGTGAAGCCGGGCGTCGTGGTCGGCACGAGAAAGCCCCGGATGCCGTGCTCGGTCTGGGCCCAGATGACGGCGATGTCGGCGATCGACGCGAGGCCGATCCACCGCTTCGACCCCGAGATGATCCAGTCGTCGCCGTCGCGGCGTGCGAAAGTCTGCATCGAGGCCGGGTCGCTGCCGGCATTCGGTTCGGTGAGGCCAAAGCATCCGATCGCCTCGCCCGTTGCCATGCGCGGCAGCCACTCGTGCTTCTGCCCTTCTGAACCGAACGTGTGGATCGCGGTCATCGCGAGCGAGCCCTGCACTGAGACGAAGGTGCGCAGTCCCGAGTCGCCCGCTTCGAGCTCGGCCGCGGCGAGACCGTATTCGACCGCCGAGCGGCCCGCGCAGCCATAGCCCTGCAGGTGCATGCCGAGAAGGCCGAGCGTGCCCATGGGTTTGATGATTTCGGTGGGGAAGACTCCCGCGTCGTACCACTCGGCGATGTGCGGGCGCAGCTCGGCGTCGACGAACGCGCGCACGCGGTCGCGCGTCGCGCGCTCGTCATCGCTGAGCAGGCTGTCGAAACCGATGAGGTCAAGCGGAGAGTCGGTCATGGTGTCTTCTCTACACCAGTTTCGCCAGCCGCCGCCGCCGCGCGTTCGAGCACTGATCGCGCGAGGTGCGTTGCACCGACAACTGCCGCCGGCATGACGGCAATCGCCCCGCCCGGAATGAGAAAGAAGAGTTGCGTGGCGACGCCGAATCCGAGCTCTCGAGCACGCGATCCGCGCAAGAGTCGAGCACGATCGGCGGCGGTGATGCCTCGGGCCTCGAACGCTCGGGTCGTGAGCTCGCGGGCGATCAGGTGACCAGCAAGAACGGGGCCGAGCACCGCCGCGGTCACCGAGCCCACAACCGGAATCAGGCCGACAATGCCGGTGATGAGCGCGAAGCCCATCGCGCGCAGAACCAGGAGGAGAGCATCTCCGAACGATCGCCAAAACCGCACGGGCGAGGGAGTGAAGTCGCCGAGTTCTCTCTCGGCAGCGCGCCAAATGCGCTCGTAGAACGGGTCACCGATGAGCAACGTGAGGGTCGTGAAGATGTACATCGTGCCGATGATGGCGCCCGCGACAATGACCAGTGCCAGCAGCGTGCGCATCACGGTGCGGTCGCGTTCTGCCCACGATTCGGCGAACGGCGTCACGGCGGTGGCGAGGGCGTCGACGCTGAGTCCGAGGCCGATGAGCACAGCCGCGATGAGTGCGGCAGCGATGAACGCGGGCACCATGCCGAGTGCCATGACGGCGGGCCGGCGGCGCCACAAGGCAAAGCCGCGAGGAACGAGGGCTGCGCCGGTCACGACCTCGCGCACGAGTCTGCTGAGTCGGCCGAGGGGACGGCGGCGGGCATCCCGATGCGAGGCGGATGCGCGTGCAGAGACGACCATGACCGGCACTGTAGACGGCCCACCTGAGGGGTATACGCGCTGGCGAAGAATGCGCCGGGAATCTCCATCACGGCGATGCGGTCGACCCCGCCGGGACTCTAGGCTGGGGGCGCGTACGCGCTGTCGCGTGCGCACGGTCGCACCCGAACCGTCGAATCATCGAGGAGCCTCATGAGCAAGTACGCAGTGACCAACCCCGCCACCGGTGAGACGCTGCGGTCGTACCCGACCGCGACGGATGCCGAGGTCGCCACCGCGATCGATCACGCTTACGACGCCTACCGCGCTTGGTCGCGCTCGTCGACCGTGGCTGAGCGTGCGGCCTTGATCGCCAAGGTCGCCAACCTGCACCGCGAGCGTCGTCAGCACCTCGCCGAGATCATCGTGCGCGAGATGGGCAAGCCCATCGGTGACGCTCTGGGTGAGGTCGACTTCTCGGCCGACATCTACCAGTACTACGCCGACAACGGCCCCGAGCTGCTCAAGGATGAGCCGATCGCACTGGCCGAGGGCAGCGAGGGTTCGGCCTTTATTCGCAAGAGCGCCATGGGCGTGCTGCTCGGCATCATGCCGTGGAACTTCCCGTACTACCAGGTCGCCCGCTTCGCCGGCCCCAACCTGATTCTCGGCAACACCATTCTGCTCAAGCACGCGGCGCAGTGCCCCGAGTCGGCTGAAGCTATTCACCAGATCTTCGCCGACGCCGGCTTTCCGGTCGGTGCCTACACGAATCTGTACGCCACGACCGACCAGATCAGCACGATCATTGCTGACCCGCGCGTGCAGGGCGTCTCGCTCACCGGTTCGGAGCGCGCCGGTGCCGCGGTTGCCGAGCAGGCGGGCCGTCACCTCAAGAAGGTTGTGCTCGAGCTCGGTGGCAGCGACCCCTTCATTCTGCTGAGCACCGACGATCTCGATGCGACGGTCGAAATGGCCACCAACGCTCGCCTCGACAACAGTGGTCAGTCGTGCAACGGCGCCAAGCGCTTTATCGTCATCGACTCGCTCTACGACGCGTTTGTGGAGAAGTTCGTGGCGCAGATGTCGGCGACGCAGGCGAGTGACCCGATGGTTGAGGGCGGCGCCTACGGACCTCTCTCGTCGAGCAGTGCGGCCGAAGGTCTCGAAGACCAGGTCAAGCGCGCCGTCTCGGGTGGCGCAACGGTGCTCACGGGCGGAACTCGCGAGGGCAACTTCTTCAGTTCGACCGTGCTCGCGAACGTCAAGCCCGGCAACGACGCCTACTACGAAGAGTTCTTCGGCCCCGTCGCCCAGGTCTTCAAGGTCGCGAACGAAGCCGAGGCTGTGGAGTTGGCGAACGACACCCCCTTCGGGCTTGGCTCGTACTTGTTCACGACCGACAGCGAGCAGGCGCACCGCGTTGCCGACCAGATCGAAGCCGGCATGGTCTACATCAACTGCGTGCTCGCCGACAGCCCTGAGCTGCCCTTCGGTGGCATCAAGCGGTCGGGCTCGGGTCGTGAGTTGGGCACGCTTGGCATTGACGAGTTCGTCAACAAGAAGATGATCCGCGTCGCCTAATTCCATGGCGACGACGGTTCTGCTGCGTAACGCGCCCGAGCACGTTCTCGGCGCGTTTACGCCAAAACCGACCGCCGTCACCCCCGGCCAGTCTGAAGGGTCTGTCGACCTGTGGACTGCGCCGGGGGAGACTGGTGGGCCCGTTGAGACGGGCATTTGGGAAGCCGACCCCGGCACGTTCACGGCGACCCGCGAGGGCTATCACGAAATCTGCTACCTCATCAGTGGCCGCGTCACGCTCACCGAAGACGGTGAGCAGCCTCTCGAGGTCACGGCCGGCGACCTCTTTGTGACACCCGAGGGATGGCGCGGAACCTGGCAGGTGCACGAGCGCGTGCGCAAGGTGTTTGTCATCGTTCCCACCGCACCGACGGCCGACTAGGGCGCCGAGAAAACCGCCCCAGGGTTCAGAATGCCACGCGGGTCGAACGCGTCCTTGATGCGTCGCTGCAGGGCCACTTGTTCGTCTCCGAGTTCGTCGGCGAGCCAGCGCCGCTTGAGGGTTCCGATGCCGTGCTCACCCGTCAGGGTGCCGCCGAGTGCGAGCGCCGCCTCAAACAGTTCGCCCGCTGCTGCCCACACCTCGTTGGGTACCTCGTCGCCGTGATAGACGAGATTGGGGTGCAGATTGCCATCTCCCGCGTGTGCCACCGTCGGAATGCGTATGCCATAGCGATCGCCGATTCGACGAATCTCGGCGAACATCTCGGGCAGGCGTGAGCGGGGCACCGCGACGTCTTCGATGAGCACCTGACCGAGAGCCGCCATGGCGGGGTGCATGGCGCGGCGCACAGCGAGCATCCGTTCGCCCTCGTCGGGGTCGGTCGTCATGCTCGCGGATCCGCCGAGTGCGGTGATGATCGCGAGCACCGCGTGTGCCTCTGACTCGGCGGCTTCACCGTCGGTCTGCACGAGCAAGTGGGCGCTCTCGGCTTCGCGCGGCGGTAGCCCCAGATGGTTCAGGATGCTCGCAAGCGCCAGCGGATCTACGAGTTCCATCGCCGCCGGCCGCACCCGCGCTGCCGTTATCGCCGCCGAGGCTTCGGCCGCCTGCTCGATCGTCGCGAAGTACGCGCCGATCGTCGCGACCGGGCCCGTGGGGATCGGCGTGAGCTTGAGGGTCGCCCCCACGATCACCCCGAGCGTGCCTTCGGAGCCGATCATGAGCGCCGTGAGGTCGAGCCCGGTCACGCCCTTGACCGTGCGATGCCCGAGAGGCATGAGCGTGCCGTCGGCAAGCACGACGTCGAGGCCGAGCACAGCCTCGCGCGTGACGCCGTATTTGGCGCACAGCAGGCCGCCGGCGTTGGTGGCGATGTTTCCGCCGACGGTCGAGATCTCTCGACTTGCTGGGTCGGGCGCCCAGCGTAGACCACGGGGTTCCAGCAGTCGATTAAGTTCGGCGTTCACGATTCCCGGCTCGACAACCGCGAGCTGGTCGGCTTCGTTAATCTCGAGCACGCGAGTCATCGCCGCGGTCGAGAGCACGAGTTGGCCGCGGCTCGCCATCGCGCCACCCGTGAGACCCGACCCCGCGCCGCGCGGCACGACCGGCACGCCGTGCTCGTGGGCGATCCGAAGGGCCGCCTGAACGTGTTCGATCGAGCGCGCCGTGATGGCCGCCAGAGGGGGGTGCTCAGAACGCTGGCCCGATTGATCGCTCCGCGCGGCCTCGAGGTCGGCCGTGTTCGTCGACACGGCGTCGCCGAGCGCGGCGCGAAGCGCGTTGACGACCTTGCTCTCCGAGCGAATCATTGCCCGTCGAGCGTGCCCAGCAGGGCCTCGAGAAACATCGCGCGATAGGGCATAGGGTCGACGTCGGTCACGACCGTCGCGAGCGGTACGTCGCGCGTCGGTGAAATGTCTGCGCCGACCATCGTGCGCAAGTCAACGACCGTCTGACCTCGCGTCGACCCTGGGGCGAGTGCCACCTCGACCGGTGCCCGCCGTGTCACGAGGGGCCTCGGGTCAATCGCCGCACATACAGCTCCGGCGTCGCCGATCGCCACACGATCGTCAGCCACGCGTTCTTCGGTCGCGTCGATGCCAATGAGGTGGGTCAGCAGACCGCCCGCCAACCGGGCTCCCGGCTCGCTCGAGGC
>NZ_JANRKZ010000105.1:0-4170 GCF_033763155.1 Microcella sp.
GCCCACGGTCGTCGAGCCCGCGCACCTCGTCGCGCGTATGGAGTGGACACCCGACGACGCCGTTCCCGCGCACGAGGTGCTCGAGATTCCTGCCGTTCCGCTCGCGCACGTGGCACTCGCTCGGCTCGCCGCGGGGTTGCCCTTTGCCGCACCGCAGCCGCTGTACTTGCGCGCTCCTGATGTGACGCTGTCGACACCGAAGCGGGTGAGCTAGTGCATCCGCCCGCCATTCGCGACGCCGCGCTGAGCGATCTCGACGCCATCATGCACCTCGAGACCTCAACATTTCTCACCGACGCCTGGAGCCGCGACATGATGGCCGCCGAGCTCGCCGCACCGCACACGCGCTACATCGTGGCGGTTGAGGGGGAGACCGTGATTGGCTACGCGGGCCTGAGCGCACCCGCCGGTGTCGAGCAGGCCGACGTGCAAACGATCGCTGTCGATGCGGCGCATCGAGGCAGAGGCATCGGGGCGCGCCTTCTCGACGTGCTGCTCACCGAGGCCGCTGCGCGCGGAGCCGACGACGTGTTGCTCGAAGTGCGCGCCGACAATCCGACGGCGCAGCGGCTGTATGAGCGCCACGGATTCGCAGCAATTGCCGTTCGGCCCCGGTATTACCAACCCGACGATGTCGATGCGATCGTCATGCGCTGGGAGGTGCCGCGATGACCGCAGAGCCTCTCGTGCTGGGCATTGAGTCGAGTTGCGACGAAACGGGCATCGGAATCGTGCGCGGCACGACGCTGCTCGCGAACGTCATCTCATCGTCAATGGAGCAGCACGCGCGCTTCGGGGGAGTCGTGCCCGAAGTTGCCGCGCGTGCTCATCTCGAGGCGCTCGAACCAGCGCTGCGTGAAGCTCTTGCCGTGGCGGGCGTGACGCTCGACGACCTCGACGCGATCGCCGTCACGAGCGGACCGGGTCTCGCGGGCGCTCTCATGGTCGGAGTGGGCGCCGCCAAGGCGCTCGCCGTCGCGCTCGATAAGCCCTTCTACGCTGTCAACCACCTCGTGGGTCACGTCGGCGCCGACGTGCTGCGCACCGAGGGTGAGCCCGCCATCGAGCTGCCCACGATCGCCCTACTCGTCTCGGGCGGGCACACCTCGCTGCTGCATGTGCGCGACCTCACGAGCGACGTTGAGCTGCTCGGCGAGACCATCGACGACGCTGCGGGCGAGGCATTCGACAAGGTGGCCCGTTTGCTCGGACTGCCGTACCCGGGCGGCCCGCACATCGACAGAGCGGCCGCCGAGGGCAACCCGGCCGCCGTGCGGTTTCCCCGAGGGCTTACACTGCCGAAAGACCTCGAGCACCACCGCTACGACTTTTCGTTCTCCGGGCTCAAGACCGCGGTGGCACGGCATGTCGAAAAGCTTCGGGATGCGGGCGAGACCGTGCCCACCGCCGACATCGCCGCCTCATTTCGCGAGGCGGTCGCCGATGTGCTCACGGCGAAGGCCATCGCGGCCTGCACCGACCTGGGAGTGCCGCGCTTGTTGCTCGGCGGGGGAGTCGCAGCGAACACACGGGTGCGGGCGCTCGCCGCGGAGCGCTGCGCTGCTGCCGGAGTTGAGCTGCGCATCCCGCCGCTGTCGCTGTGCACCGACAACGGCGCGATGATCGCCGCGCTCGCGGCACAACTCATCATGGCGGGGCATTCGCCGTCTCCGCTCGACGTGAGCGCCGATTCGACGCTTCCGGTCACCCAGATTCAGGCCTAGCTGCTCATGACGCACCGCGACGCGTCGCGTTGACACTCGGGAATCACACTGCGACCATGGCGTGAGCCCATTCGGGCTGCCACCGTCACTTTTCTGCAGGAGTACATTCATGTCTGACGTCACCCCTCCCCCCGCCGCCACGCCGTACGCCGCGGCAGCCACGGGCCCCAAGACCAACACGCTCGCGATCGTCTCGCTCGTGCTCGCGTTCTTCATCTCGCTCGGCGCGGTCATCTGTGGCCACATCGCCTTGGGCCAGATCAAGAAGACCGGTGAGAACGGTCGCGGTCTCGCGATCGCGGGCCTCGTGCTCGGCTACCTCGGCCTCGTGGTCGGCTTCATCGCTGTTGTTGTCTCGATCTTCTTGCCGTTCCTGATCCTCGGATCAACGGGTAGCTACAGCTACTAGGCCTCAGCGCTGACGAAGAGGCCCGCACCCGGACAAACCCCGGGTGCGGGCCTCTATCATGTGCGAAGCAGTTACCCACCCACCACTCGACCCGAACGGTGTGCGCCCATGACCGAGTCAGCCACTCGCAGCTCAAACCGCCTAGCCCCGGTTGCCCTGATTCTCGCGATTCTCGTTCCGATCGCCGGTGCTGTGCTGGGCCACATCACCCTTCGCCAGATTGCCCAAACGGGCGAGTCGGGTCGAGGCATGGCGCTCGCCGCCACCATCATCGGGTGGGTCGGAACAATCTTGTGGTTCGCCTTTTGGGGCGTGTACTTGGCAACGCTCGGTACTCTCGCGCTGTAACCGTTATCCCTTCACCACCGTTCAAGGAGACTCCCGTGGCCGATTCGACGCTTCCTCCGCCCCCCGCTCCCGCGCCCGGTCAGGGCGCTGCGGATGCTCCGCTTCCGTCCCTCGACACGGCAGCCGCGAAGCCGGCCACGCGCAAGCCTGCCGCCGCTAAGCCTGCCGCTGCGGCGAAGCCCGCTGCTGCCGCGAAGGCCCCGGCAACGAAGGCTCCCGCTACGGCCGCCAAGCCCGCGGCCACCAAGCCTGCCGCCACGAAGGCTCCTGCTGCCGCCAAGCCGGCTGCCACCAAGTCGGCCACGAAGGCTCCCGCAACGAAGGCTCCCGCCACGGCGCCTGCCGCCGTCGAGCCGGCCCCCATCGTGACTCCGCCGCCCGCGGCGGCCGACCGCCCCAACCCGTATGCGCCGGCCGCGGCTGCCCCGGCTGCCGCTCGGGCCGTCGTGCCCGCTAACCCCTACAGCTCAATTCCGACCGCGCCGCCCTCGACGCTCAGCGTGCTCGCGCTCGTCTTTGGCATTCTCGGCTTGGTGCTCTCGCTCTTCGCTTTCGGTTTCTTGCCGGCCCTCGCGGGCGTCATCTTGGGGCACATCGCGCTCAAGCGCGAGCCGCACGCGCGAGGCATGGCGATTGCGGGTCTGTCGACCGGCTACGCCGGCGTTGCGCTGTCCCTTCTCTTGGGGCTGGCGCTCATCGCCGTGTCGATTCTGCCGTGGCTGTTGATTGGCTCCGCCGGCGGATTCGGCGGCTAGTCGCAGCGTTCGGCGATGAGTGCTGCTCGCTCGCCCGCAATGCGCGTGAGCAGCAGCACCGCTGAGTGCGAACCTCGGAGCGCAAGCTTGGGTCGCAGGGTTGCGGGGTCGATGTCGACGCCGCGCTTCTTGATCTCGAGAGTGCCGATGTCGCGCGCAGCAAGCGCGCGCTTGAGAACCGGCACGGCGAGGGGCAGGCGTTCGAGCACGCGAAACCCGCGCGCGAACGGCGTCGGGCTCGGGGTGTCGCACGTGATGTAGGCGATTGTGGGGTCGAGCATCCGGCCCCCCATGCTGCGGGCGAGATCGCCGATGAGGCGCGCGCGAATGACGGCTCCGTCGGGTTCATACACGTAGTCGCCGAGGGCGCCCACCTCGACGTCGTCGCTATCGGCCTCGGCACGGAGCTCGGCAGGGGGCTCGTCGCCGCGCAGCACAAGCGCGGCTCGGCCGACGCCGGGGCGCGCGAGAGTTCCGCTCCACAACACAAGTTCGACGACCTCGCCATCGGCTGAGATCCACTGCGCTTCGAGTCCGTCGGGAAGCAGCGCGCGGTCCATGCCGGGGCCGAGCTTGATTCCCGTGGGCAGTCGGTTGGCGATTGCGAGAGCAGCGGTGAGGCTCGGCGACCAGTCCTCGGGCGCGCTGAGGCGCGTGGCACCGGCCCGGCGCGCGGGGTCGAGCCACACACCGTCGACCTCGTCGAGTGACTGGTCGAGCGCGTCGCCGTGCACGACGTGGGCGCTCGCGAACGGCATGAGGTTGTAGGCGGCGATGGCCGCGGTGGCTTCATCGCGCTCCACGGCCGTGACACTCAGGTCGAGAGCCGCGAGGGCCATGGCGTCACCGCCGATACCGCAGCCGAGGTCGGCCACGCGCGTGAGCCCGGCCGCGGCGAAGCGGCCGGCGTGCAGCGCGGCGACCCGCAGCCGTG
>NZ_JANRKZ010000106.1:0-11043 GCF_033763155.1 Microcella sp.
ATCGGCGCCGAGCGTCAGCGGCTGCTGCAAGTAGGGCGTGGCGAAGGTGTTGTCGACGACAACGAGTGCGCCGACCGCGTGAGCGATCTCGGCGAGCGCCGAGATGTCGGTGATCTTCATGAGCGGATTGCTCGGGGTCTCAAGCCACAGCACTCGTGGGCGCAGTGACTCGAGAGCCGCGCGCGTTGCGTCGGTGTCGCTGAGCTCAACAGTCGTGAGTCCGATGTTCCACGGCGCGAAGATGCGGCGCACCAGCCGATGAGTGCCGCCATAGACGTCATTGCCCATGAGCACGTGATCACCGGGGCGCAGCACAGCCCGCAGCAGAGCATCTTCGGCGGCGAGGCCCGACGCGAAGCTGAACGCGTGTGCCCCCGACTCGAGCGAGGCGAGTTGTTCTTGCAGCGCATCGCGAGTGGGGTTGCCGCCACGCGCGTACTCATACCCGCCACGCAAGTCGCCGATCGCGCGTTGCACGAACGTCGAGGTCAAGTACACCGGTGGCGTGACCGCGCCCGTCGTGGGGTCGAATGCCTGCCCCGCGTGAATGGCCCGCGTCGCAAAGCCCTGGGTGCTGTGCTCGTCGTGGTCGGTCATGCGTTGCCTCCGGCAAGAGCGGTAATCAGGTCGGTGCGGTGCAGCAGGCCGACGGGGTTTCCGCCGTCGAGCACCATGAGGGTGTCGGGATGCTGACCCCCGGCTCCGCGGTCACCAAAGCGCTCGCCCGCAGCCTCGAGGCTCTCGTGTGCGCCGACGACGGGCATGCTCGGCCCCATCGCCGCCGTGATCGGATCGGCCGGAGTCACCGCGCCCGTGGCGAGTGCGCGCAGCAGCGTGCGCGCGTCGACCGCACCAACCACTTCGCCCAGCACGAGTGGCGGCTCGGCGGTGACGACGGGAAGCGAACCGGGGTGCGCCTCGAGTGCTGCCACCGCATCCGCCACCGTGTGTTCGCGGCGCAGGTGAGCGAGTTCGCGCGGCGGGGTGCCGAGCAGGTCGGCCACGGTGGGTGAGCCGGTGGGGGGCGTGAAGCCGTGGCGGCGCATCCACCCGTCATTGAAGATCTTGCCGAGGTAGCCACGGCCACCATCGGGCAGCAACACCACGACAACGTCATCGGGGCCGAGCTCGCGCGCAACCTCGAGGGCGCCGACGACGGCCATGCCGCACGAGCCACCAACAAGCAGGCCTTCTTCACGGGCAAGCCGCAACGTCATGTCAAACGACTGCTGATCGCTCGCCGCGACGATGCGGTCAACGACGGAGGGGTCATAGGCGGCCGGCCAGAAGTCTTCGCCCACGCCCTCGACGAGATACGGGCGACCCGTGCCACCCGAATAAACACTGCCGACGGGGTCAACGCCGACGACCTGCACGCGACCGCTTGCCCGGTCGGCGCTCACCTCGCGTAAGAAGCGGCCCGTGCCCGAGATCGTGCCACCGGTTCCGACTCCCGCCACGAAGTGCGTGAGGCGGCCGTCGGTGTCGCGCCAGATTTCGGGGCCCGTGGTCTCATAGTGGCTGCGGGGGCCATTGGGGTTCGCATATTGATTGGGCTTGAACGCGCCCGGAATTTCGCGGGCCAGGCGGTCAGAAACGCTGTAGTACGACTCGGGGTCTTCGGGTGCGACCGCCGTGGGCGTGACGACGATCTCGGCGCCGTACGCCGTGAGCACATTGCGCTTGTCGTCGCCGACCTTGTCGGGCAAAACGAAGACGCAGCGATACCCGCGTTGCTGGGCAACGAGTGCGAGTCCGACGCCCGTGTTGCCGCTCGTCGGCTCGACGATCGTGCCGCCCGGCTTGAGCAAGCCCTCACGCTCAGCCGCATCGATGATGCGCGTGGCGATGCGGTCTTTCGACGAACCGCCGGGGTTCAGATACTCGACTTTCGCCAAGACGGTGGCCGAGATGCCCTCCGTGACGCGGGTGAGCTGCACGAGGGGCGTGTCGCCGATGAGGTCGACGACGGAGCGGGCGAACTTCATCCTGCGAGCCTACTCGCGCCGGGCATCCTCCTCGAAGGCGGCGACCGGATGGCAGCGGGCCCGACCGCGCCCGCTCTGACAGGAAGCGGAAAGGTCATCTGAGATAATGGGTGAGCCCTGGGCGCTCCTGCGCGTGCGCCGACTGACCCCTCCCCTGACGACTGGAGCCCCGAGCGTGTCGAACCACGAGAACCTCACGATCAAGCAGCAGCGCGAGAAGCGCCGCGCCGAGAAGGTCGCCGCCCTCAAGGCCAAGCAACAGCGCGAGAAGCGCCGCAACCTCATCACCGTCGTGAGCGCCGTCGTCGGCGCCCTCGCCGTCGTCGCGATCATCATCTCGATCGTCGTGACGAGCGCGCAGCCGAAGGTCGACCCCGCCGACATCGACATCGCCGGGCTCGAGACCTTCGAAGGTCTCGAGCCAGCGCACGTCGAGACACCCGTCGAATACGACATGACCCCGCCCGCCGGTGGCCCGCACAACCCCGCGTGGCTCAACTGCGGTGTATACGAGGAAGTCCTGCCGAGCGAGAACGTCGTGCACTCCCTCGAGCACGGCGCCGTCTGGATCACCTACGACGCGGCCGAAGTCTCTGACGGCGATCTCGGTGCTTTGCGTGATGCGATGCCGAGCAGCTACGTGGTGCTCTCGCCCTTCGAGGGTCTCGACGCCCCCGTCGTCGCGAGTGCGTGGGGCGTCCAGGTGTCGCTCGACGGAGTCGACGATCCCCGACTCGACGACTTCATCACGAAGTATCGCTTGGCAGCGTCGGCGCCCGAGCCAGGTGCGCTGTGCACTCAGGGTGTCGACGGCCCCGGAAAGGTCCGCTGACCGTGGAAGCCGGAGACGGCCGCATCGGGGTCGAAGCCGGTTCGCGCCGGGTGCGCCTGTTCACAGTGGCGGTACTCGTACTGCTCACCCTGGTCACAGGGGTGCTGATCGGCCGCACCACTGCTCCGGCCGAAGCCGCCCCGACCCCGAGCTCGACGAGCGCAGAAGCCGGCTTCGCCCGAGACATGCAGGCACACCACAACCAGGCCGTCGAGATGGCCATTCTCATCCGTGACCGCAGCGACGACGACGAGCTGCGGCTCCTCGCCCTCGACATCATCACGGCGCAGTCGCAGCAGGCCGGGCAGATGTACGCGTGGCTTACGGCGTGGAACCTGCCGCAGACGTCCTCCGATCCGCCCATGGCGTGGATGTCGCAGCCGACGCTCGACGGCAGCATGACCGGTATGGATCATGGGGGCGGCGCCATGGCGAGCACCGAGATGCCGGGCATGGCGAGCTCCGAGGACATGCAGCGGCTCCGCGACGCCGACGGCGTGGAGGCGGAACGAATCTTCCTCGAACTCATGATCGCCCACCATCGGGGTGGCATGGATATGGCTGAGGCATTGCTCGCGCGCAGCGACAACGCGCTCATCGCACCTCTCGCGCAGAGCATCGTCATGCTGCAGCAGAAGGAGATCGACTACATGACCAAGTTGCTCGCCGAACGCTCGTAGCGCCGCGTCGACCCCGGCGGGGCCTTGCGATGCGTCGTGCGCAGTGGCACGCTGTGGCTCACTGGAGCTCGAGCGCCACGACCAGGAATCGGTGCCGCAGTGGACGGATCGATCGCGCCTTCGCGGGAATCGGCGACACGCCGATGGTCGAGCTGCGGCGACTGAGCCCGCACGGCGGCGCCCGCACGGCGGCGCCAAGCTCGAGTGGGCGAATCCGACCGGCAGCATGAAGGACCGGATGGCCCGCGCCGCAGTCGAGGGCGCCGTCGACGCCTTCGTGCACGTCGTCGGCACCGCGCACTCGATCCACGGCGTCGGACGCGTGCTGCGGGGGCACTCCCCCGGCATGCGCATCGTGCCCGTCGAGCCCGTCGAGCCCGCCGAGCCCGCCGAGTCGGCCGTGCTGTCGGGGGGCCCGACGGGTTCGAACCGCATCGAGGGCATCAGCGCCGGGTTCGTGCCGCCGCTGTGGGAGCCGGAACAGGTTGACGAGATCGTGACCGTCGGCGCGGATGAGGCGATGGCGATGGCTCGTCGGCTTGCGCGCGAGGAAGGTCTCTTCGCGGGAACGTCGTCTGGAGCGAATATCGTCGCCGCGATCCGCGTCGCCGAGCGACTACGCCCGGATGCGACTGTCGCGACGATCCTGTGCGACTCGGGGCTGCGCTACCTCTCGACGGAGCTGTGCCGCTCGGTCTGAGGACTGCCGCTCGAGACCCGCAGTTCCGTCGACTGCTCGGCGACCAGGCGTGCGTAGACCCCGCCGAGCTCGATCAGTTCGTCGTGCGCGCCGCTCTCGACGATGCGGCCGCCGTCGACCACGTGGATCACGTCTGCAGCCGCGATGGTCGAGAGGCGGTGCGCGATCGCGATGGTCGTGCGGCCGCGCGTCGCCGAGTCGAGAGCGGCCTGCACGACGCGCTCCGACACCGAGTCGAGGGCGCTCGTCGCTTCGTCGAGGATCAGCACGGGCGGGTCTTTCAGCAGCACGCGCGCGATCGCGATGCGCTGCTTCTCGCCGCCCGAGAGCCGGTAGCCGCGCTCGCCCACGACCGTGTCGTACCCGTCGGGGAACCCGGCGATGGTGTCGTGGATGCTCGCCGCGCGGCACGCCGCCTCGAGCTCGGCGTCGCTCGCCTCGGGCTTGGCGTAGCGCAGGTTCTCGGCGATCGTCGCGTGGAAGAGATAGGTCTCCTGGCTGACGATGCCGACCTGCGCGATGAGGCTCTGCTGGCGGAGCTCTCGCACGTCGGTTCCCGCGAACAGCACCCGCCCCGCGCTCGCCTCGTGCAGGCGCGGGATCAGGTACGACACGGTCGTCTTGCCCGCCCCGGACGGCCCGACGAAGGCGACGAACTGCCCCGGCTCGACCGCGAACGAGACGTGGTCGAGCGTCGGCCGCTGCGCGTCGCCGGCGTCGGGATAGCGGAAGACGACGTCGTCGAAGCGAATGCGCCCGACCTGGCTCGCATCGACGTCGCGCGCGTCGGCGCTCTCCACGATCGCCGGCTCGAGGTCGAGGTACTCGAAGATGCGCGCGAAGAGCGCGCCCGAGGTCTGCAGATCGAGGGCGACGCGCAGGAGGCCGAGCAGGGGGAAGGTCAACCGGGCCTGCACCGTCGTGAAGGCGACGAGCGTGCCGGCGGTGATCGCGACATCCGCCTGAAGCAGGAAGGCCGCGACGAGGTAGATGACGGCGGGGATGACGCTCAGGAAGACGTTGACCATCGCGAAGAACAACTGCCCGCTCATCTGCAGCTGCACCTGCAGGCCTCGCTGGGTCTCGTTCTCGGCGCGGTAGCGGTCCACCTCGGCGTGCTGGCGGAAGAAGCCCTTCGCGAGCATGATGCCCGAGACGCTCAGGGCCTCCTGCGTGATCGCGGTCATGTCACTCAGCGACTCCTGGGTCTTCGTCGCGATGCGCGCGCGCACCTGGCCGACGCGCTGCTGGGCCGCGATGAGCAGGGGCAGCAGGATGACCGCCGCGAGCGTCAGCTGCCAGCTCAGCAGCAGCATCGCGACGAGCGCGGCGAGCACCGTGACGGTGTTGCCGATGACGCTCGAGACCGTGTTGCTGAGCACGCTCGCGACGCCGCCGACGTCGTTCTGCAGCCGCGACTGGATGACGCCGGTCTTGGTGCGGGTGAAGAACCCGAGCTCCATCGACTGCAGGTGGGCGAAGAGTCTCACCCGCAGCTCGGCCATGACGCTGTTGCCGACGGTGGCCGTGAGATAGGTCTGCCCGATGCCGATGCCGGCCGAGACGAGCCACAGCACGAGCATCGCGCTCACGAGCTGCAGCAGCACGGGAACGTTCGGGGTGCCCTCAGGGGGGAAGAGCCCGCGGTCGAAGGCCTGCTGGGTCAGCAGCGGCGGCACGACGCTGAGCGCGGCCGAGACCAGCACGAGCGCGATCGTGATCGCGAGCGGCGTGCGGTGCGGCCGGAACAGCTCGGCGATGCGCGGAAGCAGGTCGGGGATGCGCGGAGCCTCGGCGTTCGCCGCCCGCTGCGCGGCGATATCGCCGCTCGACACCCGTGATCCCCGGCGGCCGCCACCCATGCTCATAGCGTGAGCCTAGGTGGGACCACCGGGGATCCCGGTGTGAGGACGGTGCTGATCAGCCCTTCGTCGAGCCCGCCAGCAGGCCGCGCACGAAGTAGCGCTGCAGGCTGAAGAACACGATGAGCGGCACGACGAGCGAGATGAACGCCGCGGCCGGCAGTCGCTCCTGGTTGCGACCGAAGTTGCCCACGAGCTCGGCCAGGCGCTGCGTCAGCGGTGCGACATCGGCCGTGCCGCCCGAGAACACGAGGGCGACGAGCAGGTCGTTCCAGACCCAGAGGAACTGGAAGATGCCGATCGAGGCGAGCGCCGGCAGCGACAGCGGGATGATGATGCGGAAGAAGATCTGCGTGTGGTTCGCACCGTCGACCCGCGCCGCCTCGATCACCTCGCCCGGGATCTCGCTGATGAAGTTGTGCAGCAGGAAGATGCACAGCGGGAGCCCGAAGATCGTGTGCGCGATCCAGACCGCGGGGAAGGTGCCGCTGATGCCGAGCACCTCGCTGAAGATCTGCAGCAGCGGGATGAGGGCCATCTGCAGCGGCACGATCTGGAGGGCGAAGATCAGCACAAACAGCGCCGCGGAGCCCCGGAACTTGATCCACGCGAAGGCGTAGGCCGCCATGGTCGCGAGGATGATCGGGAACAGCGCGGCCGGAATCGCGATCACGAGCGAGTTCACGAAGTACGAGCCGAGGTTCGCCGACGAGGCGCCCTGCACCGTGAGCACGTCGAGGTAGTTCTCGAGCGTGAAGCTCGGGCTGACGAAGATGTTCCACCAGCCGTTCGAGCGAATCTCCTCGGGCGTGCGGAACGACGAGACGAGCAGGCCGAAGGTCGGGATCGTCCAGATGACCGCGATGATGATCGCCGCGGCGGTGGCCCACGGCGAGGTCAGGCGCTCCTTCACCCGGCGGGCCTTGCCACCGCCGGGAGCGGTGGTGATGGCCCGGGTGCTGGTCTGCTCGGTGGCGCTGGCAGCAGCGGCGGGGGCGCTCATCGGATCTCCTTCTGCTTGCGCATGACACGGACGTTGTAGAGCACGATCGGCAGCACCATCACGAACAGCACCACGGCCAGAGCCGAGCCGTAGCCCGTCTCGCCGCGGTTGAAGGCCTGCGTGTACATCTCGTTGGCGACGACCGAGGTGTCGAAGTTTCCGCCGGTCATGGCGCGCACGATGTCGAACACCTTGAGGGTGGCGATCGAGATCGTGGTCACGACGACCACGAGGGTGCCGCGGATTCCGGGAACCGTCACGTTCCAGAACGACTGCCAGGCGTTCGCGCCGTCGAGGCGGGCGGCCTCGATGATCTCGACCGGCACTCCCTTGATCGCCGCCGAGAGCAGCACCATCGCGAATCCGGTCTGGATCCAGACCAT
Source organism: Microcella sp. (assembly GCF_033763155.1). Classification (GTDB taxonomy): domain Bacteria; phylum Actinomycetota; class Actinomycetes; order Actinomycetales; family Microbacteriaceae; genus Microcella. The sequence continues at coordinate 7,449 of NZ_JANRKZ010000106.1, forward strand.
CACGACGATGAGGAAGAGCGTGTTCCAGGGCGAGTTGACGAGGAAGGGCTGCGGGTCTTGCCCCAGCCAGACGAGGATCTGGTTCAGCAGACCGATCTGCTCGCTGAAGCCGACCTCGCGGTACTCGTACATGAAGCGCCAGATGATGCCCGCACCGACGAACGAGATCGCCATGGGCATGAAGACGAGCGACTTGAGAACCTTCTCGCCGTGCGACTTGTCGATGAACACGGCGTAGGCGAGTCCGAAGATCGTCGAGAGCGTGGGCACGAGAGCCACCCAGATGTGGGTGTTGATGATCACGATGGTGATCTCGGGCTGCGTGAACATCCAGACGAAGTTGTCCAGCCCGACGAACTCGGAGCCGTTGGCCGTCTGGCGGCTGAAGAAGGCGAGGATCGTCGTGCGGATGGCCGGGTAGACCAGTCCGACGGCGAGCAGGATGAGGGCGGGTGCCAGGAAGGCGGCGAGCTGCAGCACATCGCGCCCGCGCTTCGGCGCTCGATCGGCGAGGAAGAGCACGATTCCCACGACGGCGGCGAAGGCCGCCAGGCCGAGGAACATGACCCCGAACTTCTCGAACAGGTCGGACCAGAATTCCAGGCCGGATCAAACCTCCATTGGTTTGGGTTGACTGCCACGCTACCCGTCAGGCCGGCCCATCGGACGAGTCGTCGTCCGATGGGCCGGCCATCGGTGGTTCAGCGTCCGCTGCGTGCTACTGCGGGAACGTCGCGTCGATCGCGCGGAGGACATCCGCGGTCGGCGTGCCGTTCACCCAGTCGACCATGCCGGTCCAGAACGAGCTGGTGCCGACGGCGGCGGGCATGAGGTCGGAGGCGTCGAAGCGGAAGATGGTGTCCTCTCCCTGCAGGATCTCGACCGACTGGCGGGCGAGGTCCGAGCCGGCGAGCGACGGGTCGAGACCCTTGTTCGCCGAGATGACGCCACCGCGCGAGACGCGCTCGTTGGCGAAGGTGTCGCTCGACAGGTAGGCCTGCAGAGCCGCGGTCGCCTCGCGGTCGTTGAACGCGGCCACGAACTCGCCACCACCGGTGACGGCCGAGGGGTCGCCCTCCGCGATCGGCGGGGTCAGGAACGCCCAGACGTCACCGTCGGGAGCAACCGTCACGCCCTCGCCCCACTGCGCCTCGTAGAACGAGGCCTGGTGGTGCAGCGAGCAGGTGCCGTCGAGGATCGAGAGGCCGCCATCCTGGAAGGTGGTGGTCACGATCGACTGCACGCCGCCGAAGCCGCCGTTGACGTAGTCCTCGTTCAGGAGAACCTCGCCGACGAGGTCGAACGCCTCGGTGATCTCGGGCGAGTCGAACTTCAGCTCACCGGCAACCCACGCGTCGTAGGCCTCGGGGCCCGAGTTGCGCAGCACCAGGTCTTCGACCCAGTCGGTGCCGACCCAGCCGGTCGCGTCACCCGAGCCGAAGCCGACGCACCACGGGCGGTAGGGGCCCTCGTTGCGCTCGGTCATCTGCTCGGTGAGGTCGAGCAGGCCCTGGTAGGTCGTCGGGATCTCGTAGCCGTTCTCCTCGAAGTCGGCCGGCGAGTACCAGATGTAGCCCTTGACGCTGGCGAGCAGCGGCGCGGCGTAGAACTCGCCGTCGACCGTGCCGTAGCCCTTCCACGACTCGCTCCAGAACTCGTCGACGTTGGCCTCGACGGCGTCGGGCGCGGGAACGACGTAGCCGTCGGCGATCAGGCGCTGCAGCAGACCGGGCTGCGGGATGATCATCAGGTCGGGCGCGTCGCCGGCAGCGGCACGCACGTTGATCTGCGTCTCGGCCTCCTGCGTGCCGTTGTACTCGACGGTGATGCCGGTGCAGGCCTCGAAGTCGGCCATGCTCTCGACGAGCGCGTCGGCCTCGGTGTCGATGATCGTCGCGTACAGCTCGACGCTCTCGCCCTCGAAGGTGCCGTAGGCCTCGTAGGCCGAGCAGTCGGCGTCGCCGCCGGCGCCCGGGTCGGTCTCGGCCGCGCAGCCCGCGAGCACAAGGCTCAGGGCGCCGAGCGCGGCGGCAGGCGCGATGAGCCTGCGGCGGAGAGTGAACTCATGAGTTTCCTCCTCGTTGAGGTCGGTCAGCGCGCCGAGTGACGCGCGTGGTGGTTGCGGTGCATGGGTGGATCCCGACCTGACGAGGCGACCGGATCGCATCGTCGGGAACCGGTTCCAGGGTCACCGTATGTCACCCGCGCGGGGGATGCAAGCGGGAGTGCTCCCTCCGTTACCGTTCCGTTGCCGAACTCCCGGAGTCCGCACAGCCGAGCGATCCCCACGTGTCGCGGGGAAACCGCTCTCACCTGGCACCGTTTCCACACAGGCCGGTTTGCGGCTACACTGACGCCACGGCACACCCGACATCGGCGCTCCCCCGAGCGGCCGACCGGCCGGCCACCCCCTCCACCGTCCAACGAAGGGCTCGAGGTCATGAGCATCCTCGCCGATGTCGCCCGCATCGCGGGCGTCTCGAAATCGACGGCGTCGCGAGCGCTCAGCGGGCGGGGCTACGTCTCCGACGAGACGCGCAGGCGGGTCGAGGATGCCGCCGCCGAGCTCGGCTACGTGGTCTCCTCCACCGCCGCCAGCCTCGTCACCGGGCGCACGCGCAACGTCGGCGTGGTCATCCCGTACATCAACCGCTGGTACTTCGCCGAGGTGCTCGAGGGCATCGAGGCCTCCCTCATCCGCGCGGGCTACGACCTCACGCTGTACCGGCTGAGCACCGACCGTGACCTGCGCCGGCGGGTGTTCGACTACTTCCTCGTGCGCAAGCGCGTCGATGCCGTGATCTCGGTGGCCATCGACCTGAGCCCGCACGAGGTGCAGATGCTGCAGGCGCTCCGCAAGCCGCTCGTCGGCATCGGCGGGCGCATCGACGGCATCCCGTCGCTCTCGATCGACGACGTCGAGACGGCGCGTCTCGCCACCGAGCACCTGCTGAGCCTCGGGCACCGCCGCATCATGCACGTCGGCGGCGACCAGAACGAGCAGATGGACTTCCGGGTGCACTCGCAGCGCTACACCGGCTTCGCGCAGGCGCTGCGCGACGCCGGAGTCACCGTCGACGACGACTTCCGGCAGGCCGATTTCTCGATCGAGGGCGGGTACGCCGTCGGGCTCGCCGTGCTCGGCGACCCGCGCACACGGCCGACCGCGATCTTCGCCGGCTGCGACGAGATCGCGATCGGCATCACCGTGGCGGCCCGCCAGCTCGGCATCGGCATCCCCAGCGAGCTGTCGATCATCGGCGTCGACGGCCACCCGCTCGCCGAGATGTTCGGGCTCACGACCCTCGCGCAGCACCCCGGCGCGCAGGGTGCCCGGGCGGTCGAGCTGCTGCTCGATCAGCTCGAGGGCACCGATGCCGCCCCGCCCGACGAGCACCTGCTGCTGCCGACCGCGCTGACCGTGCGCGCGAGCACGGCCGCGCGCCGGCAACCGACGGCCTGACCGGCCCCGAACGCGAGCGAGCCCCGCACCGTCGTGAGACGGGCGGGGCTCGCGCGATTCAGCAGTCGCTGACCCGGGGGTCGATGACTACTTGAGCACCACCGTGGCGCCGGCCTCCTCGAGCTGGGCCTT